>DBEYOB010000175.1:0-26377 GCA_048173955.1 Coriobacteriales bacterium
TGATCTCGGTCGAGTGGGCGCGCATCCCGCACCTCTACTACGACTTCTACGTGTACCAGTACGCGACGGGCTTCGCTGCGGCGATCGCCCTGTCGCAGCGCATCCTTGCGGAGGGCGAGCCGGCGGCGGCCGACTACCTGGACTTCCTTGCGGGCGGCTGCTCCAAGTCGCCGATCGACCTTCTGCGGGGCGCGGGCGTGGACATGACGACCGCCGAGCCGATAGAAAACGCGCTTGCCGAGTTCTCGAGCCTGCTCGACGAGTTTGCCGCCATGATGGGGGCCTAAGCAGCGCCCCGGTGCGCAGGGGTCGGGGTCGGCCGCCACGGCCGGCCCCGATCGTCCGATTAGGGCCTCCCATTTTGGTGCCGCATGCTAAAGGGCGCGGATCGGGCATACGTCCGATCCGCGCCCTTGCTGTGTGCCCGCCACAAGGGACAGGCATGCCTTCTGGCTGGTGACTACGCCTCGGCAGCGGCGGAGTCGGCCGCGCTGACCTCGCCGTCGGCCGTGGGCCATGCGCCTGCGGCCGCCTTGCCGGAGAGGTAGCCAAAGGTCAGTGCGGTGGCGTGCGACACGCCGCCGATGGTGACCGGGTAGTCCTGCAGGATGCGGCCACCCATGTTGTTGCCGGCGGCGTACAGGCCCTCGATGGGCTGGTAGTCGTAGTCGATGACCTGCAGCGTCTCAGGATCGATCATCAGGCCACCCAGGCAGACCAGCATGGCGCCGGCGCCGATCTGGGTGGCGTAGAACGGCGGGGTCTCGATGGGGAACATGCGGCTGGAGGTCTTGCCGAAGTCCTCGTCCACGCCCTTGGCGCACAGCTCGTTGTAGCGGGCGATGGAGTCGAGCATGTTCTGGCGCGCCTCGTCGGTGAGGTCGAGCTGGGCGACGAGGTCCTCGAGCGTGTCTGCGATGGCGATGCAGTTGCCCTCGACCTCCTCGCGGCTGCTGATGGAGGTGCGGCCGATCGTCATGCCGTAGCCCTCCAGGTGCGGGTTCTCGCTCTCGTCAACGATGTGGTTCACGCTGCCGTGGGCGCAGCCCATCAGGCCCACCTGGTCGGGATAGTTGTCGTCGAAAATCTGGATGGCGATGTCACCCGGCTGGCGATAGATCTGGGTCGACAGCTGCTGGCCGGCGACGTCCTCATTGCAGAAGCGCTTGCCGTCGGTGTTGGCCAGGAAGAAGGCGTCGCAGCCCAGGGCGCCGCCCAGGGTGTGGGTCATGGGGGCGTGGGGGCCGTCCTCCATCTTGGCGCCGATCCACATGCCCATCTGCTGGCCCTCGCCGATGTTGGTGGGGTTGCCGGCGGCGTCCATGTTCATCCACATGGCGCTGTAGGTACGCCCGCCGCAGTAGTACTTCACCATGTCGGCGTTGCTGCCGTAGTCACCGGCCGCCATGATGACGCCCTTGGCCGCATTGACCTTGATGTAGTTGCCGTCGATGTCCTGGCAGATGACGCCCTGCACGCGGCCCTCGTTGTTGGGGCGTACGAGCTGACGGGCCCAGGTGCTGAAGCGGAACTCGACGCCGGCCTCGAGGGCGGCCTGGTAGTTGACCTCCATGATGCCGCCCTGGTCGGGGATGAACGAGAGCGTGGCCTCGGGGTAGGTGGGCGAGTATTCCTTGGTCACGTCGTAGGCCTCGGGCGCGGGGAAGTGCGTGGGCTGCAGGGTGATGCGCGAGGTGTCGTAGGTCAGCGCGTCCATGGGGATGAAGTCGTAGTCGCCGTTCGTGGGCGCGAGGAACCAGTCGAACGCCTCGCCGCTGTACTGAGCGTACAGGTTCCAGACGCGCTGGTCGGGACGGTAGCCCATCTCCTTCATGAGGTCGTTGATGGCGGCCTTCACGTCAAAGGTGATGCCGTTCTCCTGCTGGACGGTGCTGTTGTAGATGCCGTACTGGCCCGAGCGGTACTGGTAGCTCGTGGCCTTCTCGATGCAGATGGTCTTGACGCCCTGCTCGGCGGCGGCGCGGGCGGCGGTCAGGCCGGCGACGCCGCAGCCCACGACCACGACGTCGGCGTCGACGGTCTCGGAGATCTGGTCGTCGGAGATGGGGTCGGGCGCGGTCAGCCAGCTCGTGTCGATGGGGGTGTTGCGCATGGAGTCGCTGCCCTCGGCGGTGAAGCCGCCTGCCGAGCCGGGGTCGACGGCCTCGCCGTGCTCGGAGGCCTCCTCGGCCAGGGCGCCGGTGGCCACGCTTGCCATGGCGGCGACACCGGCCATGGTGGCAGCACCGGTGACGAAGTTGCGACGCGAGATATCGTGGGACATTGCTGCGTTCCTTTCTCGAACTTTCGGTGCGGCGGACTGGGGCTCGCCCACCTTGTCCATGGCACGTGCCGGGCGCGAGCGCAACCCACGCGGTTTCGGGCGTCGGCACGGTGCCACTTGTCGATGACTACGCTATCCGACCAGGCCGCGATGCGCTATCGACCGAAATTATCCGAGTGCCCGTCACGGGAAAACGGGGTCGACAATTATGGTCGATGGGGTGCCCTGACGAGCGGAAAAGCGCTAAGCTATGGTCATGCGTTGTCACGATTTGAACGAAAGCTGCCGCGGCGACGAGCACGAGGGGTTGTGGCTGGCGAGGCAGGGAGGACGGCTTTGTCTGGTGCTGATGCGCGCTCATGCGCTTCCGGGCGTCGGTTTGATCCACGCTACCTCGCGCTCGCGCTTTACTGGGTCTTTGTCGGCATGATGTTCAACTCGTCTTTGGGGTCGGACGTCGCCCTGCTGCCCGGGGTCAATGTCGCGCTGTACGTGCATCTCCTGTCGATACTCGGTGGTTGTCTTGGGTACGCGGCCATCATGCTCGCTGCTCGCTTCGGGCATCTGGGCGTGCTTCCACGTCGGGCGACGGTAGGCGCTTGCGTGCTCGTACAGTCTGCCTCGTCTGCGCTGTGCCACATCTTCGGGTATAGCCTCGCTCTTACGGGCACGCTCTCCGCTATCGGCGGCGTGGCGGCGGCGTTTCCGCTTGTGGCCTGGGCGGAGCTCTATGCGGGGCTCGGAAAGCGCGAGCTCGTCGGCTACTCGGCCGCGTCATTTCTCCTTTCGGCCGTGATTTGCGGGGCGTGTTCTGCGCTCGGTGCTTCCGTTGAGTTTGCCGCTTTGGTAGCCAGCCCTATCGGGATGTTCCTGATGCTTCCGCGCGACAGGGCCGATGCGCGGGCAGCGGCTGAACCCACGATACAACTCGACGCAAGCGGGGGCGAGGGCTCCAGCCAACGACGTGTCGACCGGCAAGGGCCGCAGGGCCAGCACGGACGACTCTGGAAGGCGTTGGTGACGCTGGGGGCGTTCATGCTCGTGATCGGAGTCATGCGTGTCGGCTCCGGGAATTTTTTCGCGGCGCTTTCCAACGCGGATGAAGCGGCTGGGCTGGCCGCTAGCGCGGGTGGGGCCGCATCCGTCTTGCCCGCTCGCACGGGCAGCCTCGCCCCCGATGTTGCCCAGCTCGCGTTTCAGGTTGTCACCATGGGCGTGCTGGTTTGGTACGCATGGGGATCGTCGCGGCCGAGCATCCGCCTCGGGTGGTTCTACAAGTCGGCGATCCTGCTGGTCGTCATTGTCGTCACGCTGATCCTCGACCTTGCGGAGAACGTGGGGCTTACCTGGCTGAACGTCGCGGCGGAATGCTGCGCAAGCGTGGTGGAGGTGTGCGGCTGGGTGCTGCTGATAGACGTCGCGCGCTCCTCGCTGAGGCGCGTGGCCGAGGTCGTGTCATTGGGCCGGCTGGTTGTCCATGTCGCGCTCGGCGGCGGCACGCTTACTGCCCTGTGGCTGGGACAGGGGGAACTGGTTTCGCTCCTCGGCGCTTTTGTCGTTGTGCTTGTGGCGGCTGGGCTATTCCTGCTCGACGTCGGCTCGTCCCCCGTACTCTTCGACATCGACGTGGCGCCGGAGAGCTTCGTCGAGAGCAACCCGCACGCCCTGCCTCATCAGGTGCACGTGAGGGCCGAGGAATTCGCGCAGGCGTATCGGTTCACGGCACGCGAGCGCGAGGTCTTTGCGCTGTGGATAACCAGCCACGGGCTCAAGCAGATCCAGGAGGACCTGGGGATGTCGGAATCCACTCTCAAGACGCACATTCGGCATATCTATGGCAAGTGCGAGGTACATAGCCGCAGCGAGCTCGTCGATATGCTCGAGGAGTTCGCCGGCCACTAGAGAGGGCGCGCGGGCTGATCCCCCGTGTCGAAGCTGCCGGAGGGCTTCTGGTTGGATCCTGCATGTAGAGAGCGCGCCGCGGAGAACGAGTCGCGCGCGAAAAAACGCTTTCGATGGACAAACTTTTCGGTTGGGAGAGACTTTTGAAGGGCTGCGTATTTACAGACGGGCGAAATCGACGTGATAACTCATCAATCAATGAGACAAATGACCAAACCAAAGTACCAAAGTCTCTCCCAACCGTGATATTTGTCCATTGCGGACGATTTTTCGTGCGCGAGGCAATCGTGTGCCGGGTATCGGCCTCCGCCGGCGGTAGTGCGCCGTGCTGACGCCCAAGTGGCTCGTTTTGCATCGCATCTGTTGCACAGCTGACCGGCAATTTTCCCCGCACGTGCCCCCGCGTCGGGAACGACCGCCCGCCGCTTGCCCCGCCCGCGGCTACCGGTTCTCGCCGGGCCGTTCTTCCCGGCCTTCCCCCAGAGCCTCGGCGAGCTCCCTGCGTCCGGATACCCGCGCCTTGCGATAGATGCGGTTCGCATGCGATTTCACGGTTCCCTCGGCGATGCAGAGGTCACGGCCGATCTGTGCGAGCGTCTTGTCCTCGATCAGCAGCCGCAGAACTTCGCTCTCGCGTTCGCTGAGACCGAACCGCTCGGCGGCGCGCTGGATGCGCATGATGGCGGCCGCGCGCTCGTCGGCGGGCCCGCCCTCCCGGACGTTGAGCCCCCAGAACGGGGCGCCGCGCCTGCCGCTGCGCATGAACGCCAGCGCGACGCCGGCTGCGACGGGGCAGGCCGCGAGCGCGAGGACCCCGTAGAACCCATCGGGCATGAGCGCCTCGACCTGGGGGAGCTGCAGGGACTTGCCGGCGAGCGACGCCAGGTAGCGCATCGCAATCTGGACGCCGAAGAGATACGTCGCGCTGGTCCCGGCCGTGCGCGCCAGGCTTCCCATCTCCACGTTTGCGAGGATGCGGCAGACGAAGAACCCGAACGTCACGAAAAGGTTGGCGATGGTGGGATCCATGCCCGGAAAGCCGCAGAACAGCGCGCCCCCGCATATGGCCAACGGCGCACCGAGACGGTAGACATCACTGAAGCCGAAGCGCTCCGACTGGAGCAGCACGACCACCACGACGATCAGCGCGGGCAACAGCTTGCTGAGTGAGGTGATGACCACGCTGCTCTCGCTTGTCTTGTCGACGAGGCCGTAGCAGAACGCGTATGCGGCGATTACGGCGAGGAGCATTTTCGGAGCAGGCGCAACGCTGCGGGGCGCCCGCGGAAGGTCTTGGGCGGGGAGGCTCCGGAACGCGCACAGGAGCGCTGCGGTCGACAGGCAGGGGAGGGCCGCCATTCCCATGGGGAGGAAGGCGGGGTCGAGGCAGAGCAGGACCGCGCGGATCAGCTCTCCGGCCAGTGCCGAGCAGGCGGTGTACAGCGCGATGCGCACCGGGCTCAGGCAGGAGAAGTACTCCCGCCAGAGGAGGAGCATCGCCGCCGTCCCCACGGTCGCCAGGGCGCCGCCGGCAAGGAAGGTCGTCCCGTTACCGGCCCCCCACGCGCTCAAGAGCGTTCCTGCGGCCACGGCGACGCACGACGCGCCGACGACGGGACGGCGCAGTGCGAGCGGGGCGGCCTTGCGGGTGAGCATGGCGAAAACGAGACATGCGGCAACAAGCACCAGGTCGAGCGCGATTTCGGAGACGGAGGGGTCCGCGGCCCCGATTGGCTCGATGCGCGTGTGGAAGAGCGTGAGCCACGCCGAGGCGGCCCCGGCCCCCACGACGAAGGCCGGGACGTCGAGCCGCTCTTTCCAGGCACGTTCGGGATGGGCGGTTATATCGAGAAACCCTTTGAGCTTTTCCATGCTTCCAGTGTAGCGGAATGCTTGGTAATCCATGGCGGTTTACATGCGGTGGATTACACGAACCAACCGTTTCGGCCTCCGCCGGGGCTTTTTGGCTTACATGCCCGGGCCGTACGGTGGGACCGCTTCAGTTTGCCCGATACAACCGAAAGGACGCGATCATGACCACTTCCATCTCTCGCTGCGACGCCCTGAAGCTCGGGTCCGCCGCTGCGGCCGCGACCGTCGCCACGGCCGCCCTGACGACCGCCGCCCTGGCCGACGAGGCCGTATCCGACGAGCCCGCTGCCGCGACCTCCGAACTCCCGGGAGGCATCCTGCCCGCCGAGCTGACCGAAACGCCCGTCGTGATCGACCCCATCACCGACTTCGCCGACGAGAAAACCTACGACGTCGTGATCGTGGGCTGCGGCACCACCGGCATGCCCGCCGCGCTGGCCGCCATGGATCAGGGTGCCACGGTCGCCGTGCTTCAAAAGCAGGAGGTCGCCCTCGCCCAGGGCATGCTGTGCGCCCGTGTGGTGAAGGAGGAGAGCACCGAGGTCGGCATCGCCCAGTATGTTCACGAAATGCACGCCCTCTACGACCACCGTCCCGACATCAACCTGCAGCGCGAGTATGCGGAGCGTTCGGGCGAGGCTGTCGACTGGTACATGGCCAAGCTCGACGGCATCGGATTTGCCGACTACACCGAGAGCGACTCCAAGAACCACGAGTACGACGACGGCAACTGCCAGGTGCGTGGCTGGCTTTTCTCGGGTAGCATGATGGCCCCCACCCAGGCGCTCGCCGAGGCCTACAACGGCAACGGCATCGACATCTACTACGAGACCCCCGGCGTGCAGCTCGTCTCCGAGGGCGGTGCCGTGACCGGTGTGGTGGGCCGGGACGCCGACGGCAACTTCATCAAGTTCAACGCCGCCAAAGGCGTCATCCTCGCCACGGGCGACTATCAGAACAACGCCGCCCTTGTGGGGCACTACTGCGTCGACGCCCAGCCGTTCGGCCGCAAGCAGTCGTACAAGACCGGCGACGGCCACCTCATGGGCATGGCTGCAGGCGCCGTGATGGAGCCCGGCTGCCATTGCAAGATGATCCACGGCGGCAAGGGCTGCTTCCGCGAGGAGCCCTTCCTGGCCGTGAACATCAACGGCGAGCGCTTCATGTACGAAGACGTCGCGTATGGCGCCCGCAACACCATCCTGCGCGACCAGCCTGACCTCAAGATGTATTCCATCTTTGACGACAACTACACCGAGCAGGTCTACGGCTGGGGCAGCGACCCCACGGTGAAGACCGTCGCCAACGGGACGCCTGAGCAGATCGCCGGGTACGTTGAGGACGGCACCCTGCTGAGCTCGGACACCCTCGAGGGCCTCGCCGAGGCCGCCGGCCTGCCCGTGGATGCCTTCGTCGCCACGGTGGAGCGCTACAACGAGCTGTGCGAGCAGGGGGCCGACGTCGACTTCGGCAAGTCGTCCAAGTACATGCAGCCTCTTGCCCAGCCGCCGTACTACGCCATGCTGCGCGAATACTCTATCGCCGCCATCCCCGCCGGCTTGGTGATCGACGTCAACGGCCAGTGCAAAGATGCCGAGGGCAACCTTATCCCCGGCCTGTTCGCCGCCGGCAACTGCTCGGGTCCCTTCTACAGCGCCACCGACTACTCGCTGTCCACCATGGGCCTGTCGATTGGCCGCTGCGTGACCTTCGGCTATCTCACCGGCACCCACGTCGCCTCGCTGTAAAGCGCGCGCCTCGTGGCCGATGCGCCCGCCCGTCTGCCGACCGGCGACGGGCGGGCGCGTTTCTTGCGGGCGGCATCGGCGTGCCCGGGATGCGCCCGGGCCCCACCTGCAGGTCTTCATCTGGCCAAAGCGGGGCCTGCCTGCCCGCACGCTTACCTGTCGTGCCCGAAGCAGCCCACCAGATGCTCGACGAACGCCGCGACCAGCGGGTCGCGCGCGACGCCGCGCAGGGTCGCCGCGCTCAGGCGCGCCTTGAACGAGCCGTCCGCGACGTCGAGGGCCTTGCCCCGCGCCGGGTCGATGAAGGCGAGGTTGTTGTCGCGCATGACGGCGACGCCCTCGCCGTGGTAGACGCGCTCCACCATGAGGCGCGGCGAGCACTCGTGGCAGACGAACTGGGCGGGGGAGGGAACCTCGACCCCGGCGTCGTAGAACCCCTCGCACAGTTCGTGTATGACCGACGTCGCGCCGTAGGGGATGAGGAACGTCTCGTGCGCCAGATCGGCGATGCCCACGGCGTCCTTGCCGGCAAGGCGGTGGCCCAGCCCCACGAACGGCACGAACCGCCGCTCCTCGAGCCGCCGCACCCTGAAGCGTCGATAGTCGGCCCGGCCCGTGATCATGATGACGTCGACGCCGCCTGCGGCGAGCATGTCCTGGCAGCCGTCGCTCGTCGACTCCGAGATGTCGAGCCGCACGTCGCCGCGCGCCCGCTCGAAGGCGAGAACGGCGTCGAGGGAGAGCGTGTAGCGGTCGCCGAGCAGGGTGTCGGACACGCCGAGGCGCAGGGTGCGCGTCTCGATGCCGGCCCCGCCTCCGTCGCGGCGCGCCGTTTCGGCGAAGCGTGCGGCGTCGCGCAGGAGGTCTTCGGCGTGGCGCCGCGCCCGTACCCCGTCCTCGGTGAGGGCGAGGCCTCCGCCCCTGCGCTCGAACAGGCTCGCGCCGAGCGTTCCCTCGAGGCTTGCGATGCCCTTGGACACGGCCTGCTGCGTCACGTTGAGCAGCTCGGCCGTTTTGGTGAAGCTCAGGGTTTCGGCGGTGGTTGTAAAGTACTCGACCTGCGCGAGGTTCACGGTTCCCCCCCCCCTGTGGCCCCGCCGCCCCCCGTCGGCGCAGCCTCGCCCAAAGCGCGTCTGGAACGGACGCGGCGGCGCCTGCCGTGCTGCGCGGCGGCGGTTCGTGGTGTGCATATATTGATTGTATCAGGTTTCCATAACACAACCAACAGTTGTGTACAACGCTTTTTCGCTTACCTTTTGAGCGCGGCGGACCTATGCTGATACCTATGTGCAGGTGCCGCCACGGGGGCCGCGCCGCACGATGTCGAAAGGGGCATGTATGATCGATACGACGCTCTCTCGCCGCAGCCTGGTCGCGGCCGGTGCCGGTGTCGCCGGCGCGCTCACGCTCGGCTCGCTGGTCTCAGGCACCTCGACCCAGGTCGCCCGCGCCGAGGAGGCGGCCTCCGACGCCGCGGCCGCTCCCGCCGACGGCACCTACTCGGGCACCGCTGCGAGCTTCGGCTGGACCGGCCAGATGACCTGCGACGTCACCTTCGAGGGCGGCGCCATCACCGCCATCGAGGTCACCGAGGAGCACGATAGCGAGACCGGCGAGTGGTTCGCCAACGCCCAGGAGCTGCTCATCCCGCGCATCATCGACGCGCAGTCGATCGCCGTCGACTCCATCGCCGGCGCCACCATCACCTCGGCCGCCATCAAGCAGTGCGTTGCCGCCGCCATCGACGCGGCGGGCGGCGACAGCTCCACCTGGCAGACCGCTCCCGAGAAGAGCACCGAGACCAAGACGCTCGAGGGCTACGACGTCATCGTCGTGGGCCTGGGCGGCTCCGGCATCCTCACCTACTGCTCCGCTGCCTATCAGGGCGCCAAGGTCTTCGGCCTCGAGGCCGCCGGCAAGGTGGGCGGCAACTCCGCCTGCACCACCGGCCCCATGGCGCTCAACAGCGAGTATCTCAAGGAGCTCTACACCAACGGCGAGGACTACATCAACGAGGACGACGTCTACGACACGTGGATGGCCTACGTCGAGTCCGACGAGAAGGCCGACGTCATCAGCGAGGCCGTGTACCGCTCCGGCAGCTCGATCGACTACTACAACGAGAACTTCGGCTTCGAGTTCACCGGCCGCGACGGCCTGCTCGGCAGCTTCGTGGTGCCCGAGTGGGACAAGCTGTGGGCTGCCTACACGGCCGACGACGACAACACCTCGTTCAACGCCCTCGGCCCGAACAAGACCTACCAGTTCACCCGCGCGCTCGACACGGCCAACAGCCTGAGCAGCGGCAGCGAGTACATGACCGAGCTCAAGGCCAACTCGCTCATCTTCGACGAGGCCGGCGCCGTCGTCGGCGTCAACGCCACGTACTACGACGGCACGACCTACGAGATCTACGGCAACAACGTGGTGCTCGCGACCGGCGGCTTCATCGCCAACGCCGACATGATGAACGAGTACCTCGGCGGCACCACCAACACGCTCGGTGTGACCCTGTGCCGCGGCGACGGCATCCAGATGGGCCTGTCCGCCGGCGCCGGCCTCTACGGCATGGGCACCCTGCCGATGATCCACATCAACCAGGTTGCCAACGTCATCCGCACCGACGAGCTCACCGCCGACCAGAAGGCCATCCTCACGGCCCTCGCCCTCACCACCGACCACACCATGGTCACCACCACCGGCGAGCCCTGGGGCCAGCCCGACGCCGACGGCAACGTCGTGACCGACATCGTGTATGCGCCCGGCTACAAGTACTACGTGGTGTACACGCAGGAGGAGATCGACGGCATCCGCGAGGGCGGCCTCTCCGAGGGTCAGGCCGCGGCCAACGCCATGTTCATCACCCAGGGCGGCACCCTGCCCGCCGCCGGCACCCCCGTCGAGGACATCGACACGATCCTCGAGGTGGGCGAGCAGTTCGGCGACGTCATCAAGGGCGAGGGCGTCGCGGCGCTCGCCGAGGCGCTCGGCGTGGACGAGGCGACCCTCTCCGCCACGCTGACCGACTCCGCGGCAACCTACTACGCCGTGCCGTGCTGCGGCTACGCCTACGCCACCGTGGGCGGCCTCAACATCGACGCCAACATGAACGTCCTGCGCGAGGACGGCACCCCGATCGAGAACCTCTTCGCGGTGGGTCAGGACTCCGAGGGCGTGTGCAACGTCGACGGCAAGCCCTACACCCCGTGGGGCGGCCAGGCCCAGTCCTGGACCTTCGTCTCCGGCCAGATCGCCGGAACCCGTGCCGCCGGCGCGGAGATGCCCGCCGAGGCGTAGGAACTTCCGATCTCGGAGCCTGACGAGGGTTTTCCGAAAGCCGCACCGAAGGCCACCGGGGCTTTCGGGCTGAATAGAGGTATGTCGGCCAGCATCGAGGCCGGCGTCTGGGCCGCGCGGCGCCGCTTCCGGGCAATCCGGGGCGGCGCCGCGTCGTTGTGCGGAGAAGGCGGCCATGCCGACACGAACGTGCTGCTTGATGCCATCGTGCCCGGTCGCCCCCAGTCAGAGGAGGCATATCGGGTGCTCGAGCTGTGCAACGGCGGGGGAGACCTCGGGTTTGCCTGCTCGCTGTCGCTCAGGGACGTCTACTACGTGCTTGAGCGCTATTACGACGAGCATACGGCCCGTCGCGGCGTCGAGGCGCTTGCCGGTCTGGTGGCCATCGCCCCCGTGGGGACGGAGGAATGCTATCTATCCCTGCAGGGCAACGAGCCCGATTTCGAAGACGGTCTCGTGCGCGCCTGCGCCGAGCTCAACGATATCGACTTCATCCTTACGCGCGACGACAAGGCGTTCGGGCGGTCGAAGGTGCGCAAGGTCACGTGTGCGCAGTACCTTGCGATTGTGGGCGAGGAGGGCGAGGAGGCCTGGCCGGGGGAATGACGGGTCCGGTCGGCGGAGACGGGCGGCCGAGCTTTAGGGGAGAAGCGCCCACTTCCATGCCGGCAGAATGGACACCGTTCCATAATCGCTCTCGACGTCTCCACCTTCCCGCAGGGTGACGATGGTTCCCGTGCGCAGGCGCGTCGCGCGCATCGCCTCGGCGAGGGAGCCCATCTCTCGGGTCTTCTCTGCCGACATGTCGACCGTGACCTGGATAAGCTCGTACGGGTCTGTGCCTAGGGCATCTCCGACCAAAAAGTCCACCTTCCTCTTTGTTCGTGGCTCGGTATATGAGGTCAATGCATCGATTCTGCTGAATGCAAGCCGGCGCAAGAGTTCTCCGTGCACCGCTGTTTCCAAGCGTTTGCCAATATCTTGCTGGTTTGCCCGGGAGACGGCGTACGCCATACCCGGATCGGCCGCGTACACCTTGTTCGTGGCGGTGCTGTCAGGCGACAGCGACACCGAGTATTCGGGAAGCAGTTCCAGAAGGTGCGCTTGTCTGAACAGCCTGATTGCCCCGTTGATCGTTTCCCATGATGTGCGGTACCCAACGGCACGCAGGCTTTCGACCAGGTTGTTAATGGAAAGCTCGCATCCTGTGTTCCTCAGACAAAAGAGTGCGGCTTGGTTGGCCAGGTCGATGTCTATGCGCCGATAGCGTTCTACCACGTCGCGGGCGACCACGTCGCGCATGTAGGATTGAAGCAGCAAGATGCGCTGACCTCGGTCTAGCGTCTGCACGCCGGGAAAGCCTCCCTCGACAAGATAGCGATCGAACGCCGCCTCCAGCTCGGTTCTTTTTTGCGGGGCAACTTCGCCGGCCCGCTGAAGTGCGTCGGGCTCGGGGGTTTCGATGCCGTGAAACTCGCAATACTCACGAAACGACAAAGGGAACATGCGATGTTCCATGGAACGACCGCGAAACGTCGATGCGATCTCGTCTGCCGAGAGTTTGGAAGAGGAGCCCGTAATGGTCAAGGTGACACGCTCGTGCTCGGCGATGCGTTGGCAGAATCCCTGCCAACCGTCGGCCTCCTGGACTTCGTCGAGGAAGAGATATGCGCCCTCGGTGCGAGCCTCGGGCACCAGGCGCCAGTACTCCTCGACTATATCGTTGAGCATGTTTGACGAGATGGGACGGAGCCTGTCGTCGGCGAAGTTGAAATAGAAAACGTGCCTTCTCGGAACGCCCTTGTCTAACAGCCGGCGAATCAGTTGAAACGTGAAGAACGTCTTCCCACATCGTCTCATGCCCGTAATGATGTGGACGAGATTGAATGGGGCCGGGTCGGCGAGATTGCCGATAATGTCATGGCGCGGGGAGATTGTGGGAAAGGAAAACGACAGCGCTTCTTGCACGAGTGCGGTGTATCCCTGAGATGACGAAGACACGGTGTCCTCCCTTGCCCGTCTGCCGGCTACGAGAGAAGTATACCAACTTCTCTCCATTGAAGAGAAGTTGAAGACAAAACTTCTCTCCATTGAAGAGAAGTTGGGAATCGTTTGACACGGCGAACCGTTATTGCACGCTGCGCCTGCACGGGCGTCGCAGAGGGCGCGGACATCGTCCCGTATTCTGTATATGCAAAAGGCCGCAGCTCAATCGACAAAGCTGCGGCCCCTATCTCTGCCCTTATCTTGCCCTGTTCGGAGCGTCCGGACTTGGGATGATGCCCTACGCTTCGAGCACTACGCTCCGAGCAGTTCGCGCGCACCTGCCTCGAGCTTCTCGGCGATGGCGGCCGACTCCTCGGGCGTGGCCCCCTTGGCGAACACGTACGCCTTGATCTTGGGCTCGGTGCCGCTTGGGCGCACGATGAGCTTGTTGCCGCCGGCGAGCTGCAACTCGAATACGTTGGCGCCGGGCAGGATCTGGGGCGCGTCGGCCGCATCGCCGCTGCCGGAAAGGCCACCTGCGATGGGCATCGCCACGCCGGGGGCGTAGTCCACGACCTTTTCAACCGCCAGGCCCGCCACCGCGGCGGGCGCCTCGGCGCGCAGGTTCGCCATGATCGCCTTCATCTGGGCGGCGCCTTCCGCACCGGGGTACGAGAGCGAGATCGTGGCGTTGCGGTAGTGGCCGTACTCGTGGTAGAGCGCCTCCATCGCGTCGACGAGGTCCATGCCGCGGGCTTTGTAGTCGCGTGCCATCTCGCAGATGAGCATGCTCGCCACCACGGCGTCCTTGTCGCGCACGTGCGTGCCCGCCAGGTAGCCGTAGCTTTCCTCGAACCCGAACAGGTAGCGGTCGGCCTCGCCGGCTGTTTCGAGCAGGCCAATCTGCTCGCCGATGTACTTGAAGCCGGTGAGCGTGCGGCGCAGCTCGAAGCCGTGCTTGGCCGCGAGCGCGTCGAGCATGCTCGAGGACACGATGGTGCTGATCACGACCTTACGAGCAACGTCCTCGCCGCGCGCCGCCGCTCGCGCCGCGAGCCAGTCGGTGAGCAGGATGCCCACCTCGTTGCCGCTCATGAGCACGTATTCCCCGGCATGGGGGACGGCGATGCCCACGCGGTCGGCGTCGGGGTCGGTCGCGAGCAGGAGGTCGGGGTGCACCTCGTCGCACAGCTCGAGGCCCTTCTGCAGCGCCTCGCGGATCTCGGGGTTGGGGTAGGGGCAGGTGGGGAAGTTGCCGTCAGGCTGCGCCTGCTCGGGCACCACGGTCACGTCGGCGATGCCGATGCGCTCGAGGATGCGCCCCACGCACTCCAGGCCGGTCCCGTTGAGCGGGGTGTACACGAGCTTGAGGTCGGCGCCGTCCGCGGGGGGTTCGACGTGCTGCGAGCTTGCGGCTACCGCGTCGATGAAGCGGTCGAGCGTGCCCTCGCCGATGTAGCTCGCCATGCCGCTCTCGCGCGCCTCGTCGAACGCCATGCGCTTGACGCCGCCGAACGCGTCGACGTGCCGGATGGCCTCCTGGATGTCCTTCGAGGCCTGCGTGGTGATCTGGCAGCCGTCGGCGCCGTAGACCTTGTAGCCGTTGTAGGCGGCGGGGTTGTGGCTCGCCGTGACGTTGATGCCGGCCGAGCACCCCAGGTCGCGCACCGCGAACGACACGGCGGGCGTGGGCTCGAGGCGCGGGTAGAGGTGCGCCTTCACGCCGTTGGCGGCCAGGACTTCGGCCACGACCTGGCAAAACAGTTCGCCCATGTTGCGCGAGTCGTGCCCCACGGCCACGCTCGGGCTGTCGAAGTGGGCGTTGAGGTAGTCGGCCAGGCCCTGCGTGGCCTGCGCCACGGTGTAGACGTTCATGCGGTTGGAGCCGGCGCCGATGATGCCGCGCAGGCCGCCCGTGCCGAACTCGAGGTCCTGGAAAAAGGCGTCCTCGATCGCCGTCCCGTCGCCGCTCTCGCGCATGGCGGCCAGTTCGGCCGCCAGCTCGGGGTCGGCGACGTTTGCCTCCCAGCGCTCGAACTCGCGCATTGCACGTTCGCTCATGTGGTCCCTCCCGGTTTCGTGCCCATCCGCTGTGGGCCGTCCCGTGCGAGGGACGGCTCGGTGCTGTTTTTGCTGTTCACACTATATCAGGCAAGTGCGGTGCGGTCTGCGCCGCCGGAGATAGTGCGCGAAGTGAGCATGGTGGGACATGGTGGTCGTTTCGGCCGGATGGCCTACTCGAGGTCGATGGCGTTGCCCGATGCCGTCTCGATGCTCACCGCGCGGTTGTCGCGGCATGACGGCATCGCTGCGCTTTTGCGCGAATGGACCGAGACCGGGCGTGACGAGGGGGGCACGGGGCTCGAAAGAGGTCTCCAGAAATCAAAATAGCAAAATAAATGGCTTCTTCCGCGAATCGTCCTCGACTCCGTGCCAACTTCAAGGCCTATCTTGGCTGAAAGTGCGCCTATTCAGTAGTTTCTTGGTCTGATATCGTAGATGTATCGCTGCGGATAGAATGCAATTCTATGAAATAAATTCATTAAACTATCTATCTGCGGTTTAGTGGTGCATCTTCGCCGATGGTGCGAGTGCTATATTCATAAATTGATTTATTGTACACTGCCCCTCATGACCGCTACTGAATAGGGGGCATTTGGGACAAGATGGTATTGAAATGTGGCAGCAGGTGCTGCCGTCGGGTGAAATGTATGCATTGGCGTAAACAAATGATTCATTACGCGCAAGGCCACCGGAGATGAGGCCGACAGGACGCTGAGGGCCGGCAGGGCAGCCGTCCAACGCCGACCGTCGAGGATGCGGCGCGGCAACCGCAATCCCGGTGCGGGGTGTACGGTCGCCGCGCCGCAAGCGCTCGACTGCCGCCGGTGCTCCTGCCTAGAGGCACGCCCGCTCGACGATCCGCGCCAGCACGCGGATGCCCTGCAGGTAGGCGCGCCGGGTGATGCGCTCGTCGGTGCCGTGCACGCCGCGCTCGCTCTCGGTGGCGTCGGCCGCCATCGGCCCCATGCGCAGGCACGAGTCGCAGATGCCCTCGTACATGTGAGCGTCGGTGCCGCCGGTCGCCAGCGCCGGCACGCAGGGGAGCGGTTCGCCGGTCGCGGGGTCGGCGAAGTAGCGGCCCACCGCCTCGCTCACGACGTCCCATCCCAGCTCGGAAGCGCAGCCCGCGTCGGCCGCCGACGGCTCGCTCGGCGGCTGGAACCAGTCGAGCTCCACGTCGAGCCCGTCCACGAGCTCGCGGCAGCGCTTCATGACCCAGTCGCTCGACACGCCCGGCAAGAGCCGGAAGTTCACCACGGCCCACACGGTCTGCGGCATGACGTTGGATCCCTGCGACCCGCCCTCGAGCATCGTGGGGGCGCAGGTGGTCGCCGCCAGCGGGAAGAGCTCGCGGCGCTCGACGCACGCGGCGGCGATTGCCGCGGCTTGGCGCGCCACGGTCTGCTCAGGCGTCTCGCCGGGTAGCGGCGCGAGCAGCGTGGCGAACGGCCCCTCGGTCACGTGCGGCGCGAGCTCGGCAAAGGTCGAAGCCACGAGCGGCGAGAGCCCCTGCGGCCACGCCTCCGCCGCGATGCGCGCCACCGCCTCGCACACAACTGCGAGCGATGTCCCGCCAAAGGGGTTCGACGAGTGGCCGCCGATGCTGCGCGCCGTGACGCGCACGTCGCAGTAGCCCTTCTCGCCCAGCTCGACGCCGCGGAAGCGAAAGCCCGGCGCCCCGAAGTCGGCCCCGTCGTCGATGCCGGTCGAGCCTTCGTCGAGCAAAAACTCGAGCCGCACGCCGCGCTCGTCGAGCGTGCGCGCCAGGGCGCGCGACCCCTGCTGCAGCGTCTCCTCGTCCTCGCCGAACGCCAGGATGAGCGTGCGCCGCAGGCGTCCGCCGCGTGCGAGCACGAGCTCGACGGCCTCGAGCTCGCCCATGAGCATCTCCTTGATGTCCAGGGTGCCGCGGCCCCACACGTAGGTGTCGTCGACGAAGCCCGAGAACGCGTCGTGGGTCCAGTCGTCCTCGGTGCCCGGGACGACGGGCACGACGTCCTGGTGCGCCATAAGCTGCACGGGGCGCAGGTCGGGGTCGGTGCCGGGGATGGTGATGAGGATGCTGTGCCCGATGGTCTCGAACGTGCCCGCCGCCATGATGTGCGGGTAGCTTTCGCGGATGAGCCCGTGGAGTCGGTCGAACTCGCCGTAGTCGGTGAGCGACGTGTCGACATGGCTCACCGTGCGGCACTGGATAGCGGCCGACAGCCGGCCGACGCACGCTTCCACGTCGAGTTCGGGGCAGTCGTCCTCGTGGGCAAAGAACGACCAGACCTCGGGGGAATCGGCCTCGGGGGAGATGCCCGGGGTGGTGCCGGTGTCCTGGATCGTGCCGTGTACCATGGGGCCTCCTAGGGTTTGCCGGGTTTGGGGTGCAGGAGCGAGTCGTTGGCGTGCGATGCCCGTCTGCCTGTCGCGCGCATGGGGCACCGCGGGCAACGACGGTTGCCAAGAAGGCGGCCGGGACCATCGCTGCGGCATACCCCTCCGGGCTATCGTATGAGTGAAAGGAGCCGCAGCACGTCGTCCCGGCCTGCCGCGATTCTAGCACAGGCGAAGCCGAGCGGGCGGTGCCGCCCGGACTCGGTGCCCTCCGGGGTGCGTGTGCGGGCGGTGCCGCCGCGGCCCCCTCACGGTACGAACCGCCCCTCGTCGTTGAGCGGGGTCTCGCGCATGCCGCGCCCGGCGTCTTCGCCATGCTCCCGCCCCACGGTAAGCACGACGTCCGCCTCGCCGTGCGTCTCGACGAGCGGCGCTCCCTGTGCCGCGAGCCCGGCGAGCTCGCGGGCAAGCAGCTCGCGCAGGATGCGCGCCGCCTCGCTGCGGGTCTTCGCAAGCCGTGCGATGCGCTGCCCCACCTGCTCGGCGGCGCGCTCTTTGAGCCGGCCGACCACGTAGCCCGTGCGGCTCAGCTCCCACATGTGCGGGGGCAGGCGCGGGTCCACGCCGTCGACAACGACGCATTCCTGCGCGAGTGTCGCGAAGGCGCAGAGGGCGTCGTCAAGGTCGCACGTGGCGCACCCGTAGGCGAGCCCCATGAGGGCCCATCGGTCGTGCCGGGCCATGTCGTCGGGGGAGGGTTCTTCCGGACTGCAGGATGTCCTTGTGCCATGGAGTGCGGCGCGGGCCCGGGCAACGAGCTCGCGGGTCTCGGGCCGAAGGTCGTCGGGGGCGGTGCCCCGCGGGGCGAGCAGCTCGTCGACCAACGCCTCGACGGAGGCGGCCGTGCGCTCGGCCGCGGCGCGTGCGGTGCGGACGCGCGCACGGATGGCGTCAAGCGCCGGGGCGTTGTCGTGCGTCAGGGCGTCCACCTCGGCGTTTGCCTCGTCGAGCTCCCGGCGCGCCGGGTCGTTCGGGGAGGCAGCGAGGCACTGTTCGGCCCAGTAGACCCGGGTTCTGGCGCTTACGAGCCTTTCGACCAGGTCGCGCTCGCCATTGGCGAGAACGCTGGGGCTCGCGCCCCATCCGCTTCCGGTCGACGTGCCGTGCGCCGGAGGTCTGAGACCCCCGCGTGCCCTGCGCACGCTGGTGGCTGTTCGCATCAGGGCGGTCGCCTGTCGACGGACGAGCCGGTCCTCCTCGCGCCGCCGACGCCGTTCGATCGCCTCGTCCGAGTCGACGCGCGCCAAGGCGGCGAGCAGCATGGCAAGCGGGACGGGGTCCGCCGCTTCGAAGGTGTCGAGGATGTCCCCGGCGCTCACGCCCGCGTCGAGAAGCCTCCCGACCTCGCGCAGCAGCACGTCGGGCCGGCGTGCGAGAAGCCCCAGGAGGGGAGCGTGGTCGCCGGTCGCGCGTGCGTGCCGATACGCCTGCTCTTTGGCGCTGGCCCAGCTCCTGAGCGTGCCGTCGCGCAGGGCGTCGACTGCGCGCATGTGCTCGGGGGAACGCGAGAAACGGGAGTAGGAGAGCAGCTCGAGTGCGCGCAGCGACCGTTCGCGGTCGAGCGCGAGGTCCTCGGCGAGGGAGCGGGCGTCGAACGATTCGAGCAGGCCGACCAGGCGCCTGCGCAGCGCCGTGGGGAAGTGCTGGCGGTCGCCCATGGTCGAGCGGCGCCACATGGCGTACTCCAGCACGTCGTCGGGGCGCGTGCACGCGCACCGGGCCGCGTGGATGAACGCGCCGACGTCCTGCCCGCGCAGTTCGGCGAAGAGCGCCTCGACGATCGGGTAGGCGTTCTCGCGAAACGGGATGTCCGGGCGGGAGGGCGCATCGGGAGCATCGGGCGCGTCGGCGCCGCATCCGTCGACACCGCGTCCGTCGGCGCCGCGTGCCGCCGTCGCCCTTCCGTGCGGTTGCGCTGCGTGCGTTTCTGGCGTCTCTGCTGCCATGGCCGCCCCTTCTGCCTCGCCTGCCCGATGGGAGCTATGGTATGCGATGGGCCGTTCCCCGCGAGGCCGGAATCGCGAACCGCAATCGTTCACTTTCGCCCCAATTGGCTATCAAAGTTTGAGTTGACAACCAGTAGGGGAGATATTGAACGAATCGGACGACCTCCCGGTTGCCGATTGCTCGCACCGATATGCCCCTGACCGTCCTTTGCGTACGCCTCGCTTTCGCATGCAGGGGAAGCGCAGAACAAAAGCACAGGTCAGAAACGGTGTTCTCAAGACCGGCATTCCCGAGAGAGCGCAAGGGTGCGCGCAACTCGTCGCGAAGCGCGGATGCGGGCCAATCGAGTCCGTTCACTATCCCGCGCAATGGCTTATGTATCAATATTTGATATCCATTTGGGGCGAAAGTGAACGAATTGGCGACTTGGGGAGGGTGGCTCGGGGGCAACTCGGGGGAAGTATTCGGCGAGAAGGCGCCAAAGCGGTCGGCGAACGCAGGAGCGAACGGCGGCGGGGGCGACGGCCGGCTGCATCAGGCCGGACCCCAGCATCAAACCAGACTCTAGCATCAGGCCGGCCCCCAGCATCGGATGCCGGGTTCCCGCCGCCCGGGTCCTGCCGTCTCGGCCCTTCCGATGCTCGCTTGGCCCCGATCATGTCAGGCTCGCCTTGCGCCTCCCACCTTATGCCTTATTCAACAAATCACCTCATGTTCTTCATAGTATCTAATCTAAGCCGCCAATTGTGAGATTTCTTCACCGCAAGTTGTTAGAAGCCGCATAAGTGGGTACCATGCATCACGTCAAACAAAAGGAGGCCGCCCGCAGGGGAGCAAACCCGGGGCGGCGGCCGCGCAAGCGGCCAGCGACGAACGAGGAGGTCCTACCTATGCAGTTGAGGCCGTTGGGAGATCGCGTCCTGGTCAAGCCTGACAAGGCGGAGGAGAAGACTGCAGGCGGTCTGTACATCTCGAGCGGCGCGCAGGAGAAGCCCCAGCGCGGCACGGTCGTGGCCGTGGGCGCCGGCAAGCTCGACGACGACGGCGACCGCATCCCGATGGACGTCAAGGTCGGCGACGTCGTGATCTACGGCAAGTACGGCGGCAACGAGGTTAAGGTCGACGGCGAGGATTACCTCCTCATGCGCGACTCCGACATCTACGCCGTGGTGGAGGAGTAGGGCGCCGCATGTGCCCCCGGCTGCGCCGCGGCTGACGCTCGGTTGAGCCGTACGGCAGCGCAGCCGTTCATCCGAAACACTCTCTCTTGGAGGTAGACAGCACTTATGGCCAAGCAGATTACGTTCAACGCCGAGGCTCGCGCCAAGCTTGCCAAGGGCGTCAACACCCTCGCCGACGCGGTTACCGTCACCATGGGCCCCAAGGGCCGCTACGTCGCCCTGCAGCGCTCCTACGGCGCTCCCACCATCACCAACGACGGCGTCTCGGTCGCCAAGGAGATCGAGCTGCCCGACAACATCGAGAACATGGGCGCCCAGCTGGTGAAGGAGGTCGCCACCAAGACGAACGACCTCGTCGGCGACGGCACCACCACCGCGACCCTGCTCGCCCAGGTCATCGTCAACGAGGGCCTGCGCAACGTCACGGCCGGCGCCAACCCGCTCGCCATCCGCCGCGGCATCGACAAGGCCGTCGACGCGGTCGTCGAGCACATGAAGGAAGAGGCCAAGCCGGTCTCTTCGAAGGAGCAGATCGCCTCGGTCGGCACCATCTCGGCCGGCGACGAGAAGATCGGCAACAAGATCGCCGAGGCCATGGAGGTCGTGGGCAAGGACGGCGTCATCACCGTCGAGGAGTCCCAGACCTTCGGCATCGACATCGACACCGTCGAGGGCATGCAGTTCGACAAGGGCTACATCTCGCCCTACTTCGCGACCGACAACGAGCGCATGGAGGCCAACTTCAAGGACCCCTACCTGCTCGTGACCGACCAGAAGATCAGCAACGTCCAGGACATCGTGCCGCTGCTCGAGGACGTCATGCGCTCGGGCAAGCCGCTCGTGATCATCGCCGAGGACGTCGACGGCGAGGCGCTGGCCACCCTCATCCTCAACAAGCTGCGCGGCGCCCTCAACATCGCCGCCGTCAAGGCCCCCGGCTACGGCGACCGCCGCAAGCGCATGATCGAGGACATCGCCATCCTCACCGGCGCCCAGCCCGTCATGAGCGACCTGGGCGGCAAGCTCGCCGACGCCACGATCGACTGCCTCGGCCGTGCCAAGAGCGTCAAGATCACCAAGGACGACACCACCATCGTGGGCGGCGCCGGTGAGAAGGACGCCATCGACGGCCGCATCGCCCAGATCAAGGGCGAGATGGAGAACGTCAAGAGCGACTTCGACCGCGAGAAGCTCCAGGAGCGCCTCGCCAAGCTGGCCGGCGGCGTGGCCGTCATCAAGGTCGGCGCCGCGACCGAGTCCGAGATGAAGGAGGTCAAGCACCGCATCGAGGACGCGCTGCAGGCCACCCGCGCCGCGGTCGAGGAGGGCATCGTCGCCGGCGGCGGCGTCGCCTTCATGGACGCGCTGCCCGCGCTCGACGCGCTCAAGACCGACGACCCCGACGAGACCATCGGCATCAACATCGTCAAGAAGGCCATGACCGCGCCGGTCGCCACCATCGCCGCCAACGCCGGCTATGAGGGCCAGGTCGTCGTCGAGAAGGTCAAGAACATGGAGTCCGGCTGCGGTCTCGACTCTGCCTCGGGCAAGTGGGGCGACATGATCGAGATGGGCGTGCTCGACCCGGTCAAGGTCTCCCGCATCACCCTGCAGAACGCCGCCTCCATCGCCGGCCTCATCCTCATCACCGAGGCCACGGTGACCGACATCCCCAAGGACACCACCATCGAGGACGCCATCGCCTCGGCGGCCGCCCAGGGCGGCCAGGGCGGCATGTACTAAAGCCGCTCGCCCGTCGCAAGGCGCAGCACCGCGCGACCGTCGGCCCGTATGGCCCGGGCGGTCGGGATTGACTCGGCAGGCCCGTTCCGGATTCTCTCCGGGGCGGGCCTTTCCTGTTGCGGCGGCTCCCCGGCACCGCGGCGCTCCGCCGGTGCGGTGGGCACTTTGTTCATTTGCCCCCTGATGTTCCGCGGCCGCGCCTCCGGGTGCTATATCTAGAATTTACCGATTGCTGCCATCTGCCGCCCGTCTATTGTCTGCCGCTTGCCCGCCCCGTCGCCCATCGGAGGCCGCCCATGGACATGGTCGCACCCGTCCTGTATCTGCTCGGAGCCGTGCTCGTCTCCTCGGTGGTGGCGCAGCTGTTCCCCAAGGCTCCCGCGTCGCTGGTGCAGATCGGGTTGGGCCTTTTGCTGGCGGTGACGCCCCTGCACGTCGAGGTCAACCTCGACCCCGAGTTCTTCCTGCTGTTCTTCATCGCGCCTCTGCTCTATTGGGACGCGTTCGAGGCCGACAAGCAGGCGCTGTGGCGCCAGCGCAAGCCGGTCCTCGCCTATGCGCTGGGGCTCGTGCTGCTCATCGTGCTCGTGCTCGGCTTCTTCACCCACTGGCTCGTCCCCTCCATCCCGCTCGCGCTCGCCTTCGCGCTCGGCGCGGCGCTCGGGCCCACCGACGCCGTCGCCGTCACCACGCTCGGCAAGCGGGTCGAGATACCGGCAAACCAGAAGACCCTGCTGCAGGGGGAGTGCCTCCTGAACGACGCGTCGGGCGTCGTCTCCTTCCAGTTCGCGATAGCCGCCCTGGTGACGGGCACCTTCTCGCTGGTCGACGCGAGCGTCTCGCTCGTCTGGAGCTTCCTGGGCGGCATCGGCCTGGGCGTCGCGCTCGCGTTCGCCAAGTGGCTGATCGTGCGCGGCGTGCGCCGCCTGGGGCTCGAGGACGTGACGTTCCACGTGCTCGTGCAGCTGCTGACGCCCTTCGCCTTCTATCTGCTCGCCGAGGAGGTGGGCGTCTCGGGCATCTTGGCGGTCGTCGCGGCGGGCATCGTCGACTCGATGAGCAACCGCACCATGGCGCCGACCGCCGCGCGCCTGAACATTGTGAGCACGAGCGTGTGGAAGGTCATCTCGTTCGCCCTCAACGGCGTCGTGTTCGTTGTGCTGGGCACCCTGCTTCCGGGGGCGACCGTGCGCACGCTCGCCAACGACATGCCCAACGCCGTGCTGTTCGGTTTCGTGCTGCTCATCACGCTCGTTCTGGTGGCGGTGCGCTTCGCGTGGTGCCTGGCGTGCGCGCGCATCGAGAAGGGGCCCGACGGGAAGCGCCACCGGCTCGACCGCGCGTCGGTCGTCTCCTCGGCGCTGCTCACGCTCGGCGGGCCCAAGGGTGCGGTCACGCTGTCGATCTGCCTCTCCATCCCCCGGTTCGTGGGAACGGGCGAGGTCGTGCAGTCGCGCGAGCTCGTCATCTTCCTGGGCGCGGGCGTCATCCTCGTCACGCTGTTGCTGGCCAACTTCCTGGTCCCGCTCATCGCCCCCAAGAAGGTCGCCGCGCACACCCAGACGGACGAGACGTCGGCGTGCATCCACATCCTGCGCAGCGTGATCAGCGAGCTCGCGCATGACGAGAGCCTGACCGACAAGCGGGCCGTCCGCAGGGTCATCGCGAGCTACGAGACGCGCATCGAGCGCCTGAGGAAGCAGACGTCGTACCAGGACGCTGCCGAGGACGTGCTGCGCGAGCGCGCCATCGGCTGGGAGACGCTCAGCGTCAACCAGCAGATCCGCGAAGGGGGCATCGCGCCCATCGTAGGCTACGGTTACCTGCTCGAGCTCGAGCGGCGCCTCGCGCGCATGCACCACCGCGGCGAGCTCGGCTGGTTTGTGCGCAACGCCTCGGGATGGTTCGGCATCATGCGCCGCGCCGGGTTCAGGGAGTGGGGCGTCACCGCCGAGGTGCGCAAGGCCCGCCACGAGGCGCGCGACCGCCTGCGCCTCAACTGCGCCGAGCACGTCATCGAGCAGCTGCACGCCCTGACCCCCGACGACGGCTACGAGCCCGAGGTCGTCGACCGGCTGATACTCGAGTACCAGCGCGTCGCCGCCGCGGCGCGCGGCGACCTGCGCCGGACGACGACGGCCGTCCACTCCGCCCAGATCGACGCCGTCAAGCGCGCGGCGCTGCAGATGGAGCGCGAGGCGATCAGGCGGGCGTTCGACGAGAACCTCATCTCCCGCGAGACGGCGCGCTCGATGCGCGACAACCTGGCCGCCATCGAGTACGACCTCGAGAGCGAGTAGAGGGGCGGGCGGGACTGCGACCGACGAGCGGAGGCGGCTGTCGTCGAACAGGGGCGGCTGCCGGTGCGGTGCGACAAACCTGAAAGCCCGTCCAGCAATATGGCATCTTGCCGCAGCGCCGCGACCGGCGCGCAGGGGCGCCCCGCATGGGGTAAACCTGTAGCGACGCCGGGTTCCGGGAAAACCCATGGGACCGGAGCCGCGGACGGAAACGATGACATCCGCACGTTGGAAGGAGCGGGTTATGAACAGGAACATGTTGTCCACCGAGGGACAGTTGGTCGCAAACCCCCGCCGCCGTGCTGCGCTGGGGCTGGCGGGCACCGTCGCCGCGGGCGCACTCGCCCTCGGCCTGGCGTTCGGTGGGGCCACCGTGCCGGCCTCCTACGCCGACGAGGCGATCAATGCCTCGAGCGGCACCGTGGCGATGGCCGGCGAGGACACCTCGCTTGCCGAGGTGGTTGCCGACAAGGTGCTGCCCTCGGTCGGCAGCGTCTACGCGCTGATCAACAACGGCTACCAGCAGGGTATCTCGCAGGGCAGCTGCGAGGTTCTGAGCGCCGACGGCTACCTGCTGACGAACTACCACGTCATCGAGGGCGCAACTGAGGTCCAGGTGACGCTCAACGGCAACGCCTACGAGGCCGAGATCGTCGGGTCCGATCCGACGAGCGACCTGGCCGTCCTCAAGGTCGACCCGGGCGACACCGAGCTGACCCCCATCGAGGTGGGCGACTCGTCCACGGTTGACGTCGGCGAGTGGGTCATGACGGTCGGCACGCCCTACGGCGAGAGCGGGTCGGTCTCGACCGGCATCGTGTCGGGCGTCGACCGCACCACGGTCGTCGAGCTCGACAGCACCGAGGCGTACTACGTCGGCCTCATCCAGACCGACGCCATGATCAACTCCGGCTCGTCGGGCGGCGCCCTGGTGAACGCCGACGGCCAGCTGGTCGGCGTGACCACGATCAGCGCGACGCAGTCGGGCGACTGGGCGGGCATGAGCTACGCCATCCCGTCGAACTACGCCATCGACATCGCCAACCAGATTATCAACAACGGCGAGGTCCAGCACCCGCAGCTCGGCGTCTCGGTGTCGAGCCTGATGGACGCCTACTACCAGGGCGCCTACTCGATGCCCGGCGACTCGTCGTCGGTGCTGGGCGCCTACGTCGCCGGCGTCGTCCAGGGCTCGGGCGCCGAGGCGGCGGGCGTCCAGATCGGCGACGTCATCACGGCCATCGGCGGGCAAAGCCTGGACACCATTGAGGAATTCCGCCAGCTTTTGGCAGAAAACGATGAAGACGCCGCGGCGCTGACCGTCAAGCGCGGCACCCGCACGATCGAACTGAGCGCAGAGCCGGAGAAAGACGAGGACGGCGAGTACCGCCTCGGCGCCTGGGTGCGCGACAGTATGGCGGGTATCGGCACGATGACCTTCTTTGATCCGCAGAGCGGCACCTTCGGCGCGCTGGGCCACGGCGTGACGGACGTGGACACGGGACAGCTTTTGCCGCTCGACCACGGCAGCATCATGGACGCCTCGGTCAAGGCGGTGAAAAAGGGGGAGCGTGCCTCGCCCGGCGAGCTCAAGGGCGACTTTGACCTGACGCGCGACAGCGGCACGCTTTACGCCAACACCGAATGCGGCATTTTCGGCAAGCTCTCGGC
>DBEYOB010000176.1:0-54424 GCA_048173955.1 Coriobacteriales bacterium
TCCCCACACGCGTGGGGACCACCCGGAATGTAGTCCTCGATGTTGTCGGATACGAGGATCATCCCCACACGCGTGGGGACCACTGGTTGATGCCTGCCTGGCCCTGGGTCAGCTCGGGATCATCCCCACACGCGTGGGGACCACCCGGAATCTATCTCTATCCTCATCTGCTCGATGGGATCATCCCCACACGCGTGGGGACCACTACCCGGTCATTCGCAGCTCGCCGGTTTCGAGGGGATCATCCCCACACGCGTGGGGACCACAGTTCTCCACCTGCTATCTAACCACAAGATTGGCCGTTTCTGCTTCACTTTGTCACAAAAATAGCCCTACTGCTCGCCAAAGCACCTCCTCCCGATACGTTGCATCACCGCATTGCGCACAACCTATCCGAACTTCCGGCTTTTATGTCGTTTGCTTGCGCTGCTCCAACCCTTCTGAGGAGCTCCGAACAACGTCGAGTCCTCGGTTCCAGCCGGACGTTTGATGAGCTCGAGGCCGTCGCAATCCACCGGCTGCCAGTCGGGCTGGTGTACTTTGAACGAAAGATGTTGTTCGTTGCGGGCCGAATACACCATTATCGCTCGGCCGCCTTTTACCAACTCGACAATCCTCTCCCATAACCGCTCGCGCACGCGTGCCGTGACATGCCCCACGAACACGCCGGGGGCGATTTCAAGCAGCCAACGGGTCAAATCGCCGCGCAAGCCAACCGGACACGCCGTCAAGACCACGACGATCATGAGCCATCATCGCCGTCGTCGTACATGCGGCCTGCCGCGACCTCGCCAAGCCGCGCATCCCACAGACCCACGTGATCGCCGTCGTCGCCGGCGTTTTCCTCCGCATCGCACCCGAGCAGAGCCTTGATGTCGGCGGCGATGCGCCGAACAAGAGAGAGGTCGTAGAACGCGTCTCGCATGCCGCGGCGGACGGCGGACCCGATGTCGTCAGGCTTTTGCGCCGCAATTTGAAACGCCACCGGTATCGACGTCTCCGCCTTATAGAGATCGGCGACGTCGTACACGAAGGACTTTTCGTGTCCCGTATGCACGAATCCAAGACCTGGGGAGCAGCCCAGAGCGACGATGACCGCATGCGCCACGCCATACAGGCAGGTATGCGCCGCCGAAAGCGCCTTGTTGATCTCGGTGCCGGACTCGTAGTCGTCGGGATCGTACAGGCGCTTGTCCCAAGCGACCCCCGTCTTCTCAGACCACGTGCGGTACACGCGCCGCACGCGGGCCCCCTCTCGGCCCCTGAGCTGCTGCATGGTCAGACCGCTCACATCTTCGTCGGGAAAGCGCATCTGATACATCTGGCGTGCAACCGTCAGGCGTTGCCTGGTGTTGGAAACCAGACGCGCCTGGCGCTGCAACAAGGCGGACGAATGGGTGAGGGGGCGCCCAAACGCATACATGCGGACACCCCGCTCCCCCACCCAGACAACGGTTGCGCCGTTTTCGCCGAGCGCTTCCATGGCACGGTGCGTCACGGTCGCCCCCGGGCCGAGCATCAGTACGCCGAGGGCGGCGGCCGGCACGTGAATCGTCCCCGCGTCGTCGGTCACGGTGATCGCGTTGTCCTGCCGGCTCACCCTGCACAGCTCGAAATAGGCAAACGACAGGCGATCTTCAGCACGCACCAGATCGGCCAGGTCGGGAGGCGGCGTCCCGAGAGGCTTGGCGCGAGCGGAATCGCTCATTGCGCACCGCCTTTGGGGGATGCGCCGCCTTCGAGGGGTGCGACGGTCAGCAGGCCGCACCCGAATCCCTTGGCGCGACCGATTCCCTGGCACAGCGTACGGCGGAATGCCTCAGCGTCGACAATCTTCAAAATGCCGTCGAACCGCGCGGTTGAGAGCGTCACGCGCTCGCCACCCCGCTGGAACTCTTCTTTGTGCCGCTGGCTTATCGAGACGACGGGGCCCATCTCGTTGTCTTCCGCTATGGCAAAGCCATGGGCGGCAGCACGGGACATAAGCCATTCCGTCTGCTGGGCAACGGTCACGTGGCCGCGGAGCGTCCCCACCACGCGGTCGTCGGGCATCCTCCCCTTGTCGCAAGCCACCTTGCGAACCGGGTTCGCCTTGAGACGGAACCGCCACACCTGCCCGGTCTCCAGACGGCCAAGCAGAGGGGCGTAGTCCTTGGTCTCCCACCCGTTGGCATACACGGCCGGCCATCCTGCCTGCTCGACAACATGGGTCAGGTCAGGGCGGGCGGGGCTCACGATGTAGAGCCACACCGCACCGGATGCGTTCTGCGGCACATCCAGACGCCACAGAATCCGCCCCTCGTCGGTCTGGCGATCAATCCCCGGGGGGAAGGCCTGCTCGACTGCGGCATGAAGCCGATAGGGAGAACCGATCAGACGGCGGCCTTCGGCGCGAGCAGGGTTGAGGGCCATGCGCGAGATGAACATATGCACCTCCTCTCCTAGAAAAAGCCCATGGGGTCATGATCGGCCGGGACCGAAGGGGGCACGGCAGCCTCCTCGTGCGCCCAGCCGGGAACCCCCACGCGCATCCGCACAACCGCACGTCCCGCATAGCGGCGTCCACCCTGCGAAAACGTTACGGGAAGGTCGTCTTGGCCCTCGGCGGCCTCGCCCGGCCGGGCGTCGCATACGATTTCAAGCTCCGGCGGTCTCCGATCATACCGGTACGCACGCTCGCAGGAGCGCCGGTACCAATCCGCCGCCAGCCAGGGAGCCTCGGACAGCGCAGAGCGAACGTCCTCGCAATCCTCTCGCATGCCAAACGCGATGGGGAATTCGGGCGGACAGGACCGTCTTCCCAGATACAGCGGCCATTTAGGCGCGCGCAACGCGGCATCGAGCACCGCCAGCAGATTGGACGGCCCGCCGAGCGCCGCAAGGAACTTGGCGTCGGACAGGTAGTAGCGGTGCGACAGGGGCATCGTAACCTTGCCGTCGAGCGAGCGCTCCGTCTGGAAATCCCTGATGACGCGCCCCGGCTGGTCGATGCGGACGCCGAACTCAAGACGTGCGAGGTCGTCGACCGCCTCCTCGCGCACGCGACCGAGCGCCGAAGCGAGCAAGCCCACCACGCCGCTTTTCGTCGGCTCTCGGCGCGTCGATCTCCGGACGAAGCGCGACGAGTCGCCCCACGACTGGAGGGGTCCCGCCAGCCTCAACAACAGAACGGCCATTATTCCCGCCCTTGTTCGAGAAGCTCCCGGACCGTATCGCATACCCCTTCGACGAGCGTGCCGAGGTCGACATGCTCGCTCAACTCGTCGAGAGATTCGACCGCCTCGCCGATCACCACGTTCCACGCCCGCACGGGACCGACGCCGAACGCTCCGTCGATCGACTTGAGCGTCGCTCCCAGACGCTCCGCCGCCTGCCGCGCGATCGAGGTACCCGTGCGGGGCACAACGGGATCTTCGAACGCCGAGACCGCGTTGACCGGCTGGCCCTCGCGGACAGCAACGAGCAGGGCGGACGGCAGCGTCCTGTTCGCGAAGGTGTTCTGCTTGCCCGTTGGCATCGCCCGCGCAAACGCATCGACGAACGCCGCGACGCCGCGAGCGGCGGCCTCCGCGTCGCCGAGTTGCTCGCACAAAGCGTCGACGTTGACGGTGGCGTAGCGGTAGAGCGTCGAGGAGTTGAAACCGACCGTCTCGATCATCGCCGCACCGGCGTTGTCCTCGGCAGCGCAGTCGTCGACCGCCGTGAAATAGTCGTATTCCTGCACGACGCGGTCGACGGAGATGGCATGCGCCACCTGCGCCGAAGCGTCCGTGTTGAGGTCAGGCGCGTCGGCGAGCATGCGGCCGAACAGGGCGATGTCGACCGCCTGGTTGCCGTGGAACACGGCGCCGGCCTCGCTCTTCTCCTTCTTCGACAGCTTTGCGAGGTCCCTCCCCTCGTCAAGCCAGCCAATGGCGACGCGGGCAAGCCCCTCGATCTCAGAGCGGGCGATGAAGACGAGGTACTGCGTCACGTCAGCCCCCTCCTCAGAGCCGGCGCGGTCCGACTTCTCGAGCTTGAGGCCGAGCGCCGTGAACACGGCGCGCGCCGCCTCCCCCGCCCTGTCGGCGAGATCGGGGCGGGCGGCGGCGATCGTGTCGGCAACCAAGCCCTGGGCGAGCTTGGTTCTCACGCCGAGCGTACCTTCGGGCAGCAGCTCGGGGAACATCACACGCATCGCACGCTTCCATGCCTGGCTCGAGACACGAGCCCTCTGAACCCCGCCGTACCAGGCCGTTTTGGGGCTTCCGGTATCGTCCCGGTTGATATTGCTCGGCGGGACTGTCTGAATCGCATAGATATCGACGAACATGCCGATTCCTTTCTCGCTGGAAAACCTCCGCCGCGATGCCTATTCGGAAGCGCCGGGGTCCGTCTCATCCTCGCGCGCCATGTAATACTCGCGCGACCATCGGTTGAACACCGACCCTCTGCTCGCGGCAAACTGGATGCGGTACAGGTCGCCCGCAAACGTGTAATAGTCGAGCGGGATATGCCCCCGGCGAAGCTGACTCACGAGGGCGCGCAAAAACACGAGGGCGTACTCGATATCGCCCGCCGTCTCAACCTGGGAAAGCCTACGCCGGACACCGCCAGCCTTGTCAAGGTCGAACTCGATGCGACGACATGCCTGGCCAAACCCTCCCCTCCGGATCGACTCGCTCTTATCGAAGACCAGCGCCATAGGGCGGTCTTGCGACTGCTGGTGCAGGGCATAGAGCTGTAGGGCCGCACTGACCGCCTTGAATGTGGCCGAGCTTTCGTCGGGCACGCCGAGCTTGTCCTCAGGCCACTCGCCAAACACGTCGGCCCCGACGGAGAACCAGGTCCTGTCCTCGGGGGTCCCGAGCTTGCGCAGACGCGCCAGTTGGGCACGCGCCCACGAAGCGTTTGACCTGCCGAGATACGATGCCTGGAGCGGGATAATCTTGCTCAGCGTATACGAACCTACCGCACGGACGGTGTCGGAAAACGAAGCCATGGTTGTCACTCCCCTCTCCCTCCGATGGCCGCTTCCGCAGAGCGTTCCAGCGGGAAAATCTCGTTGATCCTCCTGCGGAACCTCGCGATGGCGGTGCCGGCACTGATCGAAAACGTCTTTTTACCGATGGTCTTCTCCCGATAGGCGAACAGGGATACGTCGGCCGCATCGGCATACTCCTCGCCCAGGGCGAGCACCCTGCGGCGCACTTCCTTCCCCCATTGGTGGCAATAGTCGTCCTCGTCTTTGTCGGGCGTAAAATGAGCAAGACGCTCACGGAACAGGTCGTCGAGCTCGCTGTATGCCCGAGCCACGATGTCGGCAGAGCTGACGCTTGCGCGAGAACCGCTGCGTTTGTCCCCCGCCGACTCCCCGATTTCCCTTACGAGGTTCACCAGTGCCTGAACAGCCTTGTCCGTATCGTTCACGATCTCGACTGCTCCCGCCACGGCAGGAGAGTCCCGCCGCATCATCGAGACCGAGACGTCGAAGAAATCATTGATACCGTCTTCGAATACGCTGTTTTGGGTGCCGTACGACATACCCTGCGCGCACACCGCGACGAGTGGAGGAAGATCGACGGTCTCGTGGTACTGGATCTCCTCCATCCAGCGGATGACGCCGGGACGTAAATCGGGCGACAACCCTTGCTTTACCCCTTCCACAGAGAGCAGCGACGCCAGGCCGCGCCAGAGCGCCTTTTCGGGGTCGTGCTGGAAGGGCATCCAGGGCACGTCCGCCGTCCCGAGCTTCTTTTGCTGGGCCGTGCTTTCGCGCCACCTTGTCATGGTCTCGGCAAACTGCATATTGATGGGGCGCAGTATATCACCGTAGCAGCAGACGACCCCCACAACACTCGACCCCTCCTCGTCGGGGATAAGGCGCACGCGGCGGCTTTGCCACGTCATAAGCGCGGCGGGACCGATGCCGAACGAAGGGTCGCGGTACGCCTCCACGATGTCGGCGGGGCTTGACGGCAGCTCCCGTTCCCATGCGGGCAAATCGGACTCGTTGCCGAGCAGCTCGCGGTCAGAACCTCGCAAGTCATCGTAGAGAACCCAATTCTGCAAAAGCGTTTGGAACAGCGTGTCTCCTTGCAGGAAGACGCTGCCGATCGCACCGAGCCAACCGGTTCCCACCGAGTCTTTAGGGGCGTACACCTTGCCCTTGTTGACATGCGTGTTGCCCACCACGGGCGTTTTGATACCCGCGGTACCGTACGCCTGAAGGAACACGAGCCAGCGCGCGGCTTCTGCAAACGACAGGCGGTCGTTTGCGGCCTGGACACGCATCGAGAACAGGTATTTCTCCGGTTTTGGGGTATCGGCGATGAGTTCATCGACCCCGTCGGGTTTTCCGTCGACGTATTCAAGCCCGGCGACCTGGAAAAACGGGCGTTCCGCATCAAATAGGTCGAAGCGTGACCCAAAATAGTCGAGGTATGCGGTGATTGCATCCATATCAAAACGACCGGCCCGCCACATGTCTCGCCACATTCTCAGCATCTCGGGATTGGACATGTCGGAGTCTGAGAAGACGCGGTAGAGAATCGCCAGGGCAAGCCTCAATATGGGCAACTTTTGCTGGGGGATGTCGCCCGAAATGTCGCGGATACGCGACGCCTCGGCAAACAATGTCGTCAGAGACACTTGACCCGCCGAGCCGTCGACGTAGAGAACGGGAATCCAGGGCTCCCGATCAAGACGAAACGCGGGGGCGCGATTATCCGTAGCCATCACACCGCCTCCTTTCGAACTTTTCGCGCTGTGAAAGAAATCCCAAGCTATGCGAGTCTCAAGTTGCAAACCCCGCAAGTGCGGGGAACATGTGCGGCCCACAAAGACACTCGGGTCATCCCGCTGACGGATTGCCTCGAACCAGAATCCGTCAGCGGGCTTGTTTCTTAGTATACGAAAATCATAGTCATATTCAACAGTGTGTTTGTAGTAAATAACCGGAAACGACTCACTCGTCTTCCCCCTTCTCAACCTCAAGCCCACGCTCACGGGTATAGCGAACGCAATGTCCAAGCACCGTTGTCTCGAAGACCCCCTCTGCCCTGCGTTCGAGAAGCAACGCCAGACGTCCTGCAAGCCACGGAGACTCCTGCCATGCGCCCACATAGTTGCCGCATGAACCTTCCAGCTCGTCGATAAGCTCGTCGATACATTCGGGGCGACACAGAGAAAGAGGCAGACGGACCGCCGACTGCGCGGCGACGCGCGCCACGTCGTCCGGGGGAATCTCCCCGACCGGCACCTCGGATCCGCACAAAACGCCGCGCTTTTCGTCGCCAACCCACGGCAGCAAATAGATCAAGCCGTCACGCAACTCGAAAAGCAGTACTTCGACCGTTTCCTGCGTGTCGCGCACCGCACGTTGACCGCGGTCTTCATCGCGCCCGGCGAGCGGGGACGCCATGGTGCGCGGCTCGTACCAATCAACCAGCGTGCCCTCATCCCGCACCATCTCGTACACGCTCTGAATGCAACACGTCGCGGCACGCTCCTGCTTGTGGAACCTGTCCTCAGAGCGCTTTTTGCAAGCCACCGCGTAGCCCTCGCCCCATGAAACAGGAAGCGAGACCGCAACGTCGTCACTGTACGCGCGGCGCACCAAACGGGCGATATCGTTCGGTAGCGACAAATCGCACACCGCGCCTGGGCCTTCCATTTCCAGAACGGCAAGGGCCTCGAGCAGCGACGCGCGGTAGTAGACGCGCTCAACCGCGCGGTCAAATCGCGGAATCTCCCCATCCCAGCCGGCAATGCCGCGCAAGTAGCAGTTCGCGGCGCGGAGACGCGGAGGCCTCTCGAATCCGCTTTGGCCGCGCAGGTGACGATGCAGGCGGCCGATGCGCTGCATGAGGAGATCAATCGGCGCGACATCGGTGACCATCATGTCGAAATCGATGTCGAGCGACTGTTCGAGCACCTGCGTGCCCACCACGACAAGCCGCTGCGGCCTAGTACCGTCGTGCACGTTCGACTTGGGCCCCAAGCACCCCCGCAGGCATTCCTCGTTTTCCATGCGGTCGACATCGATAAAACGAGCGTGGGTCAAAATGATTGGCACTGACTCCAACTCCCGCTCGAGCACATCGGCGATGCGCTGGGCCCTCGTCACGGTATCGCATATGACACCCGCACAACCGCCATCGGTCAGGGTGTCGCATAGCAGGGCGACGAGTTCGTCATCGCCATCCCCCATAAGGTGCATGCGCACCCCGAGCGTTCTTCCCGAAGCGGCCGGGGAGACGGAACGCACCTCCTGGCCATCCGTATAGGTGAGCAGCGGGTATGCGTCATGGCTGATCGGGGCAGATGAAAGCACGGGCTCCTCGGAAACGTGGTCAGATGGGTCCCGGGCAGCGGGGGCTTGCCTCTGCCACGGTTTGAGCCGTTTAAACGCAGGGCGAGATATTTCCCCACAAGAAGCCCTCCAGCCGCTCCGATATGCCTCGACCAACCCGTCGCGCAGGTTTTCGGGCAGCGTCGCGGACAGCAGGATCACCGGCGTGCGCGTGCCACCGAGCCATTCGAGAGCGCGTTTCAGATATCGCTGCATGTAATCGTCATAAGCATGGCACTCGTCGATGACGACCACCTTGTTGACAAGCGCAAGCTGGCGCAGCGCGAGATGCTTCATCGCCAGCGCCCCCATCAAGACCTGGTCGACGGTGCATACCAGGAAATTCGCAAGGACGCCCTTCTTCCTGCCCTGCAGCCATTCGGAGACGACGACGTCCTCGGTCGGTTCCGCCACCGTGCCGCGTTCGCGTCGCGGCGCGCCCTCGCCGCCGTCGACGTCGACCGTCCCGGGGCTCATCGCAAACGACGCGCGGGCGATTCCTTGGAATTCGTCGTTGAGACCCGCCTTACCATGCGCGAGATACACGCTGCGGTCTCGGCCGTCCCCGGCATGCGGGAGACGACGCAGCCACTCATGCACGCGGCCGAACATCGCGTCGGTGGTTGCCATCGTTGGCAATGCGATGCAGACTCCCCCGCGGCCGGAGCGCTGCGCCATGGTTTCCGCAGCCGCAAACGCAGCCTCGGTCTTCCCTTCGCCCATAGGCGCCTCGATGATCAGCAGGCCAGGGTCGGCGACGTTTTGGGCGATTTCGACGGCGACGCGTTGCATAGGCCGGAGCTTTGCTCCCTGGGGCAGAGAGAACCGGGCACAGAAACGCTCGTCGGCGTCGACCAGTCCCGAATCGGTCGCATGCCAATATGGCAGCAGACCGAGACCCTTCCATGCGCGATCGCCACGGCGCCCGAAAGCCTCCCGAGAAAGCGTCCCATCCACCTCGAGCTGTTCGGAGGCAAGGTTTTCACAACCGCCGTCATCGTATTCATCGGCTTCATCGTCCCCACCCACCAAACGCATGAGGGGAAACAAGAGCTGGTTACTTGCAATCCAGTCGACGATGATGACAAGACCCGTCGCGATCGCCGCGGCCTGGGGACTGAGGAACCGGGGCTTGGCAAGCAAGCCCTCCACCTCGCCGGAGCCGCACCAGCAGACCGCGCAATCGATGAGCTCGCGCTGCACATCGGTCCACGCCGATCCATAGTCCTCGTGCGTGCCCATTTCGCCGGGGCGATTGGTGCGCGCATCCAGAAGATTCCCTTTTCCCGGCGGCCTGCCGTGATGACCGCCGATGATAGCGGCGAACGAACTCGCCCGATCCTTTTCCCATCCCCACACGTTCGTCAGATAACTTTCGAAAATGACCTCCCCCGCAACCGGGTGCGCAGGGAGCGAAGAAAGGACCGCTCGAAAGGGAAGGCCTGCTTTGCGCGGCTTCCATGCGAGGCTCACCGCACCCTCGCCCGGAAGCCGACCGCAGGGGCGCGCTTGGAACGCCGGAGTCGCCTTGCCGATGTCGTGCAGACCGGATACCAGACGAAACAACGTGCGGGCAAGCGCCTGGTCGCCCCCGAGGCCGCAGGCTAGGATGTCGCGCGTTCCCGGCGGGACCCATTCGTCCCAAAGGCGTTCCGCAACGCCGATCGAATCGAGCATGTGGACGTAAAGCGGAAGCCACCCCTCCCCCTCGCCGCCGTCCGATTTTCCCCAAAGGGAACGTGCCCGCTGCGAAAGTTCCACGACGCCCCGCTCCTCAACAGCCATCTGCGAATCCCGTCCTCTCGTCTCGCACTGGCCCCATGATACGCGCCGACCGGAAGGAATGAATCGCGCACCTGTGCGGGCTGGCAGCCTTGGGGCTGCACGCCTGTGCGGGCTGACGCCCTTGGGACTGCACGCCTGTGCGGGCTGACGGCTGTAAAGTTTCTGAAAACCTTCAGGGTTTTTCAGCAAAGTGCCTGGTCAAGTTTATAACACCTTAAACCTTCGCGAATATTTAACACCTGTCAGCCCGCACAGCCGTCCCCGCCCGGCCGCTCCACCGCCCGGCCGCTCCACCGCACGGCCGCCCCCGCCTTGCCGCACGCATAGCCGCGGCGGAGCGGGGTATAAGGGTTTGAAAGACTGCCGCATGGCCAACAAGACTGCCGCATGGTCAGCGCATGAAGGCGAAAATGACCGTACAGCAAAAGGACGAGAAGGAGACGAGCGCCATGGCCCAGCACATCGACGAGAAGACCGAGGCCGCACCCGCTCCGACGACGAGCACCCCCGTCTCCGCGACACCCGATTCGCTCGAACGGCAGCAGATCGCCGCCAAGAACAGACGCCTGCGCAAGCTTGTCGAACGCCGGCGCACCACCGCGCACCGCATCGCCGGCAGCACGCGCTTCATGGCGATCGTCCCCATCGTGGGCCTGTTCGTCGCCGCCATCGCCATGACGGTCGCCACGCTCGTCTCGACGGTCCGCGTGACCGTCGAGGTGGTCCAGGGACACGTCACCATGCAGGACATGCTCGTCGACTACATCGAATACGCCGACTTCTTCCTGCTTTCGATCGTGCTCTACATCATGTCGGTCGGGCTGTACTCGCTGTTCATCGATGACGACATCGACCTGCCGCCCTGGCTCGCCGTCCACACGCTCGACGACCTCAAGGAGAAGCTCGTGAGCGTCATCGTGGTGGTGATGGGCGTGTTCTTCCTCGGGCGGCTCATCCACGGGGCTCAGTCGTTCGACCTGCTGTGCATGGGCGTCGGCATCGGCGCCGTCATTCTGTCGCTCGCCTACTTCGTGCGCCACATCATGGTCGCACACAAGGAGAAGGAGGGCGAGTAGGGCAGACCGATCGTCCTACGCCGCGGTGAGCCCGGCTCGATTCCGCCCGGTCCGATCCCGGCCCGCTCGCGCATCTCTGCCGCCGCTCTACGTCGATCGTCGCGCTACACGTCGATCGTCGCGGCGGAGGTTCCCACGACGCCCGCCGTCGTGTCGACGAGCCACTGGCGCGGGTTGTCGAGACCGGCGAGCAGCTCGTTGCGAACGGCGTCCTCCGCTGCGTAGGTCTTGACGAACCGCACGGTGTCCGTCCCGCCCTCCAGGTGCTCGACGAGCGGATGCCACACGACGTTTTCGACGGCGATGCCGCCGGGACCCACATCGTCGCGCAGCGATGCCTCCTCCTCCGCCACGCGGGCGAAGTCGAAGCTCACCATGCCCGACAGCACCGTCTTGGGGTTGTTGTGGTAACCGCTCAGAAAGTCCCCGAGACCGAACGCGCACAGCATCCTGCCGCCGCCGGCACGCGCGACCCACTCGACCGGCTGCACGACGTGCACGTGGCTGCCGATGACGGCATCGACCCCCGCATCGGCGCACACCTGGGCATAGTAGCGCTGCTCGTCGGACGGCTCGAACGTGTATTCGTCACCCCAGTGCATGTAGACGAGCACCGCATCGGCCGCATCGCGCGCACGGGCGACGTCCGAGCGGATGGTCGTCTCGTCGATGGCAACCGCATAGTGGTTGTTCGGCAGATCCGAAAGCTCGTAGCCGTTCTGACCGTAGCAGTAGGCGAGCACCGCCACGCGGATCCCGTTGCATTCGAACATCCGCACCGTCTGGCGGTCCTCCTCGCTGCGGTACGAACCGCAGGTCAGAACGCCGTCGTGGGAGCCCCACACGTCGAGGGCGTGCTCGATGCCGTCGGTCCAGATGTCGTAGGTGTGGTTGGTCCCCAGATTGACGACGCGCCACCCTGCGGCCACCACCGCATCCGCCATGGAGTCGGGGGTGTTGTAGCTCGGATAGGACATGTAGTCGAACGTCTCCGTCCCGCCGAGCACCGTCTCCTGGTTGATGAACGAGACGTCGTAGCCGTCCCGCACGACCGGGGCGACCTCGGCGTAGAACGGGGAGAAGTCGTAGGCGCCGTCGCCCGGCGACCCGGCCCAGGAATCGGCGAGGGCGAGGATGTTGTCGTTGGCCAGGTTGTCCCCCACCGCGGAGAACGTGAGGCGGCCCGGCCCGCTCGACGTGGTGCGGCCTCGGTCGAGCACGAGCGTGGCGACGCCGCCTTCCTCGCCCGCCACGGTCGTCCCGACCGCGGGGGCGTCCGTCGCGGGAGAGTCGTCCACGGGGGTGCCTGCGGCAGACGAGGGGACCGCATCGGCACGCGCGCCGGCCGCCGACCCGTCCTTCCGCGATCGGCCTGCGACGCACGAGGAGATGCCCCATGCAGCCAGGCCTACGGCAACCAGGCCGCCCGCAGCCGCCGCGATCAGCGTGCGGCGGGTGAGCGCGGGCCCCCGGCCGCCGACCGTCGCCGCGCAGGGGGCGTCGGTCCAGGCGCCCTCCCCGCCGCCGTCCGCAAATCTGGCGGCGTCCGCATGCCCCTCGCCATCGGATTCGGCGAACTCGGTGCCGTCCTCCGCATACCAGTGCGTGGACGCGGCGCCTTCGTGCAACTCCCCCGGCAAGGCATGTCCCCACGCATCGAGCCGCTCTCCAGACCGGTCGTCTGCACCGTCGTCGGCGGGACGGCGCCTGTCGAAGCGTCGGTTGTCGTCGCCTTCGGGCATGTATGCCACAGCATCTCCCCTTCCCACGGCAATGCTCCCCTGTCGCACCCAGCGCGCTCGACCCCTTCGCAAAGGCGCGCGGCGGCATCCCATCCCGCAGCGGATGCCGTGGGGCCATTGTACGCCCGAACGCGCACATCCGGACCGCACCCGAGCAGCCTTGCGGCAAACGGAAGGCGCGCCGCCGTCCTTCGCCATACCATCCTGCAGGCGTGCGAACCCGTCCGCCGGCGCGCAGACCTGCCGTCTGCGCCGGGTTCCGCACCGCGGCACGTCCCGACGGCTATTCCAGCAGCACGCCCGCAGCCTCCTCGTCGCGCACGCGCCGCTCCTCGAGGTCGCGCGCGAACGCCGCTATGGTCTCGTACAGCTCGCGCGCCGCCGGGGAGAGGCGCCTCTTATCGAGCGCGGAGAGCCCGATAGAGCGGCATTCCTGCGGCAGGAGGCGCAGCACCTTCAGGTCGCCCTCGAGCCCCTTGGCCGTGAGCGCCGCCATCACCGATATGCCGCGGCCGCAGGCGACCATCGCCATGATCGAGGTGTCGTCGAGCAGATGGTAGCTCGCGTGGAACCGCAGCCCGTATTTGCGGAAGAGTAGCTGGACGTCGGCGTCGGATCCCTCGCGCTGGATGACGAAGCTCTGGTCGCGCATCTCGTCGATGGTGATGTAGCCGGGAATGGACGTCTCGAAGTCGGGCCGGACGATGCAGATGAGCGGGTCCTGGTAGAGCGCCTCGACCTCGAGGTCGGAGGTGCACGAGGTCGACAGGAAGCCGAAGTCGACGACGCCGTTCTTGATCCAGCCGATCACGTCGTCGTAGCCGCCCTCGTAGAGGTCGATCTTGATGCCGGGGTAGCGCGCCCCGAAGCGCTCGAGGATGGCGGGCATCCAGTTCGTGCACACGCTGTTGAAGATGCCGAGGCGCACGGTGCCGCGTTCGAGGCCGTTGAGCTGGTCGATCGTCTGCTGGAGCGCCTCTTCGCCGGTCAGGAGCTGCAGGATGGCCCCGTAGAGCTCCTTGCCGTACTCGGTCATCACGACGCCGCCGCGCGTACGGCTGAAGAGCTTGAACCCGACCTGGCGCTCGGCGTCGCTCACCGCATGGCTGATGGCCGACGGCGTCATGTGCAGCACCTCGGCCGCCTTGATGAAGTTGCCCTGCTGGACGATGGTGTGGAAGATGCGGCAAAACGTGAGCGTCATGGCGGTCGTCTGGCTCCGTCCGTTCGAAGAGGTCCCGATCGCGGCGCCGTCGGCGCCTACTTCTGCCGATAGTAGCTCAAAAAGTCGGCCAGCTTGTCGACGGCCTCCTTGAGCACCTCGATGCGCGGAAGGTACACGATGCGGAAGTGGTCGGGCTGCTTCCAGTTGAACCCGCCGCCGTGCACGATGAGGATTTTCTTGTCGCGCAGCAGATCAAGGGCGAACTGCTCGTCGTTGGTGATGTTGAACCGCTCGACGTCGAGCTTCGGGAAGATGTAGAACGCCGCCTTGGGCTTGACCGCGCTGACGCCGGGGATGTTGTTGAGCGCCTCGTAGATGTAATTGCGCTGCTCGTAGACGCGCCCGCCGGGCACGATGTAGCTCTCGACGCTCTGATGACCCCCCAGCGCGGTCTGCACGATCGACTGGGCGGGCACGTTGGAGCACAGGCGCATGTTCGAGAGCATGTTGAGACCCTCGATGTACCCGCGCGCGGCGGTCTTGTTGCCGCTCAAGACCATCCACCCGATGCGGTAGCCGGCGATCATGTGCGACTTGGAGAGCCCACTGAAGGTCACGCAGAACAGGTCGGGCGCGAGCGAGGCGATCGAGACGTGCTCGCCGCCGTCCATGACGAGGCGGTCGTAGATCTCGTCGGAGAAGATGATGAGCTGGTGCTCGCGAGCGATTTCGACGATCTGCTCGAGCACCTCGCGCGGGTAGAGCGCGCCGGTGGGGTTGTTCGGGTTGATGATGACGATCGCCTTGGTGCGGTCGCTCACCTTGGAGCGCATGTCGTCGAGGTCGGGGTACCAGTCCGCCTGCTCGTCGCAGACGTAGTGAACGGGCCTGCCGCCGGCAAGCGTGACGCACGCCGTCCACAGCGGGTAGTCGGGGGACGGGACGAGCACCTCGTCGCTGTCGTCGAGCAGGGCCGACATGCTCAGGTTGATGAGCTCGCTGACGCCGTTGCCCGTGTAGATGTCGTTGATCGTGACGTTGGGTATGTGCTTGAGCTGGGCGTACTGCATGATGGCCTTGCGGGCAGAGAAAAGCCCCTTCGAGTCGGAGTAGCCCTCGCAGTCGGTCAACTGGCGCCGCATGTCGTAGATGACCTCGTCGGGCGTGCGGAAGCCGAACGGGGCGGGGTTGCCGATGTTGAGCTTGAGGATGTGCTCGCCGTCCTCCTCCATGCGCGCCGCCTCGTCCACGACCGGGCCGCGGACGTCGTACAGGACGTTGTCGAGCTTCGAGGACTTCTTGAACTCGCGCATGGTGCCTCTCCCTTGTGTGTCGGGGCCCTTCGCCCCATCGTCTTCCGCCGGCCGCCACTGCCCCGCGTCGGGGTGCACGTCCTCCGCCGCGGGCGGCTGTGGGCATGCGCCTCCGCCCATGAGCCATTCCTCGCCGACGCCCAGCTCCTGCGCCAGAAAGCGCAGCGTATCGGCACGCGGGACCGTCTTGCCCGCCACATACTGGCTGATGTGGCTCTTTCCCAGCTTAACGCCCTGGGCCTCGGCCGCCCGGACCAGGTCGACCTGCTTGAGGTCCAGACGCGCCATCGCCTCCTTGAGGCGGGCCGCAAACGCGTCCTTTGCCATGACCCACCTCCCGGTCGCATCTCCAACGGGCTTTGAACCGCCACGCCGAAGGCGGCTGAGTTCAATTTCATGCGTTGAATTATGCGCGAGTTCAACGATGGTTCAATTGTTGGAGAACGGTTTTGAACTTATCCGCAAATATTCCACAGCGGGTTCGCCAAAGTTGAACCGTCGGGACCGAGGCCATTCACCCTCCCTTGGAAAACCGCGCAACGGCGCCTGCCGGCGTCGACCCGAACGCGACGGGGCCGCCGGCACTGCACGCCGACGGCCCCGATCGCCGCATCCGCCTGTTTTCCTTCGGCCCCAAGCCGGGGCCTGTGCCCTGCCTACAGACCCATCTCCGCCTTGAGGCGGGCAAGCTCGTCGTCGACGGCCTTGGTGTTGCCGGCGGCGGCGTACTGCGCCTCGAGCTCGGCGGCGCGGTCGCCCGCGCTCTTCGAGAGCTCCGCCTCGGCGTTGGCCTGGTCGAGCATCTGGTCCGCCTTGGCCTCCATGCGGGCGAAGGCGGCCATGGCGCCCTCGGCCTTGTCGGCGCCCGAGGAGAACTCGTTGACCTTAGACTGCGTCTTGGCGACGGAGACCTTGGCCTTGATCGCCTCGCGGCGGCCGTTGAGCGTCTCGATGTCGGTCACCAACTTGTCGTGCAGGTCGCGCATCTTTTGGGCGTTGGCCTTCGCCGCCTCGTAGGTGGTGGACAGTGCCTGGCCCTTCGACTCGAGCTCCTGCTTCTTGGCGAGAAACACGCGGGCGTCGCCCTCGTTGCCGGCCTCGAGCGCACGGCGGGCGAGACCCTGGTACTTGGCGACCTCGGCGGCGTTCTGGTCGACGAGGCGCTTCGTGCGCGACTCCTCCGCCATGACCGCCGCAGTCTCCTCCTTGACCTCGGCGAGGTTGTCGGTCAGCTCGCGCATGTACTGGTCGATCATCTTCGCCGGATCCTCGGCGCGGTCGAGCAGGTCGTTGATGTTGGCCTTGATGATGTCGGTGAAGCGGTCGAGAATGCCCATGTCTGCTCCGATTCTACGTGGCGTCGCACGCCGTTGCGTAAACGCACCTATGCTACCCGTACCAAGGCGCCTTGTCGCGGCCGCCCGGTACCATCAATTGCATTTCTACCCCTTATCCCCCGAAGGGTCGCCCTCCCCGTACTTCTTCGCCAATTCCTCCGCATCGGCGTCGCCGAACTTCTCGAGAGGCGTCTTGAGGAGCTCCTCGCGGTGCTTGCGTTCCTTGTCGCGCTGCTCGCCGCGCTTCTTGACGATCACGACCACGGCGCCGGCGACCGCGACGACGGCGACGCAGACCGCGATCGGGACGAGGGGGGACTTCGTGACGGTCATGATGCGCTCCGCCGTGTCGGCGAAGGCGTCTGAGAAGACCTCCTCCTCCGTCGGCGCGGCTTCGTAGTAGCGGTTGAGATAGCTGGCAAGTATCGAGACCGCCTCGTCGTCCATGACGGAGCGCGCCGACGTCCCCATCCAATAGCCGCAGGTGAAACCGCCCCTCCCGTCGTCGCAGAACACGAGCAGGAAGTGGCCCTGGTCGTCGAACAGCTCGCCGTACAGCTCTTCCGCCGTCGCGGTGAGCTCGTCGACCGACGTCGTCTGCCCGTTGGGCAGGATGTAGACGTAGGGCTGCACGCCCGTCTGCTCGTAGAACTCCCGCAGCCCCTTCTCGAGCAGCGCGGAATCGTGGATCCAGTCGCCGTCGGCGTCGATGTAGTAGCCCGTCTCGACGGTCTCCGACGCGGAGAGGGGCTCGCGCTCCACAGTCGATGCAGCCACGCTCGTCTCGCCGACCGGTGCGGAGCACGAGGCGCACGAGGTGCACGAGCCGAGCAGCGCGAGCACGATTGCGAGAACGACGATGATGCCGAGTATGGTGAAGCAGCCTCCCCCTCCCCCGCCGGGGGCGCCGTTGCCGCCTCCGCCTCCGCCCGAGCCGCCGGCGTTGCGCCGACCGACCGGTATGGTGATGATCGAGGGGATGTGGAAGCCCCCGAAGCCGCCGTGAAAACCGCCGGCGGGACCGCCCCCGAAGCCGCCTCCACCGCTGCGGCCGCCACCGCCCCCCGAGACGCCGCCCCCGAAGCCTCCCCCGCCGGAGAAGCCCCCGCCGAAGCCGCCTCCGCCGCCCCCGAAGCCTCCTCCACCGCCGCCAGACCTACCCATACCGCTTCCTTCCTGCATGCGCGATTCAACCGGTCGCACCGACGACGGCCGGCGTCCGAAAACCCCGAACGGCCGGCATCGTCACCATATCGTCATATATACCAGCCCGCAGCCTTCGCATAACGCGGAGACGCGGTTATCCGCAAGAACGACGGACGCCTGAATCGAAAAAGCCTCCCCTCCCGCCGCAGGCGGGAGGGGAGGCTGCGCAGACGCCGATGGGGCGGGATCTCGAAACCCCTTACGCCTCGTCCTTGCCGGAGTGGAGGAACTTCCACACGAGCGCGGCGAGCACGCCGCCCACGAGCGGGGCGACGACGAAGACCCAGACGTTGGCCAGGGCGTCGCCGCCGGCGAACAGGGCCGGGCCGAAGCTGCGGGCGGGGTTCACCGAGGTGCCGGTGAAGTGGATGCCCAGGATGTGCACAAGGGTCAGCGACAGACCGATGACCAGGCCGGCGACGGCGGCGTTGTCGGTCTTGGCGGTGACACCGAGGATGACGAGCACGAACACGAAGGTCAGGACGCACTCGATGACGAGCGACAGGGCAACGTCGGCGTTGTAGAGGCCGTTGGCGCCGAAGCCGCAGTCCCAGCCGAGGAACACACCGATCAGGGCGGCGCCCACGATGGCGCCGAGCACCTGGGCCACGACGTAGCCGACAAAGTCCTTGGCGCTCAGCTTGCCGCTGACGAGCATCGCGATCGAGACGGCCGTGTTCACGTGGCAGCCCGAGACGCGGCCGATGGAGTAGGCCATCGCCACGATGGACAGGCCGAACGCCAGCGCCGTGAGCATGTACGCAACGTTGGGGTCGGCGCCGTTGCAGCCGACCGCGGCAGCCGTGCCGCAACCGAAGAGCACCAGGACGAACGTGCCGATGAACTCGGCGACGTACTTCTTAACCGCTTCCATGCAAAAACTCCCTCTTGACGTGCTTCCAACCGATGACAGCACAAAAACGCCGGTCCCGCAGGGCCGGCGTTTCAGCGGTGCATATTCAAGCAGAATCTGGGCGCAGACGAGCGCGCCCCAGCGTTCTTCAACGCAAAGTTGCAGGAAGTTGCAGGAAGGCGGCGACTCTTAGCAGATGCCCTGCGCCATCATCGCGTCGGCGACCTTCTTGAAGCCGGCGATGTTGGCGCCCGCCACATAGTTGCCCGGCACGCCGTACTCCTCCGCCGCGGAGTCGGCGGCCGCGAAGATGCTGGCCATGATGCCCTTGAGCTTGCCGTCGACCTCTTCGAAGGTCCACGACAGGCGCTCGGAGTTCTGGCTCATCTCGAGGCCGGAAACCGCCACGCCGCCGGCGTTCGCGGCCTTGCCGGGGCAGAAGGTCACACCCGCCTCGATGAACGCCTCGGTGGCGTCGAGCGTGGTGGGCATGTTGGCGCCCTCCGCCACGACCTTGCAGCCGTTGGCGATGAGCAGCTTGGCGTCCTCGAGCAAAAGGGTGTTCTCGCGGGCGCAGGGCAGCGCGATGTCGCAGGCGACGCCCCACTGGCCGCGCGGGGCGGTGTCGTAGGTCGCACCGTCGCGACGGGCGGCGTACTCGGAGATGCGGGCGCGCTCGACCTCCTTGATCTGCTTGAGCAGCTCCACGTCGATGCCCGCCGGGTCGTAGACCCAGCCCTGAGAGTCGGACGCCGTCACGACCTTGGCGCCGAGCTGCTGGGCCTTCTCGATGGCGTAGATGGCCACGTTGCCCGAGCCGTTCACCGTGACCGTCTTGCCCTCGAGGGTCTCGCCGCCCTTGGCGAGCACGTTCTCAACGAAGTACACCAGGCCGTAGCCGGTGGCCTCGGTGCGGGCGAGCGAGCCGCCGAAGGAGAGGCCCTTGCCGGTGAGCACGCCGCTCCACTCGTTGCGCAGGCGCTTGTACTGGCCGAACAGGTAGCCGACCTCGCGGCCGCCCACGCCCACGTCACCGGCGGGGACGTCGGTGTCGGGACCGATGTGGCGCTGCAGCTCGGTCATGAAGCTCTGGCAGAAGCGCATGACCTCGGCGTCGGACTTGCCGTGCGGGTCGAAGTCGCTGCCGCCCTTGCCGCCGCCCATGGGCAGCGTGGTGAGCGAGTTCTTGAACACCTGCTCGAATCCGAGGAACTTGATGACGGAGAGGTTCACCGTGGGGTGGAAGCGCAGGCCGCCCTTGTAGGGGCCGAGGGCGCTGTTGAACTGGACGCGGAAACCGCGGTTGACCTGGACCTTGCCGGCGTCGTCGACCCACGGCACGCGGAACATCACGACGCGCTCGGGTTCGACGATGCGCTCGAGCAGCGCGGCTTCGCGGTACTCGGGATGCGCCTCGACGGCGGGCTCGATCGAGGTGAGGACCTCGGTCACGGCCTGGATGAACTCCGGCTGGCCGGCGTCCTTCTGCTTGACGGATTCGATGACGCTCTGAACGTATCCCATGGGGACCTCCTCATACACATGTTGGGCGATGGTAAGGATGACGAATTCGACAGCGGGTAACAAGGTGATTCGCAGGTTTTAACAGCGCCTAAATCGAGACGATACACGGCCCAAACGCGGGGCAGGCGACGGACGCGCGGCGAAGCTGGGTACAATCGCCCCAACCCATTGCCACGCGAAAGGCGGGAAAGACGATGTCGCGAACGTTGGTTCTCATCCGGCACGGCAAGGCGCAGGAGCGCATCGAGGGCCTGCCCGACGAGCGGCGCGCACTGACCGACGCGGGGTCCCGCGCCCTCGCCGCACGGCTTCCGCACGCGCTGGCGCCGCTCAAAACGGCAGGGTCGGGCAGGGCGGCGGAGGTCTGGAGCAGCCCCGCGGTGCGGGCGCGGCAGACGGCCGAGGAGGCCGCACGCATCCTCGGATGCCCCGACGTTCGCATCTGCCCGAGCCTCTGGGAGCAGGACGAGGAGTCGTTCCTGCGCGAGGCGGCCGACTCTCACACGCCATGCATCGTCGCCGTCGGGCACAGCCCCTTCGTCGGAAGCGTCGCCGAACGCCTTTCCGGTGCCGTCCTTCCCTTCTCGACGGGGGCCGTCGCCGCGCTCGAGCTGCCCGACGGCTTCGGCGCGCCCTTCGAAGACGGCGGCGACGGGCGCGAAGGCGGGCCTGCCCGGCTCCTCTGGTTCGTCCAGGGTCCGCAGGCAAGGCGGTGGGAAACCCTGTGCGCGCTCGAAAGGGAGCTGGCCCGCGCCGCTGACAACGTCGCCGGCCGCATGGAGGCGTTCCGGGAAAACCCCGACGACGTCGAGGCGCTGCACAAGCTCCGCGTCTCCATCCGCACCGCCCGCAGCCTCGCCGCCTTCTGCTCGCCCTACCTGAAGGCGTCGCAGTCCAAGGAGATTCAGCGCGACCTGCGCGCCGTCGTGCTCGAGACGTCGGACCTCCGCGAGCTCGACGTGCTGGCGGCGCAGGTGCATGAGCTCGAATCCCCCTCCGAGGACCTTCTGAAGGCGCTGGATGGGGCACGTTCCGCGGAGCGCGACCGACTGGTCGCATCCCTCTCCTCGCCGTCACTGAAAAAGGCCCTGAATCGTGCGGTGGCAAATGCCCGGTCGATTCGATGGAAATCGTCCGTCGCGCAAGGGGGGCTTGCGCCCCGACGGCTGCGGGAGCGTTTCGCGTCGATGGAGGCGGAGCTCGAACGCGGCCTGGAGTCCGTCGACTTCGGCGACCACGATGCGACCCACAAGCTCCGCAAGCGCGCGAAGCGCGTGCGCTACGTGGCGGAGCGCTTCCCCGACCTGCTGGGCGATGTGGCGGAGCGGGCGGCAAAAGAGGCCAAAGCCGTCCAAGACCGGCTCGGCGCGCTGTGCGACGCGCGGGTGAACCGGACCATCGCGCGGGGCTTTCCCACCGACGGCCTGTCGGAGGGGGCGCGGCGCAACCTCGACGAGATCGCCGAACGCAGCGAGGCGCTCATCCGGGAGCAGACCGCAGGGCACGGCGGCGCATAGCCCCGACCAAGGCGGCCCGGCAAAACGTCCGGGCAGGGCATCCGACCGCGGCAGGGCGCACCGGCACCCAAAAGAACGGCCGCCGATCCCGCAACGAGGGGAACGGCGGCCGTTCGCGCTTTCCGACGCGTGTGCGGTCGGCGGCCTTACTCGACGCTCGTGAGCTGGGCGAGCTTGTTGTAGATCTCGGTGTTGTCGAACGCACCGTCGAAGAGCTCGCTGCCGCAGCCGATGGCGTAGATGTTCACCGGGGCGCCGGTGTGGGCGTAGGTGGTGTGGTCCAGGCCCGACTTGTGGTTGAGGATGTGGCACAGGGTCATGCTGAACGGGCGGTAGGTGCCGTAGAGCTCGTAGTCCTGCTGGGTCATCTCGTCCTGCGAGCCGCCGCCGTTCTGCTGCATGTCGAGCTCGTAGGCGGCCTTGAGCTGCTCGAGCTCGTAGTCGGTCATGACGAGCGAGCCGTTCTCGCCGGCCGGGTCGGAGCTGGCGGCGTCGGGGTCGTCGGCGGTCATGAGGCCGAAGCAGGCCTTGACGTCGGCGAGGACATCCTCGAACGCGGTCTGGTTCTCGGCATAGCCGGCCACGTAGTCGGTGTCGAACTTCACGAAGGAGATGGTCTGCTTGGTGAGGTTCGGCAGGAAGGTGTCGTAGTTGGTGGTCTTGTAGCCGATGCCCAGGCCGCCGGTCTCGTGGTCGGCGGTGACCAGAATCAGGGTCTCCTCGGGGTGCTCGTTGTAGAAGTTGAGGGCGACCTCCACGGCGTCGTTCATGGCGAGGACGTCGTAGATGCAGGAGGTGGCGTCGTTGGCGTGGCAGGCCCAGTCGATCTTGCCGCCCTCGGCCATCATGAAGAAGCCGTTCTCGGCGTCGGAGAGCAGGTCGATGCCCTTCTGGACGTAGTCGGCGAAAGCCCACTCGCCCTCGGCACGGTCGAGCTCGTAGCTCATGGAGCCGCCGTCGGCGACGGTCTCGGTGATGACGAGGACGTTGCCCGCGCCGGCCTCGAGGGCCTCGGCGTCGGCCTGGGTGGTCACGACGGTGTAGCCGGCGTCGGCAGCGACCTGGAGGAGGTCGGTCTGGTCCTCGTTCTCACCGGTCGGCGAGAGGAAGGCGCCGCCGGCGAAGTACTCGAAGCCCGAGGTCGCGAGCTCCTGGCCGATCTCGTAGTAGCTGTTGCGGCTGGCCTGGTGCGCATAGAAGGCGGCCGGCGTGGCGTGGTTCATGTTGACCGTAGAGATGACGCCGATCTTCCACTCCTTCTGGCTGTGGAGCTTCTCGGCGATGGTCTCGTAGGGGGTGGAGAGCGTCTCGGGGTCCATGTTGATGGTGCCGGACAGGGTCTTGTAACCCGTGGCGATCGACGTGGCGGTAGAGGCCGAGTCGGGGCAGAACGACGAGGAGTCGTAGGTGGTCACGCTGCCGGTGTGCGGGAAGCCCATGAAATTCATGGGAGAGGCGACGATGGCGCCGTCGTTCTCGGTGGCACCCTTGAAGAAGCTGGTCACCTGGACCTGCTCGTTGCCCATGCCGTCGCCGATGAAGAGGAAGATGTACTTGGGAGCGGTGGCCGCGGTCTCGGCGGCCTCGTCGGCCATGGCGGTGGTGGCGGCAGCGGCAAGCGCACCGGCGGCGGCGCTGGCGCCGGCGGCCTTGAGGAAGTTGCGGCGGGAAATGCTGTTGGCGTTCTCCATGAAAGGAATGTCCTCCCTTGTCGTCTGCTCCCGGCCCATCCGGGAGCCCCGTGGAACGCCAACCATTCTGACGGACGTCCACCCGCGTTTCGCGCAAGGTCCGGCAAAACCTGGGTAATGCCGGGCAAGTTTTGCGTAAAGTCCGGCAGGCAAATATAAGGGACGCGTAAAAGATGCAGGTCTATCGGGGAACGTGGATTTGCTATGATGCGAGAACCCCGTACAGCAGCCTGCGAAAGGGGACCTATGACCGTTGCGCCGTCCGACCGCACGTCCACCCTTTTCAGCGTTCCCTGCCTGCGATTCGTTGGAGGCGTTGGGCATCACACCCATTTCGTCGAAGACGCCGGAGCGCGCAGGCGCATCGGGATGCTCTGTTCCGGCGTCAAGAGCTCCGGCATCCCGGCGTTCGTGGAACGGGAGTACCCCCGCGGTTCGGAAAAGACCATAATCGTGAACGTCGTCGGCGAGCGGAAGGGACGCGGGGGAATCCCCTGCGTGGTCGATGGGAACGCGCATCTGCTCGCGCTCTGCATGGCCGTCGAAGGCCTCACGCTCGCAAGACTCGTCGAACTGTCGGGGCGGTCCGACATCGTCCGCATCTGGCACGACGGTTGGGAGGGGGGTTCCGGTCAGACGGCGCCCTACGACACCTACGTTCCCGTCGGGGTGGACCTGCGCCGCATCCCCGGTGCCCACCGGTCGGTCGACCGCTTCAAAAATCCGCCCGAACCAACGCAGGTCATTCCTTCGACCATCGCCTTTTCGAGCCCCCTGTTCTCGTGGCGCGACCGTGGGCGGACTCTTGGGGAGACCGCCCGGGCACTGTCCGCAACCCCCGGAACGGCGGCTATCCCCATGCGGGAGGAAGCCGTCCGATAACGGGACCAGCCGACCCCAACCCGCCCTACCCCTACTGCGCCGGCTCGGCACTGCCGCCGTCGGCGACGACGGTGGGGCCGACGGCACGCGCAATCATGTCGAGGTAGTGGGGCGCGCCCTCGGGGGTGAGGTGCGTTCCGTCCGGGTAGATGTAGACGTCCTCGTTGCCCGCCACCGTGGCGGGCCAGTCGACATAGTGCACGTTCTCGTAGCGGTCGGCGCATTCGCGCAGATACTGGTTGGCCTCCTCCTGGAACCCGTCGGGGTTCACCGTCGCGACCAGGTAGACCTCGCGGTCCGGACCGGCCATCGCGACCATCTGGTCGAGCTGCTCGGGGTAGGCGACCGTGTTCGAGAACACCGCGAACACGACGACGTGGCCCACGACCCCCTGGTCGAGGTAGTCCTGAAACACCGCGATCGCCTGGTCGGGGCGCCGACCAATGTAGCTGTCGATGAGCCCGTTGGGAAATGTCCCGTAGAACGGGGTGTCGCCGGGGACGGAGTCCCCGATGAGAAGCGGTTCGTAGTGGCCCTGCTCGAGCGCAGAGGCCGCGGCATACAGCACGAAGGGCCCCTCGGGCATGGCAGGGGCCTGCTCCGGCGCGGCGACCTGCTCCTCGGCGGGCTGGGGAGCATCCCCTCCCGTCTGCGCCGAAGCCGACGAGGCGTCTTGACCCGGCCTCCCCTGCGACAGGTCCATACCGGCGGCCGCCGACGCGCCCGTGCTCACAATCGCCTCCTCGGGAACGAGGGTGACCGCGGGAACGACGGCGCACCCGACGCCCACGGCGACGACGACGCCCAGGCAGGCGGCGACCGGCACGGCGTCGCGCGCGGCGGGGAGACGGCGCCCGCCTGCCGCGACGGCAACCCTCTTGAGCAACGCCGCGATCCTCCCGTCGGAGACAGGCTTCTCGAGCAGGACCCACGAGAGCTCGGCCAGCACGACGGAGAGCGCCACCGCCACGAGCATCAGCCACCAAGGGGCGAGCGCGTCCGCCCCGAGCAGATGGATGACGGGGTAGTGCCACAGGTACACCCCGTAGGAGCGCTCCCCAAGCCAGGCGAGCGGCTTGAGCGCGAACACGCGTCCGAGAACGCTTCCCGGAACCATGAGCGCGGCCATGAGCGCGGCGGAGAGCAGGCTCACGAGCACCATGCCGCCATAGTAGAAAAACGACGAAGAGCTCGGGACGAACGCCATGATACAGACCAGCGCGGCGAAGGAGGCGACGCCGAGCGTCTGAGAGAATGGCGTGGCGCGCGGCGCGACGTGATCCCTTCCTGAGCCGACAGGACGGCCCGGTTCGACCCAAAGGCCGATTCAAGCCGACGGAAGCCCCCCGAGCGGCCACGCCAATGCGAGCCAGGCGCCGACGAGCACCGAAAACGCCCGCGTGTCGGTGCCGTAGTACACGCGGCTCGGGTCCGCGAGGGGATCGTACAGGATGCCCATGAGAACAGCCGAAGCGAGCGCAGCGGCGAGCAGCCCGCGCCGCAACGCGACGCGGCCGACCCCCAGGCGCAGGCACAGGGCGACGACGAGCGGTAGCGCGACGCACATCTGGACGTCGATGCCGATGTACCAGAGATGGGTGAGCGGAGAAGGGGAGCCGATCTGGGCGAAGTACGACTGCCCTCCCGCTATATAGCTCCAGTTCAAAAAACCGAGCAGGGCGGGGAGGATGTCGGGGCGCATCTTGGTGAGCAGCACGTGGTTGCACACGATGCAGGCCAGCGCGACAATCAGCACCATGGCGACCATTGCCGGCCAAAGCCGCTTGAGGCGACGCAGCCAGAACCGGCCGACGTCGCCGATTCCCAGCGACCCTTTCCGCTCGAACGCGCGGACGAGGGACCCCGTCACCAGGTAGCCCGTCAGCACCAGGAACATCACGACGCCCATATGGCCGCTCGGCAGCCAGGAGACCCCCAGGTGATAGGCGACGACCGACAGTATGGCGAGTGTGCGCAGCCCGTCGAGCGACGAGACGCGCCGCGCACGCTGCGGGGCGGCTTGCGCGGCGGAGGCGACTTCGACGGGGCACACGACCCGATCATGCCGTGCGGTCCGGCGGTGCGGACGCCGGGCCGACGGCTTACCGTCGACGAACGGGTCGCCCGCAGTCTGGTCGGTCGGACCGTCCATGCGACCCAAGTCCCCCCGTCCGTCAAGCCCGCGCCCCGCCGTCTCCCCGATACCTCGCCGCATAGCAGTCCCCATGGCCCCGTGCCCCGCATCCTCCGTCCGTCCTACTGCACTCACCCACAATAGCAAGCAGACCGGAATCACGCCACAGGCGAACCCGGTTTCATGAAACCGCAACCGGCGCTACGGCCGCGACGCGGGGACCCCGCGATCAAACGCGAGGAGGCGCCGGTAACGCTCGCTGGACGCCTCGAGTTCGCGCGGGCTCCCCTCGAGCGCGACGCGCCCGTCCTCGACGAACACGACGCGGTCCATGCGCTCGACGCCGGCAAGATGATGCGTCACCATGACGACCGTCCTGCCCGCAAGGACGCGGGAGACCGTTTCGAGCAGCGACGCCTCGGTACGCGGGTCGAGACCGACCGACGGCTCGTCGAGCAGCACCACCGGGACATCGCACAAAAGCACGCGGGCGAGCGCGATGCGGTGGCGCTCGCCCCCCGAAAAGCACATTCCTGCCTCGTCGACGCGCGTCGCCATCCCGTCGGGAAGGCGGTCGAGCAAACCGCCGAGGCCGACGTCCAACAGGGCGCGCCGAACCTGCCCCTCGCCTGCCGAAGGGTTGCCCAGCCGCACGTTGTCGACCAGGGGGGCGGCAAACAGGTAGGGGTCCTGCTGGACGACGCCCATGCAACGGCAGACACCGTCGCCCAGGGCGCAGACCGGCACGCCCCCGAGCAGGGCGCGCCCGCACGTCGGGACGAGGTCGCCGCGCATGACGGAAAGCAGCGTCGACTTTCCCGCGCCGCTCGGCCCCAGGATCGCCACATGCTCGCCGGGCGCAACCCGCAGGTCGATGCCGCGCAGGACCTCGACCCCCTCCCCCGCAGGCCCGTCCGCCGCGAGAGGGGGCTCGCCGGACCGGTAGGAGAAGCGAACGCCCTCGAGGGTGATCTCGTACGACGCCGGACGCGCGCCTCCCCGCGGCGCGCGGGCGTCTGCGGGTCCGCCGGCAGCAGGCACGGGCCCGCCGTCCTCGACGGAGTTGAGGCGCTCGACCGACTCGAGGTGCGCCGCCGCATCGGAGGCCGCCCCGGACAGCGGCGCAAAAGCCTCGAGGAGCGGGAAGAAGCCCAAGACGAACGCGGCAACCCAGTCGGCCGGTCGGCCGACCTCCCCCGCGGCAGGCGCCCCGACCGCCCCGGAGGCAACGCCGAAACGACATGCCGCCCAGACCAGCAGGGAGACCGACGCGACCCCCAGGACGAGCTGCACGACAAAATCGCGCCGACGGTCGAAGCGGGCGGCGCGTTCCTCGAGTTCGTCGAGCTCGCGGCGCACGGCGGCCAGACGGGCGCGCAGGTCGCCGCCGCGCCGGGCGCACAGCCAGTCGTTCAGCCCCAGGACGCCGTCGACCACCTCGGCGTAGTGCTCATCGCGCAGGGCCTTGGCCCGCATGGAGCGCGCCCCGTTCACCGCGACGCTCACCAGGGGCAGGAGCAGCGCGACCACCCCGAGCTCGAGCAGCATGCCGAGGCCGAACAGCGGCGTGAGCACGCCGAGCAGGGCGGCCGCGGCGAGCCACAGGGCCCAGCCAACCGCAAAGGGGAAGACGGTGCGCAGGTAGAGGTCCTGCACGTGGCCGATGTCCTGGTCCAGCAAACCCAAAATGTCGCCCGTGCGCCGCTTCGACGTCCAAAACAGCGCGTCGCGCGCCACGGCGCGGTAGAGCCGGCGCCGCAGGGCCGAGGTCATGCGCAACACCCAGTCGTGACTGTGCAGCCGCTCGAAGTAGGCGAAGACCGGTTTGCCGACGCCGAACAGTTGCACCAGCGCCAGCGGGGCGAACAGGGCGAATATCCCCTCAAGGGGGCGCTCGGCGGACGCACTGATCAGATAGCCCGACGCGAACATGAGCGCCGCCGAGAACGCAGCCGCCAAAATGCCCAGGCCGAGCGAAAGGGCGAGCACCTTGCGGTAGCGGAAGAAGAACGGCCTCACCCAGGTGTCGCCCGACCACGCGCGCCGCCAGCGACGCATCCACCCGAGCGCGCCCGCCGCGACGTCCCTCACAGAGCACCCCCCGCATCGAGGCCCGCGAGGCGGCAGAGGGCGCCGCCGCGCGACAGCAGCTCCCCGGGCGGGCCCGCCTCGACAATGCGCCCCGCCTCGAGAACCGCGACGCGGTCCATGTCGGCCAGCCAGTGCATGCGGTGGGTCGCGAACACGACGAGCCTCCCCTCCATGAGGTCGAGCATCGGCTTCTTGAGCGCAAGCTCCGTCTCGACGTCGAGATGGGCGGTGGGCTCGTCGAACACCAAGATCCGCCGTCCCGGGTCGAGGAAGGCGCGGGCGAGCGCGACGCGCTGCGCCTGCCCTCCCGACAGGCGGCGCCCGCCCTCCCCCACCGCGGTGTCGAGGCCGCGGGGCAGCAGGTCGAGCAGGCCCGACAGGCCGACCGCTTCGATTGCGCGGAGAACCTCCCCGTCGGTGGAGGCCGGTCGGTAGAACGCGACGTTGTCGCGCAGGGTTGTGCTGAATATGCGGGGAGACTGCGGGATGAAGGCGACCTGCGAGCGCCAGAAGCCCGGGCACAGGTCGCGGCAGGGCACCCCGTCCACGAGCACCGTGCCCGACGTCGGAGACGCAAGGCCGGCGATCAGGGAGGCGAGCGTCGACTTGCCCGAACCGCTTTCGCCCACGACGCCCAGGCGCTCGAAGCCGCGCAGGTCGAGGTCGACACCGCACAGCACGTCCGCCTCGCCGCGCTCCCCGTACGAGAAGCGCACCCCGCGCAGCTCGACCGCAGAGCCCCCCGACCACGGACGGGCGCAAACCGCACGCACGTCTTCCAAAGGCCCGGGGCGCCCGCCGCCCCGCCCGGCGGCCTCGAACATCTCCGCGAGCGCCTGGCGGCCGTCGAGCGACGCGTGGAAATCCGTCGCGAAACGGCGCAGCGCACCGAAGAGCTCGGGGACGACGATGAGGGCCGCGAGCGCCGGGAGCAGAGGCACCGCCCCGCCGATCAGCCTGAAACCAAGCATGATCGCGACGGCGGCAAGCGCAAAGGTGCTCCACAGGTCGAGCACCAGGCTCGACAGCGTCGCCGTCCTCATCGTCGCCACCGTCGCTTCGCGCAGGCGCTCGCTCGCCTCGAAGACCCCTTCCTCCTCGGCCTCCGCCCTCCCAAAGAGCTTGAGGGTCCCCACCCCCCGCAGCGTGTCGGTGAACCGGTTCGCGAGCCTGCGGTAGGCCACCTGCTGGCGCGACGCCCCCTCCTTGGCGACCGACCCGAGCAGGCCCATGAAGAAGACCGCGCACGGCAGCGCGACGAGGGCGATGAGCCCGCTCACCCAGTCGACCGCGAACAGTACCGCGGCGAGCACGGACGGGACCGCGGCGAGATCGGCGAGTTTGGGGAGGACCAGGGCCGCATAGCGGCGCACCCGGTCGGTCCCCTCGACCAGGGACGTCGCCACGGCACCCGTGCCCCTGCGCCGCACGAACGGCACCCCTTCGTCGAGCATGCGCGCCGCCAGGGCGTCGGCGAGGCCGTCCGCCCAGACGCGCGAGCAGCGGTCCGCGAACGCCATGCGGTGCAGCAGCACCGCATGGCGCGCCGCGAAACACGCAAGGAAGCAGACCGCCCATCCGGCCGCAGCCGCCATGCCGTCCCCCGACCTCAGCCCCGCGAGCGCGCAGGCGAGCGACCACGCCTGGCCTGCCGTGGCGAACGCCGCCGCGGCGGCGGAGCACAGAAGCGCCGTGGCGGCGGACCGCGCCCCGGGAAGGGCAAGCAGGTTGCTGTCGATCATCTCCATCGGCGCCCTCCGTCTCCCACGGAACAAAACGGTGTCAAAAAGCGGCATCCGACCGTGGCCTTTTAGCCCGACAACGACTATTGTTGTACCGGCATTTTGCGACAGGCGGAAGAGCTTTTCCGAACAGCCGCATGGCCGACATAAAAACTGCCCCGCGGGGCATGGCTGAGAGGAGGGGTGCGCATGGAGGCGATCGACGCCGCAACGCTCGCGCGCATACAGTTCGCGGCAACAGCTTTGTTCCACTTCCTGTTCGTACCGCTCTCGATTGGGTTCGGCCTCATACTGGCCGTCCTGGAGACCAAGGCGTACCGCACGCGCGACCCCCACGACGAGGCGCTCGCGCGGTTCTGGCTGCGCCTCTTCACGGGGACGTTCGCCGTCGGCGTGGCGACCGGCATCACCATGGAGTTCTCGTTCGGCACCAACTGGGCCGACTATGCGCGCTTCGTGGGCGACATCTTCGGTGCGCCGCTGGCCGCCGAGGCGCTGTTCGCCTTCTTCCTCGAGTCGGTTTTCCTGGGCGTTTTGCTGTTCGGGCGCAACAGGGTGTCGCGCAAGCTCTATCTGGCGAGCAGTTGGCTCGTATGGCTTGGCTCGTGCCTGTCGGCGCTCTGGATCATCATCGCCAACTCCTGGATGCAGACGCCCGCGGGCTACGAGGTCGTCGAGACCGAGGCGGGCACGAAGGCGATCATGACCAGCTTCGTCGAGGCGGCGTTCAACCCCTCGACCCTGCCGCGCTACGCCCACACGGTCATCGCCCTGCTCATCATGGGCGCGCTCGTGTGCGTCGCGATCGGCGCCTACTACCTGCTCAAGAACCGCGACGACACCTTCGGGCGCAAGCTCGTGCGCATCGGCACCGTCGCCGGCGTCGTCTCGACCCTGCTCATGATGCCCGCCGCGCACTCGCAGGCCGTGGTGGTGGCCGAGAACCAGCCCGCCAAGCTCGCCGCCATGGAGGGCCAGTACGAGACCGGCCCGGTCGAGCTCTCGCTTATCGGCTGGGTCGACGAGGAGAACGAGACCACGTACTCCATCGCCATCCCCGGCGGCACCTCGTTCCTCGCCACGGGCAACTTCGACGCCGCGTACCCCGGCCTCAACGACTTCCCCGAAGACGAGCAGCCCCAGGGCGTGAACCTCATCTTCCAGTCGTACCACCTCATGGTGGCGCTCATCGGCGTCATCGTGGCGGTCCTGGCACTCGCCGTGCTCGTGACCGCCGGCAAGCTCAAGAACAGCAGGTGGCCGCTGCGCATCATGACGGTCGGCTGGATCGCGCCGATCGTGGCCATCGAGTTCGGTTGGGTCACGGCCGAGTTCGGCCGCCAACCCTGGATCGTGCAGGACGAACTCAAGACCGTCGACGCCATCTCGGCGTCGGTCCCGGCCGAGCAACTTATCATCACGCTCGTGCTCTTTGCGGTTGTGTACGTGCTCATCTACGCGCTGTGGCTGCGCTCGCTGCTCAAGACCATCAAGCGCGGCCCCGAGGCGTACCTGGAGACGGCCGGCACGGCTGATTCGGCCGATGCGGCCGAGGGCGCCGCGGCTGCGGACGCCGAGGCGACGCGCCTCGAGGCAGCGCCCGCTGACACCGCCGGCGACGACGGACAGAAGGAGGCGTAACGGCGATGACGGCACTCGGCATTCTGTGGTTTGTCCTCATCGCGGTGCTCATCATCGGGTACTTCGCGCTCGACGGCTTCGACCTGGGCGTCGGCGTGCTCTACCCGTTCCTGGGCCGCGACGAGCGCTCCAAGGCGATCATGCGCCGCTCCGTGGGCCCCGTGTGGGACGGCAACGAGGTGTGGCTCCTCACGGCCGGCGGCGCCCTGTTCGCGGCGTTCGCCCCGGCGTACGCCACGAGCTTCTCGGGCTTCTACCTGGCCGTGATGCTCGTGCTCTTCGGCCTGATCCTGCGCGCCGTGGCCATCGAGTTCCGCGCGCACGAGGAGGACATGAAGGGCCTGTGGGACGCGCTGTTCTTTGTGGGCAGCCTGCTGCCGGCCCTTCTGCTCGGCGTCGCCCTGGGCAACGTGATCAACGGCTTGCCGCTCGACGTCAACGGCGACTACACCGGAACGTTCTTCGACCTGCTCAACCCCTTCTCGCTCGCCTGCGGCGCCGTGGGCCTCGTGCACATGCTCATGCAGGGCGCCGCTTGGGTGGCCGCCAAGGCCCCGGCCGACGACCCCCTGCGCGCCTCCGCCGCCAAGGCGCGCCGCATCCTCGCCGTCGTCGACCTCGCCGCCTTCGCGCTGGCGACGGCCCTGTTCTTCGCGCAGGTCGTCCCCAACTCCGCCGCGGGTCTCGGCTTCACCCCGCTCGCCGCGGTCTTTGCCGCCGTCTACCTCGTGGGTACCGCCGCCGTCCTCGTGCGCGACCCCGAGGACGCCCGCAAGGACGCGCCTGCGCCCTTCTTTGCGGGCCTCGGGTGCGCGGGGCTGGTGGGCGTCGCCGCGGCGACGCTGTTCCCCAACCTCATCCCGGCGACCGACCCCGCCCTCTCGATCACGGTCGCCAACGCCGCCTCGAGCGAGACCTCGCTCGCTGCCATGACGGTGATTGCCTGCATCGGCGTGCCGCTCGTGCTTCTGTACCATGTCGCGATCTACCGGATCTTCCGCGGACGCGTCGACGACGCCGACCTGACCTACTAGGCACGCCCGGCAAGGCCGCTGTCCAATCCGGCGTTTGGAGGGCCGACCCCGCGGGGTCGGCCCTTTTCGTGCTCCCGGGCAGATGGCCGTGGGAGACGGGCGCACGGGAGCGACGGCTGTGCGGACCGACAGTTGTGCGGGGCTCGACGGCCGCAGGGGGGGGATCGACGGCTGTGCGGGCTGACAGCTGTCTAACTTCTGAAAAGCGCGCCCGCCGTTCACCAAAACGCCTGGTCGCAACTATTGCAGTCGAAAGCTTTTCAGAAAGTTTACACCTGTCAGCCCGCACAGCCGCACAGCCGCACGACCGCGCAGTGTGCGCCACCCCGTACCCGAGAGCGCAAAACGCCGCCCCGGCCAAACCGGGACGGCGTTTCGAAACACGCAGGCAAACTCGGAGCATGCGGGCAGACTCGGAACTTGCGGGCGTGATGCGCATGCATCACGTGCGGCGCACGCGCATCACGCACGGCACCCGTTCCCCGCTCCGCTACCTCTCTCAAGCCGCGCTGCCGGTCGCGGGCTTCTTGCCGAAGATGACCTTCGCGCCCTTGACCGCCAGGATGATGGCGAGCACGAACAGCAGCACGCCGATGATGAGCTGCAGGACGTTCGCCAGGGTGATGGCACCGCCGACGACCGCGCCGATCTTGCCCCACACGGTGATGGCAAGCGAGGTCAGGGTCACGACGAGCATGAACGCCATCGGGATGTAGAACATCTTGTTGTTCTTGCCGGCGTTGCCGAGCCAGGCGCACACTGCGAGCAGGCCGAGCGCGGCGAGCAGCTGGTTGGCGGCGCCGAACAGGGGCCACACGAGCTGGTAGCCGGTCAGGCCGAGCGCGATGCCCAGAACGACCGTGACGACGGTGGCGACCCAGGGGTTCGCGAAGAACTTGCGCCAGCCGGTCAGGTCTTCCATCGACTGGCCCGCCGGGGTGAAGAGCTCCTGGAACATGTAGCGGCCCAGGCGCGTCGCGGTGTCGAGCGAGGTGAGGCAGAACACCGAGACGGCAAGGATGAGCAGCGAGTACGCGACGTCCTCGACACCGGACAGGCCGGGGATGCACGCGAGCATCTGCGACAGGCCTCCCGCGAAGACCGCGGTGGGCGTGGCGTAGGTGCCGTCCATGTAGCCACCAAACACGTAGGCGACGGCGCACAGCGAGATGACGGCGACCAGGCACTCGAGGAGCATACCGCCGTAGGCGATCGGCTTGGCCTGGCCCTCGCGGTCGATCTGCTTCGACGTGGTGCCCGACGCCACGAGGCTGTGGAAGCCCGAGATGGCGCCGCACGCGATGGTGATGAACAGTGCCGGGAACAGGAAGCCGCTCGTGGCGACCTTGCTGTCGCCCACCTCCGCCGTGAACCCGGTGAACGCCGGGATGTCGAGGTTCGAGACGTGGCCGGTGATGCCCGCGCCAACGATGCCGATGAGCGACAGGGCGATCATGCCGTAGAGCAGGTAGCTGCTCAGATAATCGCGCGGCTGGAGCAGGATCCACACCGGCGCGACCGAAGCGATCAGGATGTAGGCGCCCACGATGTACATCCAGGGCGTGTAGCCGAGCTCGAACACCGGGAACAGATAGCCGACCGTGACCACGACGACGATGACGACGATGGCCGCCAGGATGTTCGCCCACGCGGGGATGTTGCGCCCGCGCGTGGCAAGCCCCCAGATGATGGCGGCGACGATGAAGAGCATCGAAATCATCGCGGTGCGCATGTTGGCGAGGTTCGTGCTCCCCGCCGAGGTGTCGATGGCGCCGCTGGCGTCGGGGACGACGGCGAACGTGCCCGCGACGATCGAGGCGAACGCCGCGACGACCAGGATGAGCGTCAGGTAGGCGAAGATGCAGAACAGCTTCTTCGCCGTGTCGTCAATGTTCTCCTGGATGACGCTCGCCAGCGTCTGCCCCTTGTGGCGGATTGACGCGAACAGCGCGCCGAAGTCGTGCATGGCACCGAAGAAGATGCCGCCGATCAGAACCCACAGCAGCACCGGCAGCCACCCGAACACCGCCGCCTGGATCGGGCCGTTGATGGGGCCCGCGCCGGCGATGGACGAGAAGTGGTGGCCGAGCACCACGTAGGGCTTGGCGGGAACGTAATCCACGCCGTCCTCGAATTCGTGCGACGGGGTGACGCGGTTGTCGTCGACGCCCCATTGCCGAGCAAGCCAACCGCCGTAGAGGACGTATCCCGCCACGAGGATGACGATGCTCACGAGGAGAATGACCATTGCGTTCATTCCTGCATCCTCCCACTCCTAGTCTGCCGCGAGCGCGAGGTTGGCTTCGATGGTCTTGCGAAGCACCTTGCCCGCGGCGTTGGTCAACACGCGTCCCCGCCCGCCTTCGCGCAGGCCCGCCAGGTCGACGACGGCGATGCGCAGGTCGCTCCAGCCCCACAGCCCCCACTTGAAGTTCTTGCGGAACCTGGTTCTGCGCACCGTTCGGTCGACCCCGGGGCCCAGCTCGTCGGCGACGACCACCAGCGAGATGTTCGACGACATGTGGTTCGGCTCCGGATGCACCACGGCAAGCGCCTCCGTCTCCATGAAGGACACCATCCGCGCGAACGCATCCTCTTCGAGACGCTCGACGGTGTCGAAGAAGATGTATTCGTGGTTGGCGACCTCCCAGAGCTTGGCGCGCCTGCTGAGCACGTAGCGCTCGCCGTACGAGTGGAACTCGGCGTAGCCGGGAAACACCCTGCCGGCAAGCTCGCGCCCGCGCTCGACGTCGAACCACGCCTCGTGGGCGGCGATCAGGCGCTCCAGCACGCGCGACCGCGCTTCGGCGGCGCCGTCCACGACGGCGGCATCGAGCTCTGTTGCACGCGCTTCCATCGGTCGAACGCCCTCCCGTGGGTCGGACAGGAACTTGATGCGCATGCTACTACGGGGATTGATACCATTTTGTAAATTTTGCAGACAATCGGCCTATATTTTGTGTATCTGGTCGATTTTGAGGGGCAAACGCACCATGGAAGTACCAACTGGGAATAACGTTCTCTTCGACGGTCGCGGCGGACGGACGCCGCACAAGAACGCGGGACGTACGACGCGAGAGGGGAACGCCGAGCATGGACGAGCGTGGAACGGGCGGGCAAACGGAACGCGGCGCGGCGGCAGGCGGGGCCGTCGCCGATGCCCGCCGTCAGAAGGGGGCGGGGCGCATCGGCCGCATCCGGTGGCCCTGGGCGATCGCCTTCGCCCTGATGGTCTGCGTCGTCTGGGGCAACTCCCTCGTGCCGGGCGACGACTCCGGCTCGCTCAGCATGGCAGTCGTCGACTGGATACGCGGCGTCCTCGCCGCAATCGGCCTGCCAAGCGACTGGGTGACCAACTTCGTCGTGCGCAAGACCGCCCACTTCACCGAATACCTGGTCCTCGCCCTGATCGGCATGCAGGCGTTCGGCCCGCACCGCAGGCCGCTGCGCCTCCTGCCGGCAGCCGCCACCGCCATCGCCCTCGTCGCGGTGCCCTGCATCGACGAGACGATCCAGCTCTCGGTCAGCGGGCGTTCCGGCCAGATCACCGACGTGCTCATCGACTGCTCCGGCATTTTGACCGGCGCGCTGCTCACGCTGCTCGGATCGCGGCTGTGGAGACGCCTCCGGAGGCAGTCCGACCCCGCGTAGCGGACACGCGGGGCGCACGCCGCCCCGAACGCGACGGCCCGCCGAACCAAGGGCGTCTTCCTGTCGGATTCCCGCGGCCGGCCGGCAGGGTGTCCCGCCGGCCGGCCGTGCTCATCTCCCGGCAGGGTGCACGAGCTCCATCGGGCGCAGAAGCTCCACCTCGACCGCCTCGCCCTCCTCGACCCCGTCGCAGTCGGCGGGCAGGGTGAACAGGGCGTCGGTCTGGACGAGCGTCTGGGGGACGCCGAGGGCGCCCACGGGCGTCGCGAGCAAGGCGGAGCCGTCGTCGGGGTCGGGCGCAAGCGTCATGCGCACGATGCGCTCGCGCGGCTTGGGATCGACGATGCCCCTGGTCACGCGGGCACGCACGCGCCGCCGTGCGAAGGTCGGCGTCCCATACCAGTGGGCAACCAGCCCGCGCACCAACCAGTCGAGGCACAGCCAGGCGGCGAGCACGGGTCCGGGGGCGTTCACGACCGGCTTGCCGTCGATGATCGCCATGCCGACGGGGCGGCCGGGCACCGTCTTCACGCCGTGGCGGAAGTAGCTCGCGCGGCCTTGGAGCAGCTCGGCGTTGAAGTCCTCCCCGCCGCGGGACGACCCCGCGTTGAGCAGCACGATGTCTGCGGCGTCGAGGGCGCGTTCAAGGGCGGCCGCGACCTGGTCGGGCGTGTCGCGCACGACCGGGTAGACGATCGCCTCGGCGCCCCACTGCTCGAGCAGCCCCTGCACCAGCAGGCTGTTCGCCTCGATGTTCTGCCCCCGCTGGGGGTATGAGCCCCATGCCACGAGTTCCGTGCCCGTGGGGATGAACGCGACGCGCGGCTTGGAGAACACCCTGAGCTGCGCATAGCCGCCCACCGCCGCCGCGGCGACCGCCTCGGGCGTCAGGCGCAGATGCGCGGGCGCGATGGGGTCGCCCTTGCGCGAGATGGACCCGCGCGGGCTCACCCCCGCGCCCGGCCCGGCGGCGAACTTGCCGTCGGGCACCAGGCGAAGCCCCCCGTCCTCGGTGCGCTCGGTCGACTCGATGGCGACGACCATGTCGAACGCGTCGGGAAAGTCGTCTCCGGTGTCGGCGCGGGCGAAGTCGCTCCCCTCGCGCCACGACGAGGTGTCGGGCAGCGCGACGCCCTGCGACGACGCGGGGGCGCACCCCCCGATCCCAGCATCCTCGGCGGCGACCGCGAAGTCCGCCGAGCGCATGGCGTAGCCGTCGTAGCGCGACGCGCGCACGACGGGCAGGTCGCACTGGCCGACCAGGTCCTCGGCGAGCACGCGGCCGAACGCGCGGTCCAGCGGCACCGTCTCGACGCGGGGCTCGGGACGCCACAGCTCGCGATAGGCGGCAAGCGCCTCGGCGCGGGTCATGGCGCCGTGGGACTGGTATTCCATGGGACGGCCTCCCCTTCCAAAGCAATCGGTTCGACACGGGCGCCTCCGCGCCATGCGGCCGCGCCGGGCCCGCAAAGAGTCGGGCGTAGGGATTATACGCGTTTGCGGGCGACGGATGCCGCAGGCGGCCGGCTACTCCGCTGCCCGCCCCGCGGACCCGTCGCAACGGGCCTTTTCCTCCACCAGGTCGATGACCGCCTGGTGCGAATGCACGCCGAGCTTGCTGTAGACGCTCGCCACGTACGACTTGACCGTGTTGCGCGACAGGACGAGCCCCTGCTGGATGTAGGCCACGTTGCGGCCGCGCGCCAGAAGCGCCAGCACCTGCGACTCGCGCGCGGTGAGGCCGCGCTCGGCGGCCAGCGCGTCGCACGCCCCGTCGAGCGTAGGGGCCGACCCGGTGTCGGACGCGCCATCCGAGGCCGCCAGGCCGCCTTCGCTCCCGCACCCTTCCGCGGCGCGATCCCGCTGCGGAGGCTCGGAGACCGCGCCGTGCGGGACCGCGTCGGATGCGACCCAGCGCACCGGCTCGATGCCGAGGATCGTCCGATCGAAGCTGAACTTGCGCATGACGTAGAAGTTGTACAGGGTGAAGGCGAGCGTGCAGGCGGCGATGGCAACGAGCATGAACATGGGATTGCCGCCCGTGGCGTAGTTGGCAAGATGGCCCGTGGACGCCCCGAGCTCGGTGCCGAGCCCCGACGCCACGCGCACCGCCATGATCATGGGAAGCGCGGCGTAGAGGTTGCGCGCCGCGATCTGCGCCGCCATGAACACCACCACGAGGTTGAAGACGTCGTTTCCGGCATTGAGCAGCGTGTTCACCGCCAAGCCCGCCTCGAGGAGCCCCGACAGCGACGCCGGCACGAGCAGCAGGCCGGCCAGCACGAGCCCGAACGCGACGGTGTAGAGGCCGTCCAACCTGCCGAGGCACCCGCACGCCACCAGGGCCATGACGACCGCGACGGGAATCCCGGCGAAGACGAACGGCATCGGCAGGCTGTTCTGGGAACCATAGGTAATGACGAACCCCTGGGCGGCCGAAAACATCAGGATGACGACGAACAGCCCGTGGGTGAACGGCAGGAAGGACAGGGGGTTCGTGATGGCGAGGTCGCCGGGAGGTTCGGGGCAGTCGACACGGCCGAGCTGGCGTCGGGCGAACAGGTAGAGCGCAACCGTGCACAGCGCCGGGAGCACCGCGAAGATGGCCCACTTGACACCGAGGGGCGTATGCCACAAGGCTCCCATCCACCCGTATTTCAGCAGATACGAAACAGCAAGGAAAACGAAGCATGAACGGCGCGACAACCCGGAAAGCATCAGGGCCACATATGCCGCATTTACAAACGGCGCCGCACTTCTCAGGCATGCGCCCAGCGAGGACAGCAGGGGGCTCTGGAGCCGTGCGCCGACAAACATGGCCCCGACACCGGCGAGCATCGCCGCGACGCAGAGCACGAGGAAACCGCGCGACACCAGCACGCGCGGCCGGCGCATCGCCGCGAAGGCGAGCACGAACGCGAACAGCGCCCCAAAGACGGTGGCGACGTCGCGCGCCATCGGGAAGAAGTCGTTGAACCCGGGGTATGCCGTCGAGTTGAGCAGCCACATCGAGAGAAGCGACAGGGAGTACACCGCGCAGGCGGCGACCGTGCGCAACGTCGGCCGCGGTGCAGGGGCGTCGCCTGGCATCGATTCCGTCACGAAGGTGGCCTCCTCCCATGAGAGAGCGTCCATTGACGCGATGTTACCACGTTTGAGCAGGAGACTTCGGCGGTACCCACCGGCAGGGTGGAAAACCTCCGAACCCCCGTCGTCCGCCTTTACCTACCGCCGGGGTGTAACGGCCGACGGGCGCACGGGCAATGATGGGAGCCAACGTGCACCGCCGAGCGGCATCGCCGCGCGAAAGCGGCACGCGCAGGCACCGCCATGCGCAAACCCGTGCGCATGGAACCGTCTTCAAAGGAGGATCCAGCAATGGAACAGGTAACCCGCAGGAGCTTCGTGGCAGGCGCGGCGGCCCTCACCGCCGGAACGATGGCGGCCGGCGTCGCCCTCGCCGACGAGGCCGTCGAGAAGACCGCCGCGGAAGCCGCCCCCTCGGCCTCCGCGAACCCCGCCTGGCTCGGAGACGAGCCCGCGGACGGCGAGATCGTGAACACCCTCGAGACCGAGGTCCTCATCATCGGCGCCGGCAACGGCGGCATGGCGGCTGCTGCCACGGCGAGCGACCTGGGCGTCGACTTCCTCGTCGCCGAGCAGTTCGACACCCCGCAGGACACCCGCCACTGGATCGGCGCCGTCAACTCGATCCACACCGAGGAGACCGGCGAGTCGGTCAACGTCACGCGCCTGCAGTACGAGCTCGCCCGCTACGCCTCGTACAAGTGCGACCAGAAGGTCCACAAGATGTGGATCAACGAGTCTGCCGAGATGATCGAGTGGCTCGACACCATCATGGAGCCCGCCGGCCTGGTCTGCGCCGTCGACGCCGAGATGGGCCCCGAGATCGACCCGACGTGCGAAACGGGCAACTACATCCCGCCGCAGCAGCACATGTACGGCCCCGCCGAGGGCAGCAAGGCGACCGACGACCGCAACAACATCCTGCTGCAGTATGTCACCGACGCCGGCAACGGCGACAAGTTCCTGTGGAACCACACCCTCGTCAAGCTCGTGCACGCCGACGGCAAGGTGACCGGCGCCATCTTCGAGACCGACGAGGGCAACGTCCAGGTCAACGCCGCCTACACGGTCCTGGCGACGGGCGGCTACCCCTCGAACCCCGAGATGATCAAGGCCCTCGCGCCCATCGTCCCCGAGTGCGTCACCGCCGTGAGCTACTCCCCCAAGGACTGCGGCCAGGGCATCAAGGCTGGCCTGTGGGCGGGCGCCAAGATGGACACCGAGAGCGCTCCCATGATCTTCAACCGCGGCCTCGTCGACAACGGCGTGCCCTGCGGCTATGACGACAACGACGCCTTCCGCGGCACCGTGGTCCAGTTCAACCTGGGCAGCCAGCCCTTCATGAAGGTCTGCCAGGACGGCACCCGCTTCTGCAACGAGAGCTGCCCCTACGATTTCACCTGCTTCGCCGCCTCGCTGCACAAGGACGGCCTGTGGGCGATGGTCTTCGACGCCAACGCCGCCGAGGACGTGGCACGCTTCGCCACCGCGGGCTGCTCCAAGGGCTCGCAGAGCACGCTTGCCGCCACGCCCAACCCCGACGACGCCTACGCCAGCCAGATCGAGGCCGGCCTGATCAAGCGCGCCGACACCATCGAGGAGCTCGCCGACGCCCTCGGCTTCGCCGGCGAGGCCAAGGACGCCTTCCTCGCCGAGGTCGAGAAGTACAACGGGTTCTTCGACGCCCAGGAGGACGCCGACTTCGGCAAGGAGGCCTACCGCCTGTCCGCCCTGCGCACCGCGCCCTTCTACGGCGGCTGGTTCGGAGGCTCGCTGCTCACCACCTGCGACGGCCTGCGCATCAACAGCGAGATGCAGGTCCTGACCCCCGCCGCCGAGCCGATCGAGGGGCTCTACGCCATCGGCGACTGCTCGGGCAGCTACTTCGCGAACAACTACCCCGAGTACCTCATCGGCGCCGCCCTCGGCCGCACCCTCACCCAGGGCCGCCACGTCGTCCGCCGCATCGCAGGCGACATCCAGTAAGCCGGTCGTGCAAGGCCGCAAGGCCGCGCGCACGCAAGCGGCGCGTAGCTCCGACATGGAACGCAGCCGTCCGGCCGGGCGGTGACGCTCCGTCGGCCACCGGGCCGCCGTCCGAGATGTCTCGGGCGGCGGCCCGTCTCGTCAGTCCCCCGTCCCGTCGCGCCACCCTTTGAGCAGCGCGACGTTCACGGCGTCCTTCTCGGGCATCTCGCCGGGCATCTCGACGACCACGTCGACGCGGGAGAGCTCGGGTCTCGTCACCATCTCCCTGAAGCCCTCGGCTCCGATTGCGCCGCGGCCGATCCATTCGTGGCGGTCCTTGTTCGAGCCGCGCGCGAACTTGCAGTCGTTCGCATGGATCCAACGCAGGCGGCCCATGCCGCCGCACTCCCGCTCGACCTCGCCGAGCAGGCGCGACCAGCCGTCGCGGGTGGCCACGTCGTAGCACGCCGCCCAGGCGTGGCAGGTGTCGATGCAAATCCCCGCCTCCCCTTCGGGCACGCCGAGCGCCTCGAGCCGGCGCAAGATGGCGCCGAGCTCGGCCATCGTGGTACCGTACGTCGCCCCCGCGCCGGCCGTGTTCTCGAACACGATCGGCACGGCAGACGCGCAGGGTCCGGCGAGCTCGCGCGCCTTGAGCACCGCCTGCGCGATGCGCCCGGCGACCTCGCCGCGCGGCAGCTCCCTACTCGACCCCGTATGCACGTTGAGGGCGTCCGCCCCGATGGCGCAGGCACGCACGAGCTCCCCTGCGAGCGAGTCGCGCGACCTGGCGAGCTGGTCGGGGTCGTCCGAGGCAAGATTGATGAGATAGCCCGCATGGACGAGCATCTTGGGAAACGGGACCCCTCCGGGCGCCGACCCGGCGGCGCGCGCCTCACCGAGTTGGCGCAGGACCTTCTCGGTGGCGGGCGGCACGGCCCATGTGCGCGGCGAGTTGCTGAAGACCTGCACGCACTCGCAGCCCACCTCGGCGGCGTAGGCCGCCATCTTGCGGTAGTCGCCCATCGTTGGCACGTGCGCACCGATCAGCATGCAGACCCCCTCCCCGCGCGCCGGACATCGGCAGGCGCGCATCGCAACGGCGCCCGCCATTATAGCGCCGGTGCAGGGCGGCGGCGCACGGGGCGCCGGTGCGATGTGCCCGCACGAGTCGGTATCCGGCGCCCGCTCGCCGCCCCGACGCCGCCGTTTCGACCACACCCCGACGGTCTGCACCTGCACTATGCTATGCTAAAGCATCTACGCTCCGCACCGGGCGGGACGGGACAAAGGAGGCCCTTCGCCATGCAACGCGCGTTCAACTTCAACGCAGGTCCCGCGGCCCTCCCCGAAGCCGTGCTGCGCACCGCCGCCGACGAGATGCTCGACTACCGCGGCTGCGGCCTGTCGGTCATGGAAATGAGCCACCGCAGCGCCGCGTTCAAGCGCATCGTCGAAGAGGCAGAGGGGGACCTGCGCGATTTGCTGTCCATCCCCGACTCCTACCGGGTGCTCTTCCTCCAGGGCGGCGGGACCCTGCAGTTTGCGGCGGTCCCCCTGAACCTCATGCGCCACGGCGTCGCCGGCTACATCCTGACGGGCACCTGGAGCAACAAGGCGTTCAAGGAGGCGAAGCTTTACGGCTCCCCCGTCGCGCTCGCGTCGAGCGAGGTCGACGGCTTCGCCTCCATACCCGACTGCACCGACCTGCCCGTGCCCGACGACGCCGACTACGTCTACATTTGCCAGAACGAGACGGTGGGCGGCGTCCAGTACCGCGAGCTCCCCGACACCAAGGGCAAGCCGCTCGTCGCCGACGCCTCCTCGTGCTTCCTCTCGGAGCCCATGGACGTCGGGCGCTACGGCCTCGTGTGGGCCGGCGCGCAGAAGAACGTCGGCCCTGCGGGGACCGTCATCGCCGTCGTGCGCGAAGACCTGCTCGAGGAAGACCCGCTGCCCTTCACCCCGACCGTCATGCGCTACCGCGCCATGGCCGAGGCGGGGTCGCTGCTCAACACGCCGCCATGCTGGGGCATCTACATGTGCGGGCTCGTTTTCAAATGGATCAAGGGACTCGGCGGCCTTGCGGCCATGGCGCAGCGCAACCGCGAGAAGGCGGACATCCTCTACGACTTCATCGACCGCAGCGGCCTGTTCCGCGGCCGTGCGCACCCCGACGCGCGCAGCGTCATGAACGCGACCTTCACGACGGGCTCGCCCGAACTCGACAAGGAGTTCGTCGCCGCCTCCGAGCGCGCGGGCTTCGTGGGCCTCAAGGGCCACCGGAGCGTCGGGGGCATGCGGGCGAGCCTCTACAACGCCGTGCCCGTCGAGGCCGTCAGGGAGCTCGTCTCCTTCATGGCGGCCTTCGAGCGCGAGCACGCGCCGCGCACGCCCGCCTAGACCCCTCCCCGTCCGCCACCCACGCACACCGTCGAAGGAGACCCCCATGGACCGAACCGCCCCGCGCCGCATCGCGACCATCGACAACATCACCAAGGGAGGCCTCACCGACCTCGGGGAGGGCTACGAGCTCGTCAAAGACCTCTCCGTTGCCGAGGGACTCATCATCCGCAGCTCGAGCATGCACGAGATGGAGCTGCCCGGCGGGCTTGCGGCAATCGCCCGCGCGGGGGCGGGCTTCAACAACATCCCGGTCGAGCGTTTCGCGCGCGAGGGCGTGGTGGTCTTCAACACGCCCGGGGCGAACAGCAACGCCGTGAAGGAGCTCATGGTCTGCATGTTCCTGCTCGCAAGCCGCGACGTGCTGGGCGGCATCAGGTGGTGCCGCGACCACGAGGACGACCCCGACGTCTACGTGCATGCGGAGGCCGCCAAAAAGGCCTTCGTCGGCTGGGAGGTCAAAGGGAGGACGGCCGGCGTCATAGGCCTGGGCAACGTGGGCAGCAAGGTCGCCAACGCCCTGGTCGACCTAGGCATGACGGTTTACGGCTACGACCCCTACATCGCCGTGAAGGACGCCTGGCAGCTCAGTCGCGACGTCATCCGCGTCGACGACCTCGACGAGCTGTGCGGCGAGTGCGACTACATCACCGTCCACGTGCCGAGCGAGCCGGCGACCCTGGGGCTGATCGGGCGCGAGCAGATCGGCTGCATGCGCGACGGCGTCACGCTGTTCAACTACTCGCGCGAGACCCTTGTCGACGAGGCCGCCGTGGCGGAGGCGCTCGAATGCGGGAAGATCCGCCTGTTCGTGACCGACTTCGCCACGCCGGGCGTCATGCGCATGCCCAACACCATCGTGACGCCGCACGCCGGAGCCGGGACCGCCGAGGCGGAGGAGAACTGCGCCCGCATGGCGCTCTCCCAGCTCAAGGACTACCTCGAGAACGGCAACATCAAGAACTCGGTGAACTATCCCGAGGTGCAGATGGGCGTGTGCCGCTCCGGCGGCCGCATCGGGGCGCTGCACGCCAACGTCCCCAACATGATCGGCCAGCTCACGGCAATCCTCGCCGCACAGGGCGTCAACATCGTGCGCATGGCGAACGAGTCGCTCGGAGACAACGCCTACACGCTGTTCGACGTCGACGCGCCGGTGTGCGAGGCAACCGCGGACGCCCTGCGGGCCATCGACGGCATGTGGCGCGTGCGCGTGATCAAATAGAGGTCAAACAGAGAGGACCGTCCCATGCGCGTTGATCCCTTCGCCTGCATCCGCCCCGCCGCCAAGCTGGCCAGCGAGGTGGCCGCGCTGCCCTACGACGTGTTCGACCGTGCCGAGGCGCGCATCGCCGTCGAGGGGAGGCCCCTGTCGTTTCTCAACATCGACCGGCCCGAGACCCAGTTCGCCCCCGACCACGACATGTACGCCGACGACGTCTACGCCAAGGCGCGCGAGCTTTTCGAAGCCCGCCTCGCCGACGGGACGTTCGTCGAGGACGTCGCCACGACGTACTACCTCTACCGCCTCGAGATGGGCGGCCGATCGCAGACGGGCTTCGTGGGCCTCTGCCCGGTCGGATCCTTCCTCGACGGGACCGTGAAGCGGCACGAGACCACCCGCCCCGAGAAAGAGCGCGACCGCATCCGCCACATCGAGGCGCTCGAAGCCCAGACGGGCCCGATCTTTCTGACCTACCGCCGCACCGCCGGCCTGGCGGACATCGCCGCCGGCGTCTGCTCGGAGGAACCGTTCTGCTCCTTCCGGTGCGACGACGGGGTGCGGCACACCGTGTGGCGCGTCAACGACGCGCGCACGGTCGACGCCATCCGCAGCGCGTTCGAAGCCGTCCCGTGCGCCTACATCGCCGACGGGCACCATCGCGCCGCCGCCGCGGTCCAGGTCGCCCTCGCGCACAGGGCCGCCGCGGCGCACGGCGGAAACGGGGATCCCGCAGCGGAGAGGCCGGGGGCGGGAAGGGCGTCCGGGTGCGATGCCGGCCCCCGCGATGCGGACCGCATCCTGGGGGTGCTGTTCCCCGACGACGAGCTGACCGTGCTCCCCTACAACCGCCTCGTCCGAGACCTGGGCGAAAACCCCGACGGGTCGGCGCGCGACTGCCAGGACTTCATCAGCGACCTGTGCCGCGCCGGATTTTCGATCTCCACCTCAGACGACGCGGTCGCACCTTCGGAGAAGGGCACGTTCGGCATGTATCTGGGCGGCTCCTGGTGGATTCTGCAGGCACCCGAGCTCGACCCGCGCGAAGCGGCGGACCCGGTCCTCAGCCTCGACGCTAGCCGACTGCAGGAGCTCGTGTTGGGTCCCGTGCTCGGCATCGCCGACCCCCGCACCGACAAGCGGATCTCCTTCGTGGGCGGCATCCGCGGTACGGGAGAGCTCGAGCGCCAGGTGGACGAGGGGGGATGGTCGGCAGCGTTCAGCCTGCGCCCCACTTCGATCGACGAGCTGCTCGCGGTCGCCGACGCCGGACGGCTCATGCCCCCCAAGTCGACCTGGTTCGAACCCAAGCTGCGCAGCGGGCTGTTCATCCATCGAATCTGAGACGCGCGCCCACGCCCGGTCGGTAGGTCAAGGTCTTCCGACCGGGCGCAGCGTGCGGGACGCGGCATGCAAAAGGCCGGGCGCAGGGCATGGGTTAGGCACAGGGCGCGGGTCAAGCGCGGCGCACGGCCGAACGCGGCGTAAGGCCGAATGCAACGCAAGGCCGATTGTGGCGGATGGCTGAACGCGATACGCGGCCGAACGCGGCTCGTGATATCAATATTTGCAATTTCGCCCATGTTTCGCCGAACCGCGGTTGCGGTTGGCCGTTTCGGTCCGAAATGCATCCGCGATGGAAGGCCTCGATTTTGTTCGCGCAGCAAACAGCCTGGTAAACCGAGCGCGGTTGCGCGCAACGAGGACGACGGGTTGTCGGAGGAACCGCATTTCGCCAAAATATGGGCGTTATTTTAACGAATATATCTTTACTATTTCAAAGATGATAGCAAGGGAGGGCATCCCGCCTCCGATAGCCTCGCAGCATGGACCTTGACCCGCATCACCGCAGGCCGCAGGCGAACCCACCGTCGCCCTCCCCCGCATCCCGTCCCCGATACGGTTAAATCGCTCCCGCCGCGCCCGGACGGCAAAGCGGGGAGGCATCCCACGGATACCTCCCCGCCCGATTCGGTGCACGGGTATCTGAGCCGGCAGCGTACCGCCTAAGATTACTTCTCGTCGGCGTCGTCGGCCTTGTCGTCGGCGTCGTCGTCAGCCTTGTCGTCGCCCTCAGCCTTGTCGTCGGCGTCGTCATCGGCAGGCTCGGGGGCCGGGAGGGCAAGCGCGTCCTCCCACGTGACGACCTCGCCGGTGAAGATGGACTTCACCTGGTCGGCGCGCAGGTCGTCGGCGGTGTTGTCCGGCGAGACGATGACGGCGATGCCGTCCTGGGCGATGACGGTCGCCACGGCGCCCTGCTCCGTCTCGGAGTCCTTGAGGGCGCGGGAGGCCATGCCGATCTCGCAGGAACCCTCGAGAGCCATGGTGACGCCGGTGGTCGAGTCGCTCTGCTGGACCTCGATGTTCACGTCGGGGTTCAGGCCCTCGTAAGCCTCGGCGAGCTTCTCCATGACAGGGGTGACCGAGGAGGAGCCGGCGACGGTCAGGGTACCGGACATGCCGGTAGCCTCGTAGGCCTCGGCATCCTTGGCGACGGGCACGTAGCCCTCACCCTCGACGACGGTCTGGCCATCGGCGCTCATGATGTAGTTGATGAAGTCCTGGGCCAGGTCGCCCACCTCGGCGGTGGTCACGATGTTGAACGGGCGGACGATCTTGTAGGTGCCGTTCTCGACGTTCTCGACCGACGGGTCGACGCCGTCGATCTTGAGGGCCTTGACGGTCTCGTTGACCGAGCCGAGGGAGATGTAGCCGATGCCCTGGGGGTCGCTTGCGACGGTGGTCATCATGACGGCGGTGGAGTTGGTGATCGCCGCGGTGGCGGTGGTCATGTCGACCTTCTCGCCGTCCTCGTTCTCCTGCTCGATGCCGAAGAGCTCGATGAAGGCGCCGCGGGTGCCCGAGCCGTCCTCGCGCGAGTACACGTAGATGTCGCCAGTCATGGAAGCGGCGCCGTCATCGGCGGCATCGTCGGCGAAGGCGAAGCTTGCGCTGCCGGCGAAGCCCAGGGCGATCGCGGAGCCCATGGCGGCCTTGACGAAGTTCCTGCGGTCCATGCTGAAGTCCATGATGAGAGTTCCTTTCCTGAAGGGTAGCCGTCCGTCGTTTGCGAACGTACGAGACACATGCTAGAAACCCCGTGTCACTAAAGCGTCGCCGGCACGTCAGGAAATGGGCCGGAAACGTCAGCGCCGTGTAAGGCCCCTGCTCGCGGCCTGCGCCGCGGTGCGCCTCCCACCAAAAAGGGCGCGGGGGATACCTTCCCGCGCCCTTCGTCTGCACATATCCCGCACGTCGCCGGCCGCCCCGCACGTCACCGGCCGCCCCGCACGTCTCCCGCCGAAAGCCGGCCCGCCCGTGCGGCATGTCGAAACCGACGCGGCGATTAACCGAAATGCCCGGCGACATAGTCCTTCGTGCGCTCGTCGGTCGGATTCTCGAACAGTTCCTTGGTGGGCTTGGCCTCGACCATCTCGCCCAGCAGGAAGAACGCCGTCTTGTCGCTCACACGCACAGCCTGCTGCATGTTGTGCGTGACGATGATGACGGTGTACTTGCTCTTGAGCTCGGCGATGAGCTCCTCGATCTTGCCGGTCGAGATGGGGTCGAGGGCGCTCGTGGCCTCGTCCATCAGCAGCACCTCGGGGCGCACGGCGAGCGCACGCGCGATGCACAGGCGCTGCTGCTGGCCGCCCGACAGGCCCAGGGCGTTCTTCTTGAGACGGTCCTTGAGCTCGTCCCAGATCGCCGCGCCGCGCAGGGACTGCTCGACGATCTCGTCGAGATCGGAGCGCGACTTGACGCCGTGGGTGCGCGGCCCGTACGCGACGTTGTCGTAGACCGACATGGGGAAGGGGTTGGGCTGCTGGAACACCATGCCGACGCGGCGGCGCAGGTCGGTCACGGCAAGGTCGCGGTAGGCGTCCTCGCCGTCGAGGGTGACTTTGCCGTCGATGCGGCAGCCCTCGACCAGGTCGTTCATGCGGTTCAGCGTCTTGAGCAGCGTCGACTTGCCGCAGCCCGACGGGCCGATGAGGGCCGTGACCTGCTTTTCGGGGAACGTGAGGTTGATGTCCTTGAGCGCATGGAAGTCCTTGTAGTACAGGTTGAGGCCCTCGACGGCCATCTTGGCGCCGGATGCGGCGGTGTTAGTCATGCTGCACTCCCTTGTTCATCTTCTTGGCGGCCAGGGTGGTCACCATGTTCATCAGCACCACGAGCACAAGCAGCACGACGGCCGTGGCGAAGGTTTCGTTCACGTGCAGACCCTCGCTCGACAGCACGTACATATGCACGGCGAGCGTGCGGGTCGAGTCGAGGAAGCCGCCCAGGCCCTCGCCCGCGAAGTTCGGGATCGAAGCGACCGAGCCGGCGGTGTAGAGCAGGGCCGCGACCTCGCCCACGCAGCGCCCCAAAGCCAGGATGACGCCGCCGAGGATGCCGGGCACCGCGCTCGGCAGCACGCAGCGGAACACCGTGCGCAGCCGACCCGCGCCCAGGCCGTAGCTGCCCTGGCGGTACGAGTCGGGCACCGCGAGCAGCGCCTCCTCGGTCGTGCGCATGACGACCGGCAGGACCATGATCGCGAGCGTGCAGGCGCCGGCGAGCATCGACAGGCCCCAGTGCAGCGCCGTCACGAAGAACAGCATGCCGAACAGGCCGTAGATGATCGAGGGGATGCCCTGCAGGGTCTCGGTGGTGATGCGCACCAGCGAGACGAACTTGCTGCCGCGCTTGGCGTACTCGACCAGATAGATCGCCGAACCGACGCCGAAGGGGACCGCCATGACCAGGGCGAGCAGCGCCATGAGGACGGTGTTGACGAGGGCGGGCATGAGCGAGACGTTCTCCGAGTTGTACTCCCACTCGAACAGGCTCGCCTTGAGGTGCGGAACGCCCTGCACCATGATGTAGATCACCAGGAAGAGCAGGACGGCCGCCGTGAGGGCCGCGCCGAGGTAGACCAGGCCGCGCGAGACGATGCGCGTGACCTTGCGGCGCTCGCGCACCCTGGCCGCCCGTTCGACGAGCAGCGTGTCGATGCGGTCCATGCCCGCCTGCGCGGGCGAAAGCTGCTGAGATGTCATCGTGCCTCACTCCGCTTCTTGATCGTGTTGATGAGCAGCGTGATGAGCAGGATGAACACGAGCAGCACCACGCCGGTGGCGATGAGGGCGCCGCGGTGCAGGTCGGTCGCGTAGCCCATCTCCAGGACGATGTTCGCCGTCATCGTGCGCACGCCCTCGAAGATGCTGCCCGGGATGACCGGCTGGTTGCCCGCAACCATGATGACCGCCATGGTCTCGCCGATGGCGCGGCCCACGCCGAGCACCACACCCGCCAGCACGCCCGAGCGCGCAGCGGGGAAGATCACGCGGAACACCGACCGCTCGTGGTCGGCACCCAGGGCGAGCGACCCCTGGTAGTACTGCTTGGGCACCGCGTCGAGCGCGCTCTGGGCGACGGTGATGATCGTCGGGAGGATCATGATGCCCAGAAGCACCGAGGCGGCGAGCAGCGACAGGCCCCTGCCGTCCATGTTCTCGCGGATGAAGGGCACGAACACCATGAGGCCGAAGAAGCCGTAGACGACCGACGGGATGCCGGCGAGCAGCTCGACGCCCGGCTTCAGGACCGCCGCCACCTTGCCGCTCGCGAAGCGCGACAGGAAGATGGCGCACAGGAGGCCGGTGGGCACGCCCACGATCATGGCGCCCGCGGTGACGTAGATGCTGCCGACGATCATCGGGAAGATGCCGTAGATGTCGTTGCCCGGCCTCCACGTCGTGCCGAACAGGAAGTCGTGCAGGCCGATCTCGGCCATCGCCGGGACTCCGTTCACGAACAGGAACACGCAGATGATCGCCACGGCAAGGATCGAGACCGCCGCCGCGACGATGAACAGCACCCGCGCCAGGCCCTCCCTCACCTTGCCCAGCGCCACGTTTTGAGACATAGGGGTCCCTTTCTCCGAAACGTTCACGACCGCGCTCCGCAGCGGCCGAGCGCGGGCGGCCTATTCGCCCGCGACCTCCTGCCAGCCGGTGATGCTTCCGTTGAAGATGTCGCGCACCTGCTCGACGCTCAGGTCGTCGACGGGCGACTCCGCATTCACGATGACGACGATGCCGTCCCAGGCGATGTCCGTCGACGAGAGCCCTTCGGCAACCTCGGTCGAGTCGAGCTCGCGCGACACCATGCCAAGATCGCAGGTCCCGTTCTCCACCATGACCGCGCCGGTGCTCGAGTCGTTCTGCTGCACCGCGACCTCGGCGTCGGGGTTGAGCTCCTCATAGGCCTCGGCGAGCTTCTCCATCACCGGGTATACCGACGACGAACCCGCCACCACGATGCTGCCCTGCGTGTCGGAGGCCTTATAGGAAGGGGCCTCCTCGCCGACGGGCTGGAGGTCGTTGTCGGCGACGATGGCCTGTCCTTCGGAGCTCAGGATAAAGTCGACGAAGTCCTCCTCGAGGTCGGACGCCTCCCCGTCGTTCACGACGCTCAGCGCGCGGGCCACGGTGTAGCTGCCGTTCTCGATGTTCTCCACGGTGGGTTCGACCCCGTCGATGGAGACCGCCTTCACCTTCTCCTCGTGCAGCGTGCCGAGCGAGATGTAGCCGATGCCGCTCTCGTCGTCGGCGACCGTCGTCATCATGACGGAGGTGGTGTTGGTGATGGCGGCGGAAGGGTCGATCATGTCGACCGTCTCGCCGTCCTCGCCCGTCTCCTCGATGCCGAACAGCTCGACGAACATGGTGCGGGTTCCCGATCCGCTCTCGCGGGTGTAGAGCGAGATCTCCTCGTCCGCCGACGTCTGCCCGTTGTCGGCGGAGCAGCCGAGCGCACCCATCGCACCGAGCGCAAGGGCCGCGCCAGCGACGGCTCCAGCAATGCGTCCTCTCATCTTCCGATCGTTCCTCCCCTGACGCCCGCGCGGGGCACGGTGTCCGACGTCCGCCTTCCGCCCAGCCGCCGGCGGTCGGCGCATGCAAAACGGGCCGCGCCCCGGCAGCGGCGTGCGGCCCTATGACAACATCGCCATCCTAGCCGACGCCCGTCAGCGCCGTGGGACGCCCATCGTCAGGCCTTCGCCCCGAAACGTCAGGCGATTGTAAGGAACCGCCGTCAGCGTCAAGGAAACGTAAGGCCGCGCGCCGCTGGTTTCGGTTGCATGCGTTGAGCGTTTTTGGATAATTGTCGTTCATGCTGGCATGGGGCGCGGCGGTCTGTCGGCCCAAAGGCAACGTCGAGGGAAACGGGGTGAACGATGGCGGATTCGACCGACACCGGGACGGCCGACGGGAGGCCGACCATGCTGATCGCCGACGACGAGCCCCAGATCGTCGCGATGCTCGACGAGTATTTTTCCGGGTTGGGGTTCCGCGTGGTGTGCGCACACGACGGGTCCGAAGCCCTCAAGAAGGCGGCGTGCGGACCCGACATCGTGTTACTCGACGTCGGCATGCCCGGCATCGACTGGTTCGAGGCGTGCCGGCGGCTGCGCGAACGGCTCTGCTGCCCCATCGTGTTCCTCACCGCCCGCGTCGAGGACGCCGATGCCCTCACCGGGTTCGAGGCGGGGGCGGACGACTACGTGCTCAAACCGTTCTCGCTCGCCGTGCTCGGCGCGCGCGTGCGGTCGCATCTCGCCCGGGAGCGGCGCCGCGCCGACAGGGCGCAGGTCCGCTTCGACGGGGACGTCGCCATCGACTATCGGGCGCACACGGTTGCGGTGGGCGAGGTCGAGCTCGACCTGACCGCGCGCGAGTACGACCTCGTCGCCTTTCTCTCGAAGAGTCCCGGGCAGGTCTTCGACCGCGACCTCATCCGCGAGCGCGTCTGGGGCTGGGACAGCGGGAGCAGCCCCGCCGTCGTCACCGAGTTCGTGAGGCGCATCCGCAACAAGTTCGCCTCCGCGGGATGCGCGTCGGACGTCATCGAGACCGTGTGGGGGATCGGGTACCGATGGCGCGCATAGCACGCCGGCGCCCCACGCGCATCGCGGAGCGCTGGCGCAACGCGTCGCTCAGGGCGTCGTTCGCAGCCTACGTCGCCGTCTGGCTCGTCGTCGCCCTCGTCGCCTCGACATCTTCGGCCGCCCTGTTCGCACATCTGCAGAACGCCGTGACGGAGGATTTCTCGGAGGTGTCGGGGCTCTACCTTTTCGACCCTTCGACGTCCACGCTGCGCCAGGCACGCACGGTGTGGGCGACCTCGGACGACCTCGGCGCGCAGCGCGAGGTCTTCGTCGAAAGCGCGCGCAACGAATACGCGGCGATCGAGCTGTCCGAGCTATCGGACGAGCTGGCCATCAGCGACGCGACCGACTATCCGTTCATGGGCGGGATGCGCGTCTCGGACGCCGGGGAGGAGGGAGGCGTCAGCCTCAGCTGGAAGGTCGAGGACGCCGTCGACGACCTGCTCTCCTCCGAGCTCGACACCGCCTCGCTTCCCGACTACGACGCCCGGGCGCGCGCCGTGGCGGAAGAGGCCGCGAAGAGCTATGCGGACGACCCCTCGCTCGACCTCGCGAAGCTCGGCGGCGGCCTGGCGGTGTCGCCTGTCGGCTACTACCTCTACGAACCGCCCTCCCTCGGCGCCCGCGTCATGAGCGGAACCTTCGGCACGCTGGCGTTTCTCATGTTCCCCCTGTGGTTCGGCGTCTGCATCGCCGCGGCGGCGCGGCGCTTCCACAATCGCCGCCTGAAGCCGGCGATCGAGCTGCTCGACGGGGCGGCGTCGAAGATAGCCTCCGAGGACCTCGACTTCTCGCTATCCTACCCCCGCGGCGACGAGATGGGGCGTCTGGTTTCGTCCTTCGAGACGATGCGCTCCTCGCTCGCGGCGGGCCAGCGGGCGCTGTGGCGGACCGTGGAGGAGCACAAGAGGCTCAACGCCGCCTTCGCGCACGACCTGCGGACTGTTAGCGTCAATGCTTTTTTAGCCAATTCCACCAATGAGCCGGCGCCGATTGCGCCATCGAAAAGGCGCCGGTTCCGCCAACGCAAACCCGCCGCTTCCGGCTAGTCGTCATCCCCCCACCCGGGCGCCCATTCCCCGA
>DBEYOB010000177.1:0-22197 GCA_048173955.1 Coriobacteriales bacterium
TGCGCCACGCCTCCCCTTCACCCGCGATCCAGGGGGCGTCGAGCTCCTCGAGCGGCGCGCGCCCGTCTGCGGCGGCCGAGCGGCGCACCTGCTCCCAAGCGTCGCTGTTGAGGAGCCAGTTGCCCAAGCCGATCCAGGTGCGCCAGCACACTGCGTCGTGCGGGTCGGCTGCCAAGCCGAGGCCCGCGAGGAACCGTTCGGCGCCGCAGGACTCCTCGGTTCGCAGGTCGGGGCTTTGGAAGGGCGCATCGGGCTGCACCGAGACGGGCAAGCCGGCGCCGGAGAGGGCCGCCGCGGCCCCTCGGACGGTCGAGCGGTTGGGGCAGGCGACGACGACCTGCTCCGGGTCGACGCCTGCCGCGCACCAGGAGGATACGATGTGCGCCGCGCCTGCGTATTCGTCCTCGGGGGTCGGGTAGAGACTGAGCGGACCCTCTGCCCCCTTCTGCAGGTCCGGATATGCGCTGTCCCATCTTGCCGAGGGCACGGAGAGCGGTTCGGGCCCCCCGTGCCGGCAGTGCCTGGCGAGGGAGCGCGCCGCGTGCAAGGCCCACGTCGCATCCCGATCGCCGGCGTCGAGGTCGTCCACCGGGACCCCCGCCCTTTCGGCGAGCTCTGCAAGGCCCTGCGGATGCGGGTAGGCAATCTGGGGCACGCCCGCGTCGAGGGGGCTGCCCAAGGCTGTAAACGTCTCGAGCGCGAGGCGTTCGACGAGTCGCTGGCCGCAGGCATCGAGCGCCGTGAAGCCGAAGACGATGACATGGGGACGCGCGAGCGCTGCGTGTACCCGGTCGTCCTCAAGGCAACGCAGCGCCACATTGGCTCGTTCGCAGGACAGGATGGCACCGCGCTCCTCGAGGTGGGAGCGCAGCAGGGAGAACGAGGCGCGCTCCTCGTCGTTTACGAGCCAGTCGGGGTTGGCGTCGGAACCCTCGCTTAGGCCCTTCTTGAAAAACTTGAGAATCTCGCGCAACCTGCCCACCTTGCCGCCCGATACCTTGAGGTCCTCGAACAGCACGTCTTCTTCGGCCCTTGTGAGCACGCGCTCCGAGCGGCCGATGGCGCGGGCGGCGCCCTTGCAGGAGAGCACGGCGTGTGCAAGGGCGCCGAAGGCGATCGCCTCGACGCCTCGTGCGGCGAGGGCGGAGAAAACTTGGGCGGCATTGCGGTTGGGGACGACAAGCAGCACGTCTTCGGCTGCAATTCTCCGGTCGAGCATGTCGGTGATGCGGCGCTCTGCCGCGCGCGCCGTGCGCCACAGGGCGAGGGACTGCACGCAGAGCACGTCGGGCTGCCCGTTTGGCGTGGCACGTGGTTCCTGGGCGGTCGAGTCCATGTTCCCTCCTTCGGTGCGCGCCTGCACCCGGGTTTTGCTTCGGGGCGCGGGCGGTGTGTCGGGCGTCAGCATAAGAGGGACTCGACTGGGCTGCTCGGTAGGAAAATTTGATATTGGTATATATGTACAACTAATAATGCTCTATATTAGGTAAAAGATAAAACCAGATATCCCTCTGCCCTTTCAGGTGGAGGACGGGACGGAGGCAATGACGGTGGGAGAGCTGATCGAGCACCTGGTAAGCCTCGGCGGTGCGGTGGCGTTGGCGGGGTCTGAGGGAAACCCGCGCGCCGACGCCGTGCCGTTGGACTGGGACGTGCTGACGGTCTGGGGCATGCCCGGGGCGGGTAAGACTGCGTTTCTGCTCGGCCTAGGGCACCGCCTGGTGGAGACTGACCCGGGACGCGAGGCCGTGGCCTACGTCGACCTGGGCGACGCCCGCCTCGCCGATGCGGGGGCGGCGCTTCCCGCGCTGGTCGTTGATGCGTTCTATCGGCTCCATCCCGCCGCGCGCGCCGCGCGCTGCACGTTTCTCCTCGATGGGATCGACGCCGTCTCCGACTGGCAGGATGCCGTGAGGCGTCTGCTTGACGTCTACGACGCGCGTTTTGCCGTGGCGCTCCGGGGTTGCGCGCGAGCCGAAGCCGAGACGTTCGGCAAGGGGCGCCGCGTCCGGACCGTCGGGCTCGGACCGCTCTCGTTTGCTGAATATGCGGCGTTGCGGCCGGCCGCCCGACGTTCTTCGGGGAGCCGCGATGGCGGCCTGCTCGAGTCCTACTGCGCAGAAGGAGGTTTGCCCGGGGCGCTGCGGCGCCCCCCGCTCGAGCGTATCGCCTACCTGCAGGGGCTTGTGCGCGGCGCGGTGGCGGACGGGCCGTGCGGCCGTGCGGGGGCGGCCCGATACGCGGTGGGGGAGGCGTTTGCTGCCTATGCGTTGGGCCGGGCGTCGCATCCCTTGTCGATTACGCGCGCGGCTGCCGAATTGGCCCGGGCGGGTCACACGGCTTCGCGCCCGGCCCTCGCGCTCCTGCTCGAAGGTCTTGCGGAAGCGGGGATCGTCCACGCGCTGGGGGACTGCGGGCACGAGCGCCCGGGGGAGGGTCGCCTCCCGAGGACGGTCTACGCCGGCGATATGGGGCTCATGGCGGCGTTTGCCCCCGGCGGCGTCCCCTCTCGCGCCGACGCCCTGCGCAACGCCGCGCTGCTCGAGCTCATGCGGCGCGGCCTCGGGGCATCTGTCAGGTCGCTGCGCGTCGCCCCGGGCAAGTCGGTCGACTTCGCCGTGGTTCCCGAGGGCACACCGGCGGGGGAGTCCGCGGTGGAGGAGGTCGTGCACTTCGTCGACGAGGACGCCGCGCCGCACGCCCTGCGTCGTGCCGTCGGGCTGCTCGGGGGTGCGCTGATGCGCGTGGGCCTTTCCGAAGCGGTCCTGCTTACCGTGCATACGGCGGGTTTCTGGGTGGTCGGCTCGGGTGCGGTGCGCGCCGTCCCCATTGAGCAGTGGCTGCTCGAAGGCCCTGCAGGGGGTCGTTAGGGCAGGCGGACCGCCTCGATGGTGTCGAGCAGCTCTTGCTTGTCGCGGATGCCGAGCTTTTGGTAGACCGAGGCGAGCAAGTCGCCCACGATGAGGCGGGTGAGCCCCATCTTCTCGGCGATGCGGTCCACCGACCGCCCTTTCGCGAAGGCGGTCATGGCCTGCAGCTCGCTTTCGTTGAGGCCCTTGTCGTTGGCAAGCAGCTCGCAGCGTGTGCGGAACGGTTTGCTCGACGTTGACGCTGGATGGTCGATGATGTCTTGCTCGAAGTGCGCCGCCTCACTGAGCAGGTCGAGGAAGGGGGAGAGGCGCCTCTCATCGACGCTGCGGTAGTAGGTGTACAGGTCGAAGTGGGCGTAGGGGTCGTTCACGGGCACCGTCGCCAGTCCCCGCATGGAAAAGGTCTGCTTGCCGCCGGGGAAGAGCTGGTCGGTCAGGATGAGCAGCGCGTCGCCGAGCGGCTCTGAGATGCAGTCGATGGGGTTGTTGGCGACGACGGGGTACTTGCGCGGCTCGAAGCCGCAGCGCCTGCATGCGGAGGCGATGCTGCCCCAACCGGTCTGCGCGTAGTCGCCCACCAGTTGAACAAAGGGGTAGTCGGCGCACTCGACGAGTGTCACCGAATCGTGCTGCGTCAGGGGATGGCCGTGCTCGACGACGAGCGTGAAGGGCACGGTAAGGAGCTTGCGGGACGCAACGCTGCTGGGGGGTTCCACGTAGCCCCCGTGACACAGGACGACGTCGAGGTCTCCTTTTTCCAAGCGTTCGAAGAACGGCTTGGCGGTGCTCGTGACGAATGCCGCGCGCGTCTCGTCGCGCTCGCGGGCCAGCGCCATGGTCTTGGAGAGCATGTTGATGACCTCGCTGTTTTGCAGCATGCTGCCTACCCGGGCGGGCGTTGTCTCGGCGAGTCGTTTGAGCTCGGACTTTGCGGCGTCGAACTCTCCCACGATGGTACGCGCGCGGCGGAAGAGCAGCGACCCCGCCTGGGTGAGCTCCACCATCTTGCCGCTGCGGCGGATCAGTTCGCTTCCGAACTCGCGCTCCAACGCTGCGACGTGCTTGCTGAGCGTCGACTGTGTGGTGCTGAGCAGGCGCGCGGCCTTGGTGAGGTTGAGCTCGCCGGCAACGGTGAGGTATTCCCTCAGATATTCGATGTCCATCGTCGGTATTCCCCATTCGAATGGCATAGGCAGGGCATGCGCAATCGGAATCCCGCAAAGACGCTCATGCCCATCTTGCGCCGAAGTATTCCTCCCCACCCAAGTATAACAAAGCCGGGGCAAAGGCCAAACGGCCCGAGACCACGCCTGGGATTCCCCGGGCGGCCCAACGGTTCCGACGAGGACAGAAGAGAAGGAGGGGGCATGAACGCACTTTCTATGAGTCGCCGCTCGTTCGTGAAGGTGGCGGCCGTCACCGCGGCGGCCGCAGCGTTTGCGGGCGCGTCTACGACCCGGGCCCTGGCGGAGGAGGAGAACGCCGGCGCTGGGGCCGGCGAGATCCGGCGCATTCGCACGGGTTGCCGCGGGTGCGGCAAGATGGAGTGCGGCGTCATCGCGCTCGTTCAGGACGGTAAGGTCATCCGTATCGAGGGCGATCCCGAGGCGTTCCAGTCGATGGGCAACTGCTGCACCAAGTCCCAAGCGTCGGTGCAGGCGGCCTACCACCCCGACCGCCTGCGCTATCCGCTCAAGCGCACCAACCCCAAGGACGACGACGACCCGGGTTGGGAGCGCATCAGCTGGGACGAGGCCATCACCACGGTCGTCAGCAAGCTTGACGAGCTTCAAGCCAAGTACGGCGGCGAGTCGCTGTTCGGCATGGCTGGCACGAGCCGCGTGTGGTGCATGTTCGGTTCGGCAAACGGCATGTGGCTGTGGGATTCGCCCAACATCGTCCAAGCATGGCAGATTTGCAAGGGCCCGCGCCACTTTGCCACGCTCATGCAGTCCAACTTCGCCGAGAGCTGGATGGCCACGGTCGACCATCCCAGGGTCTACGTGCAGTGGGGCGGAGCGAGCGAGCTCTCGAACTACGACGATTCCTGCCGCACCACGGTCGACGTCGCGTCCGACGCCGACGTGCACATCGTCATCGATCCGCGTCTCAGCAACCTGGCCTCGCAGGCCGACTACCACCTGGCCCTGCGCCCCGGCACCGACGGCGCCATGGCGCTGGCGTGGAGCAACGTCGTGGTGAACGAGGGCCTTGTCGACGAGCTGTTCCTCAAGAAGTGGACCGACGCCCCCTTCATCGTATGCGAGGAGATGGAGCCCACCGGCTGGGACGAGGCCTCGCCCATTATGGGAACGCCCTTCGAACTCAAGACCCACCTGCTCAAGGAGTCGGACATTATCGAGGACGGCTCTCCCAAGCGCTTCATGGTGATCGACAACCTGCGCGTCGCGGAGGGGGCTACGGGCAACGATGCCCTGACCTACTTCGATGCCGAAACCGGTTTCTGGGAGGGCGAGACCTACGACCCCGACCATGCCCGCGAGGGCAAGGAGGCCGTCCAGGAGCACCTCATCCCGGGCCAGAGCCAGGGCTGGGTGCCCAACCCCACCGCCTTCACCGAGGCCGACGGATTCGACCGGGAGATCGATCCCGCTCTCGACGGCGAGATCGAGATCACCCTCAAGGACGGCTCGACCTATACCTGCCGCACCGTGTGGGAGCACTACAAGGACCGCGTGAACGAGTACTCGCCCGAGACCGTCGAGGGCATCTGCGGCGTGCCCGCCGACACGATCCGCGAGGCCGCCCGCGCGTGGGCCACGCCGATCGACCCCTCGACCGGCTATCCCAACGGCGGCATCCAGTATATGCTCGCCACCGAGCACGCCTGCACATCCATCCAGAACGTGCGCGCGCTCGACACCCTCACGGCTTTGGTGGGCGCCATCGACACTCCCGGCGTGCAGCGCGCCTCGACGCGTGCGCCGATCGAGGGCGGCCAGATGGGTTTTGCCAACAACGGCTCTGCCCCCGCCCTGTCCGAGGGGCAGATGGAGAAGCTTCTCGGTATCGAGCAGTTCCCGCTGCTGTACTGGTGGGGCATGTGGGCCGACGCCGCGACCGTCTGGGATGCCGTGCTTACCGGCGAGCCGTACAAGGTCGTGGGCGCGTTCAACTCTTCGGGCGACTTCATGAACCAGTGTAACACGGGCACTGCGTGGGAGGCCCTCAAGTCGCTCGAGTTCTATGTCGAGTGCAACCTGTGGCACACCCCCGGCGGAGGCCTGTGCGACATCGTGCTGCCCGCCGCCCACTGGCTCGAGCTTTCGAGCCCTCGCTCTTCGCAGGGCTCCTCGGGCGCCATGGGCGCGACCGTCAAATGCATCGAGCCTCCGGGAGAGGCGAAGTTCGACGGCGAGATCATCGAGATGATCTACAAGGAAAAGGGTCTTCCCTACAACGCCACCAATCCCGACTACCCCGAGTATCCCGGCGTCGAGGGCATGCTCGACATGGCCGTCGCGGGCTTTGAGCCCGAAGGTTGGGAGAAGTTCAACGAGGAGTTCCAGGAGCACGGCTGGTGGGACTGCAAGGAGGTCGAGCCCGAGCTCTGGGGCACCTATCGCCGCTACCAGACCGGCGCCCTGCGCGCCCGCAACGCTGGCGGATTCGTGGGAACCGAGGGCGACTGGCTGCCCGGTTTCTATACCCCGACCAAGAAGCTCGAAATCTGGTCCACGGTCATGGAGTCTTTCCATCCGGGCGAGGGCTATGAGCTTCCCACGTACACCGAGCCGCCGCACAGCCCCGTTTCCGATCCCGAGATGTACGAGGAATATCCGCTCATCATCACGACGGGCCGCCGCATTCCGGTGTACTTCCACTCCGAGCACCGTCAGCTGCCCTGGTGTCGCGAGCTGTGGCCCGTGCCCCGCGTCGAGATCAACCCCGTCACGGCGGCCGAGTACGGCATCGAGTCGGGAGACTGGGTGTGGATCGAGACGCCGTGGGGCAAGATTCGCCAGGTCGCGGACCTCTACTACGGCGTGGACCCCGGCGTCATCAACTGCGAGCACCAGTGGTGGTTCCCCGAGTTCGACCAGTCCGGCTCGGGCTATGAGCTCTGCGGCGTGAACAACCTCGTTGACCACCATGCCCGCGATCCGCATTGCGGAAGCTCCAACCTGCGCGCCTACCTGTGCAAGATCTATAAGGCTACCCCGGAGAACAGTCCGTTCGAGGACCCGGTGCCGTGCGACCACAACGGCGTGGAGATCATCCACACCGCCACCGACCCGCGTCTGAAGGAATGGCTGCCGGTGTACGAAGGGAGGGATGAGTAATGGCACGCATGGCGATCGTGACCGACCTCAACCGCTGCGTTGGCTGTCTGGCCTGCAACGTCGCCTGCAAGGCGCTCAACAACGTGCAGCCCGGCCAGTACTGGAACAAGACCGTCCGCGTGGGGCCCAACCCCAAAGAGGAAGGCGGCCAGTTCCCCGACGTCGAGATGTACTTCCTGACCGTCCAATGCCAGCACTGCTCGAACCCGCAGTGCGTGACAGTGTGCCCGACGGGTGCCTCCTCCATTGCCGAGGACGGTACCGTCCAGATTGACAAAGAGCTGTGCATCGGCTGCGGCTCATGCCTGTCCGCCTGCCCCTACGGCGTGCGCTACCTCGATCCCGACACGCTTGTGGCCGAGAAGTGCAACCTGTGCAAGGACGTCATCGACGAAGGCGGCCTTCCCCAGTGCGTCGCCCAGTGCGGCGGCATGGCACGTTTCTTCGGCGACCTCGACGAGGGCATCGAGACCTTCGAGGGACCCGAGCAGGCCGACGGCAAGCGCGTCGTTCTCGGGGAGTTCTGCGAGCCGTTCACCGAGGACGAGGTGCACGCCTTGCCCGACTCGGGCAACGAGCCCAACATGCGCTACATCCTGCGCGGCATGACGTGGCGTGAGGATGCCGGCCAGAACTTCGACGACTGGCGTACCGAGCTCGAGGACGACGAGGCGTAAAACGCCGAGTCGTTGACGCGACGTCGCGGCTTCCGGGATGCGCAACACCTGGAGGCCGCCGGGGAACGCCCACGAGGGGGAGGCGGCTGGGCCGTCTCCCCCTCGCACGGTTATTGGGGCCGACAGCCGAGACAGCGGTGCCCGCTGCTTCGGATACGGGAGGGATTCTCGTGGATGCAAGTCTTTTGGGTTTCTTGATCGCCCTGGTCGTCTCGGCGATTGTCGTTTTTCCGCTCGGCAAGCCGCTGCGTAAGCACCCATCGGTGTTCTATGCCGTTGCTGCCGTGTTTGTCGTGCTGTATGTATGGGCGCTGTGGACGGGAGCGAACCTCGCACCGGTCCGCGCCTTGACGGCGGTTCTGCAGAAGGGCTATGTCGCCAGCATCCTGCTCGCCGTCGTTATGTTCACCGGATGTCTGGACGAGGGATCGAAGCTGCGCCGCAAGCTCCAGCCGATTCGCGGCGAACTCTCGATTCTGTCGTTCATCTTCATCCTGGGACATCTGGCTGCTTATGCGCCGAGCTATCTGCGCAGGATCGATGTCCTATTCTCGACGAGGTCGAACATTGCGTTCTCGCTTACGGTTGCTTTGGTGCTGACCGCATTGTTCCTGGTCTTGACGGTCACTTCGGTGCGCGCCCTGCATAAGCGGATGAGCCCTAAGGCATGGAAAGGACTTCAGCGTTTCTCGTACCTCATGGTTGTGCTGCTCATCGTGCATGTGGGGTTTGTCCTCGGCAGGTCCGCCATTGCCGATCCGACTTCGCAGGCAATGTTCAGTCTGGTCGTCTATCTTGTCGTCGTCGTGCTCTACGCGGTGCTTCGCATCCGCAAGGCGCTGCGCGATAAGAAGTCTTTGGAAGCATAAACGTGCGGTTCTAGTGGTTCCATGGTGCCGTTTTCGGTGTTTGAAGCGCTTTATCCAGACAAAACCTTTCCGGGACATTGCCAAAGAGCGGTTTTGCTTCAGTGTCAGACAGTTCAATAATGGGAAAAGTGAGCAACCACATCTACCAGGAAGTATATGACATACTTCCTGGTAGATGCCTTGCAGCTGGCCGCTCGAAAACGCCACTATTGAACTTTATTGTGAAATTGATGCAACAGGAGAGAGCACTGCACGAGGGGGCGTTGCAACGGGGCGCCTCGGGAGGCCGTCGTGCGGTTCCGTCGCTCGGCACGGGCCTGCCGACCGGAGCAGGTCCGCTGCCCGGTTCCGTCGCCCACCGCGACCCGACGGGCCTGTGCGATAATGGCACCCGTCCGCAATCCGTGCGCCAGGAAGGGGGCCGCGTCGCCATGAGGTCGTCGAGGGAGCTGCGCCATCGCATCGAGGACATCGACCGTCGGGGCTACCCGGCGCTCAAGGGCCTGCGGGGGAGCTACGACTTCGGCGACTTCGCCCTCTCGATCGACCATGTGCAGGGCGACCCGTTCGCGTCCCCCTCCAAGCTGAGCGCCTTCGTGGAGCACCGCGACGCGGGGTTCCCGCCCGGGCTGTTCGACGCGCCCCACCGCCGCGTCGCCTTCGAGGACGCGCTCGTGCGCGCGTTCGGCGCGCAGCTCGCCCACTGCAGTTTCAAGGCGAAGGGTTCCGGCAAGAGCGGGCTGCTCGCGACGAGCCGCCCCGGTCCCGAGGTGCTCGAACGCACGGCGTGCCGCGTCGACGGGGAGGGCATCGAGCTCCGCTTCGAGGCGGGCCTGCCGGCCAACGGTCGCAGCGTGGCCGGGCGCGAGCTCGACGCGATGCTCTTCGACCTCGTCCCGCGTTGCGTACACGCCGCACTGCGCTATCAGGGGGAGGCCTCCAAGCAGGCGGCGGGGCTGCGAGCCGTCGCCGACCTCGCCGACGACCAGTACGCGCTGCGCGGCGAGCTTGAGCGCCGCGGCCTCGTGGCGTTCGTGGCCGACGGCAGCGTCCTGCCCCGCGAGAGCGGCGTCTCGAGCCGACCGATGCCCGGCGCGACGCCGTTCTCCTCGCCCGCGAGCCTGCGCGTCGAGATCGACCTGCCGCATCGCGGGCGCGTTGCGGGCATGGGGGTCTCTCGTGGCGTCACGCTCATCGTCGGCGGGGGCTACCACGGGAAGTCGACCCTGCTGAAGGCGATCGAGGCGGGGGTCTACGACCACGTCGCGGGCGACGGGCGTGAATACGTGGCGACCGACGCCACCGCGGTGAAGCTGCGCGCCGAGGACGGCCGCAGCGTGCGCGGCGTCGACATCTCCCTGTTCATCGACGACTTGCCCAACGGGGCCGACACGACGCGCTTCTCCACGCTCGACGCGAGCGGCAGCACCTCGCAGGCAGCTTCCGCGATCGAGGCCGTCGAGGCGGGCTGCCGCGCCCTGCTCATCGACGAGGACACCTCGGCGACGAACTTCATGGTGCGCGACGCCCTCATGCAGGAGGTGGTGGCGTGCGACCACGAGCCGATCACGCCGTTCGTCGAGCGCGTGCGCGACCTCTACGAGCGGGCGGGCGTCTCGTCGGTCATCGTGGTGGGGAGCTCGGGGGCGTTCTTCCCGGTGGCCGACACCGTCATCCAGATGGACCGCTACGAGGCGTTCGACATCACCGGACGCGTGCGCGACGTGTGCGCCGCGCATGGCCTTGCCACCACGCGCGCCCCGGGTTTCGCCCTGCCGTCGGGGCCTCGCCGCCTGACGGTCTCGACGGTGGCGGGTGCACCCTCCCGGCGGGGCGGCAGACCCGGGGCGGGACGGTCCGAACGGGTGAAGGTCAAGACGCGCGGGATGGACGAGCTGAGCGTCGGGAACCTCGGGGCCGACCTGCGCCTCGTCGAGCAGCTCGTCGACCCCGAGCAGGTCGACGCCCTCGCCCAGATGGTGCGCTGGTGTCTGGAGCGTGGACTGTTGGGCGGCGGCGCCACTGTCGCCGAGATGGTCGCGGCGATTCAGAGGGAAATCGCGCACGGCGGACTCGAAGCGGTCGGGGGAGCGCCCTATCCCGCCTGCGGCCTGGCCATGCCGCGCGTGCAAGAGATTTACGCCTGCCTGAACCGCCTGCGTGGGTAGGGCGGCGCATGATGCGGACAGGTAGGGGGCGTCCCGCTGTCCATGTGAACGACGGACGTATATTTTCGACGTTCCGTCAAAAACGGGTGAACGGCCGTCCCCAGCGCCTACAATGCGCATCTGCAAACCACAGGATGCAACATAGGGAGGGCGGCGCGGCACCGAGTGGTCGCGCCGCGCCCTGAAGAGGGAGGCGCACGGCACGTGAAGCGCGACGACAGGCGACGGACGTCCGAACCGCTCGCATACAACGAGGCGACCGACGACTTCGAGCCGGTGTTCGAGATCGAGGCCGAGGAGATCGCCGAGGACATGGAGGCTGACGCGGGCGAGGCCGAGGCCCTCCAGACCCACCCCGTGCACACCCCCGAGCCCCGCAAGAGGTACCGGATCCCGTTTGCCAACACCCCGCGCGGCCTGGTGGGCCTCATCGTGGGCCCGCTGCTGTTCGCGCTCATCATGCTCACGCCCATTGATGCGCTCTCGCCCGAGGCGCACCGCCTGCTCGCGCTCGTGGGCCTCGCCTGCACGTGGTGGATCTGCGAGCCCATCCCCATCCCCGTCACGGCCCTCCTGGTGCCGGTGCTCTCGGTGTTCTTGGGCATCGTGACGGTCGACGAGGCGTTCGCGTCGTTCTCCAACCCCATGGTCTATCTGTTCCTGGGCGGTTTTATCCTGGCCAAGGCGCTCATGCTCCACGGCCTCGACAAGCGCTTCGCCTACTGGTTGCTCGCGCGCAAGTGGGTCGGCTCGAGCCCCGTGCGCATCATGCTGGCCATCGGCGCCGCGACGGCGCTGTGCTCGGGGTGGGTCAGCAACACGGCCACGGCGGCGATGATGGTGCCGCTCTCGGTGGGTCTGCTCGACGTCATCAGGCACATGTTCAAGGCGAACGGGCGCGACATCGACCTCCACTCCTACAAGTATGCGACCGGCCTGATGCTCATGACCGCCTACGCGGCCTCGGTCGGCGGCGTGCTGACGCCGATCGGCACGACGCCCAACCTCATCGTCATCGGCCTGCTCGGCTCGATGGCCGACGTCCACATCTCCTTCTTCCAGTGGATGGTGTGGGGCGCCATCGCCATGGTGGTGTACTTCGCCATCACCGCGGTCGTCCTCAACAGGATGTTCCCGGCCGACGTGCGCTCCATCGACGGGGCGGAGCAGATCATCGCGCAACACCGCGCGGAGCTGGGCCCCTGGACCATCGGCCAGAAGTGCACGCTCGGGGTGTTCGCCCTCGCCGTGGTCCTGTGGGTCATGCCCGGCGTCCTCGGCGTCGCCTTCGGCTCCGAGAGCTCGGTCCTCTCCTCGTACAACGCCGTGCTGCCCGAGTCCATCGTCGCCCTGGTCGCCGCGATCCTCCTGTTCTTCCTGCCGGCGAGCCCGCGCGGCGCCGAGCAGCGCGAGCGCGTCATCACGTGGCGCCAGGCCTCGGAGGGCGTCGAGTGGGGGACGCTGCTGCTCTTTGGCGGCGGCCTTGCGCTTGGCAGCATGATGTACGCGACCGGGCTCTCGGCCTGGATCGGTGAGAGCATCGTGGCGGCGCTCGGCGGCGCGCCCGCGCAGGTGGTGCTCATCGCCGTGTTCTGCGTGCTCGCCCTGGTGCTCTCCGAGGTGTCCTCGCACACGGCGGCCACGAACATGGTGGGGCCGCTCGCCATCACCACGGCGCTCGCCGCGGGGTTCGACCCGGTCCCGGCGGCCATCGGCGTGGCGCTGTCGGCGTCCCTCGGCTTCATGCTGCCCGTCTCGACGCCGCCCAACGCCATCGTTTACGCGAGCGGCTACGTGCCGATCACCAAGATGATCAAGGCCGGCTTCGTGATCGACGTCATCGGCATCTTCCTGGTGACGATCCCGCTCGTCATATTCGTCGTCGCCGCCGTGGTGTAGGGCCTCCTGTCGTTTGAGTGAACCCCGCGTCCCCCGAGCGCATGCCGGGTGCGGATTGCGCTACCCTTGTGCCCAGGCGATGACGGAGAGGTCCCGCGTCATCGGCGCCCGGACCAGAGAGGCGAGCCTTGGGCTGGAAGCTCGCTCGGGTGCGACGCGGGAGTTCACTCCACCAGCTGCGACCTGAACAGCGCGTGCCGCGCCCAGTAGGCGAGCCGGCCGGCCCCCGGCATCGGGCCAAAACGAGGGGGTGCCGGCGGACAGACAGCCGTCGGGCCAATCAAGGTGGTACCGCGGTCGAATCCGTCCTTGAGCACAGGTTGCCGGGGGCGGATTTTTCTATACCCGGCATACAACGACGAGAAGGGATCTGCATGTCGATTAGCGACGAACTGCAGGTGATCGAGTCCCGCGCGCTCGCGGCCGTCGAGGCTGCCGACAGCCTGCGCGCCCTCGACGAGGTCCGCGTTGCCGTGGCGGGCAAGAAGGGCGAGCTCACCGCCGTGCTTCACGGCATGGGCAAGCTCGCGCCCGAGGAGCGCCCCGTCGTGGGCAAGCTCGCCAACGAGGTGCGTGCCCGCTTCGAGGCGGCGCTCGAGGAGCGCAAGGCCGTCCTGTCCGCCGCCGAGCTCGAGGCGCGCATGGCCGCCGAGGCGGTCGACGTGACGCTGCCGGGCCGCGCGCAGCCTCTGGGCCACCAGCATCTCATCACCTCCATCATCGAGGAGATGGAGGACTTCTTCGCCGGCATCGGGTACCGGGTGATGGACGGCCCGCGCGTCGAGACCGAGTACTACAACTTCACCGCCCTCAACACCCCGCCCGACCATCCGAGCCGCTCGGCCCGCGACACGTTCTACGTCGTCGACGAGTCCCAGGGGGCCGACGGCCAGGCCACCACGGGCGTCATCGGCGAGAGCAACGTCCTTCTGCGCACGCAGACCTCGGGCGTGCAGGTGCACGCCATGGAGGCCGGCGAGCCGCCGATCTACATCATCGCGCCGGGCACCGTGTTCCGCCCCGATGCGGCCGACCCGTGCCACCTTCCCCAGTTCCACCAGGTCGAGGGCCTGGTCGTCGACCGCGGCATCACCTTCGGCGACCTCAAGGGCACGCTCGACGCCTTCTGCCGAGCGATGTTCGGCGAGGACCGCGCCACGCGCTACCGTCCGCACTTCTTCCCCTTCACCGAGCCGAGCTGCGAGGTCGACATCTCGTGCAACGTGTGCCACGGCGAGGGCTGCCGCTTCTGCAAGGGTACGGGCTGGCTCGAGATCCTGGGCTGCGGCATGGTCGACCCCAACGTCCTGTCGATGAGCGGCATCGACCCCGAGGAGTACTCGGGCTTCGCCTTCGGCATCGGCGTCGAGCGCGTCGCGTGCCTGCGCTACGACCTGCCCGACCTGCGCATGCTCGTCGAGGGAGACATGCGCTTCCTCAAGCAGTTCTAGCGGCGGGCGAGGCTCGCGCGGACACGGTATTTCGACGAAAGGAGCGCATCCGACATGCGCGTCTCATATGAATGGCTCAAGACGATGGTCGACGTGCCCGAGGACCCCCGGGAGCTCGTGCGCGAGTACACGCGCACGGGCACCGAGGTCGAGGCCGTCGAGACGGTGGGCGCCTCGCTCGACCACGTGGTCACCGGCAGGGTGCTCACGAAGGAGCCCCATCCCGACTCCGACCACATGTGGGTCACGACGGTTGACGTCGGCGCCGCCAACCTCGGCGCCGACGGCGCCCCCGAGCCGCTGCAGATCGTCTGCGGCGCCCAGAACTTCGAGGCGGGCGACCACATCGTCGTCGCCCTCGTCGGGGCCGAGCTCCCCGGCGGCGTCAAGATCAAGAAGAGCAAGCTGCGCGGCGTCGTGTCGTGCGGCATGAACTGCTCCCAGCGCGAGCTCGGCCTGGGCGGTGACCATGCGGGCATCATGATCCTGCCCCAGGACGCGCCGGTGGGCGTGCCCTACACCCAGTACGCCGGCCTGTCCGACGTGGTGCTCGACTGCGAGATCACGCCCAACCGCCCCGACTGCCTGTCGATGATCGGCATGGCGCGCGAGACGGGCGCGGTGCTCGACCGCGACGTGCGCGTCGAGCTTCCCCAGGTCAAGGAGGAGGGTCGTTCGGTCGGGGAGCTCGTCGACGTGCGCATCGACGACCCCGAGCTGTGCCAGCGCTACGTCGCCCGCGTCGTGAGCGGCGTCAAGATCGGCCCGTCGCCCGACTGGCTTGCGCGCCGCGTGGCGGCGTGCGGCTCCCGCCCCATCAACAACGTCGTCGACGTGACCAACTACGTGATGTATCTCACCGGCCAGCCCCTTCACGCCTTCGATCTGGGCAAGCTCGGGCGCGATGCCGACGGCCGCGCCCACGTCGTGGTGCGCGCGGCGCGCGCGGGGGAGACGCTCACGACCCTCGACGGCAAGGAGCGCGCGCTCACCCCGGACATGGCCGTGATCACCGACGCGGGGGAGACCCCCATCGCCCTGGCCGGCGTCATGGGCGGCCTCGACACCGAGATCGGCGAGGGGACGGTCGACGTCCTGCTCGAGTCGGCCGCCTTCAGCAACGCCCATACCTCGCGCACGAGCCGCAACCTGCAGCTCTTCTCCGAGGCGGCCATGCGCTACGAGCGCGTCGTCGACGAGCACGGGTGCGGTTGGGTCGCCGACGTGGCTGCCGCCCTGTTCGCCGAGGTCTGCGGCGGGACGGTCGCCTGCGGCAAGGTCGACGTCTACCCCGAGCCCAAAGACGCCCCCGTCCTGACGCTGCGCTGCGAGCGCCTGCGCGCGATGATGGGCGCCCCCATCGACGACGCGTTCGCCGCCAACGCGCTGCGCCGGCTCGGCTGCGGCGTCGAGGAGGCCGCCGAACCCCACACCTTCGCGGTGACCGCCCCGACCTTCCGCCCCGACCTGTCGCGCGAGATCGACCTGTACGAGGAGGTCGTGCGCCTGTGGGGCGAGGGCTCGATCGAACCGACGATCCCCGCTGCGAGAAACCACGCCGGCGGCCTGACGCCCGAGCAGCGCCGCACGCGCCGGATCGGCTCGACGCTGCGCGCCTGCGGACTCAACGAGACGGTCTGCTACGCGTTCGTCCCCGAGGACGACCTGGAGCGCCTGCGCATGCCCGAGGAGGGGCGCGGCGTCCCGGTGCGCCTCATGAACCCGATGTCGAGCGACTGGACGGTCATGCGCCGCAGCCTGATCCCCGGCCTTCTGCGCAGCGTCGCCAACAACCTGAGCCGCGGGGTCAAAAACGTTGCCCTCTACGAGTCCGGACGCCTGTTCTTCGGCCGCCCCGGCCACGCGCAGCCCAAGGAGCGCACCTATGTGGCGGGCGTCCTGTCGGGCAGGCGCGACGAGAACGGGTGGAACGCCTCCTGGCCCCAGCTCGACTTCTTCGACGCGAAGGGCGTCGTCGAGGCGCTGCTCGACGACCTGCGCATCGAGAAGGTGCGCTTCCGCGTGCCCGAGGGCGGCTCGTGCGGTTTCGCCCAGCCCGGCCGCGTCGCCGAGGTCCTCTCGGGCGGCACGCTGCTCGGCTGGGTCGCCGAGATCCATCCCGCCGCGCTCTCCGCGTTCGGCGTCGAGGTCCCGGTCGCCGCGTTCGAGCTCGATCTCGACCAGCTCGTCCGTCTGGCGAAGAACGAGCTGCCCTACCGCGACGTCCCGACGCTGCCCGCCGTGGAGATGGACCTCGCGCTCACGGTCGACGAGGCGGTCACCTGCGAGCGCCTGATGCAGGTCATCTCGAGCGCGGGCGGAAAGAACCTGGAGTCCGTGCGCCTGTTCGACGTCTACCGTGACCCGGTGCGCGTCGGCGAGGGCAAGAAGTCCATGGCCTTCTCGTTGACGTATCGCGCCGAAGGGCGCACCATGACCTCGGAAGAGGCCGAGAACCTGCACAGCCGCGTGGTCGAGAAGGCATGCCGCGCGACCGGTGCGACCGTACGAGGGGAGTAACGCCATGGCGCGCACGCACGCAGATCGGGAGGCCGAGGCGAGCGGCGTCCGCCGCACCGAGGTGAGCCAGGGCGTCTCGTCGGCGAGCGCGGCGCGCACGCGCACGCTGGGGGGCGAGACCCATGAGTTCCGCGCCGTCGACTACCGTCCTCCCCAGGGCGTCCGCACGTCCGCCGACGGAAGGCCCGAGGCGGTCGCCCCCTCGGACGACGCGCATCTGGGCCGCGCTGCGGGCGTGTCCTCGCTGCGCGGCCAAAAGGGCGCGGGCGGGCGGAGCGGAACGGGGGTCAAGGATCCTCTGCCGCGCCGCACGGCGGTCGCGATCGCCGCGGTCCTCGTCGTGCTCGCCGCCGCCGTGTTCGCGGGAGGCTACTTCCTTGCCAGCGGGATGCTCGAGCAGATCAACGAGGGTTCGACCTCGGAGGAGTCGGCCTCCTATGCGACCGACGCCTACACGGTGCTGGCCGTGGCGGGCGACGACGGCTCGCTCGCGTGCGCCTACCTCGGCTACGTCGACACGATCAACGACCGCGTCGAGCTCTGTCGCCTCGCGTCGAACACGCTCTGTGCGGCGGGCTCGTCGGACGGCGGCACCCTGGGCTCGTCGTTTGGGGAGGGCGGCCTGGCAGGGCTCGTCGACGACGTCGCCCGGCTCGCGGGTGTCGACGTCGCCACGGCGGCGGTGCTGACCGCCGGCCAGATGGACTCCCTGCTGCTCCTCTCCACGGGGGAGGGCACGACCGACGCCTCGGCGCTCGCGGCGGATGTCTGGGACGAATCCCAGATGATCACCGCCGGCGCGCTGCGCGGCCTGTTCGCGACCATCGCCCAGATCTCGCCCGAAAACCAGGTGGTGATGGAGGCGCCGGCCACGGAGGCCGTGGGGGAGGACGGACAGGGCGTCCTCGAGCTCGACCAGGAGAGCTGGGCGCAGACCGTGTCCGGCATGCGGGACACGACGGGGCGCTCGTAGCGCCGCCACAGCCGCGGCACATCCGCCTGCTATCCTGTCTTACGGTATGAGGAACCGGGCCGCCTGCCGGCCCCGGCGAAAGTGAGTTTTGCATGGCTGACAACACCAATGCGGGACCCGGCGACACCCTTGAGTTCCTGAAGCTGATGGGGGTGGGGGCCTCCGAGGCGCCGGCCACGGGCACTCCGTCGAACGGAGCCTCGGACGCGTCCGAGGCCACGTTCTCGGACATGCCACCGCTCGCACCGGCGCCGACGGGCAACTCGAAGGCTCGGGGCCGCAGGTCCCGTGCCGGCTCTTCGGACGGGGCGTCGGGCGAAGCGGGGGAGCCGGCGCCGCAGGAGGGCGCGACGGGCGGCCCCCGTCCCAGGGAGGCCCGCTCCGTCGTCATCAAGGGAGGGCCGCGCCGCGTCGTGCGCGCCGACGGGCGCCAGCCCGAGACGTCGCTCGCGCTCGGCCAGCAGAGGTTCTCGCTCTCGAGCGGGCACGCGATGTTCACCCCCAAGAAGGAGCGCAACATCGTGCTCGAGACGCTGATCGCGCTCGCCGCCCTCCTCGCGCTCGCCGCCATCTTCGTCGCGGTGTGGTTCGCGACCCAGGCGTCGATCACCCACGACGAGCAGGAGCAGGTCGTGGGGACCTCGGCGTACGACAGCGCTCTGTCGCTCACCCCGGCCGACGACGGCACCTACTACACGGCGTACTTCGTCACGTCGACCCCGACCGACGAGCAGCAGATCGGCGAGCTGTCCCAGATCATGCTGTACCGCTACGACAAGGACATCACCACGGCGCTTCGCATCGACGTGCCCACCAACCTCTATATCGCCCTGTCGAGCGGCGGCGTGACCGAGGCCCACACGGCGCAGGAGGTCCTGGCGTCCCAGAGCATCACGCGCGTGCTCTCGGGCATCGAGGACGCGTTCGGCATCCGGCTCTACAACGTCGTCTGCTGCCAGCAGTCCGTCTTCGACGGGCTGTACGCGATCATGACGGGCGCCACCGACCCGGCGTCGGTCGACCCCTCGTCCCTTCTGGGCGGCGTGCGCTCCAACCTCACGCTCGAAGGCCTGGTCGAGCTCTGCGGCCGCTTCGGCGATCTCGACCAGGCCGGCATCGGCCAGATCTCCGCGCCCGTCGCCGACCTCGACGTGAACGGCGTCGTCATGGCGCAGGGATCGGCCCCGCTCCTCAAGATGGCCCTGCTGTCGGTCTCCGACATACCCGGCAACGCCCAGCTCGACGCGAAGGGCTTCCTTGCGGGCACCCAGTACGACGAGGAGGGCAACCCCCTGCTCGACGCCTCGGGCGCCCCGTCGGGCGCGCTGCGCGACGAGAACAACAACCTCGTGTTCGACGAGAACGGCGTGCTGCAGTTCTACGGCCAGCAGTACGACGCGAACGGCATGCCGGTCGGCACGATCTACGACGAGTGGGGCAACGCGCTGCTCGACGCGTACGGCAACCCGCAGGGAACCCAGTACGACGAGGCCGGCAACGTTCTCTACGACTGGCGCGGCAACATGGTGATCCAGAACTAGCGGGCACGGCCCATCCTCGGCGGGCGGCCCCCTGCGCGGCCGCCCGTCGACGCGTGCGGACAAGGACGGCGAAAGGCTAACGATGCCCATGCATCATCCCAAAGTCAGCGTGATCATGCCGGTCTACGGCGTCGAGAAGTACGTGGGCCGCGCCATCGAGAGCATTCTCAACCAGACGCTGACCGATTTCGAGTTTCTGATCGTCGACGACGGTTCCCCGGACGGCTCGGGGCGGATTTGCGACCGCTATGCGGCCCGCGACCAGCGCATCCAGGTGTTCCATCAAGAGAACGCCGGCGCCCCCGCCGCGCGCAACCGCGCGATGGACCATGCGCGCGGCGAGTACCTGTGCTTCGTCGACGCGGACGACTGGGCGGAGCCGCGCATGCTCGAGGACATGTACGCCCTGGGGTCGGCGAACTCCCTCGAGCTCGTCGTTGCGGGCTTCTACATCGACACCTATTGCGACGACGCCGAGACCGACTGCTTTAGGCAGGTTCTGAGCGTCCCCTCGCAGGTGTTCCGCTCGCAGCGGGAGTTCCGCGAGGGGGCCTATGCACTGTTCGACAAGAACCAGTTCTACCCGCCGTGGAACAAGCTCTACCTGCGCAGCTACGTCGAGGAACATGGCCTGCGCTTCCCTTTGACCTTCTGGGACGACTTCCCCTTCGTCCTGTCGGTCCTGCGCGACGTCGAGCGCGTCGGCGTCACCGAGACGCCCTACTACCATTTCATCCGGGCGCGCGCCGAGTCCGAGACGTCGCGCTGGCGCGAGGGGATGTACGAGAAGCGCGAGGACGAGCACACCTGGATGCTCGACCTCTACCGCCACTGGGGGGTCGACGACGAGCGCAGCATGGAGGTGGTCTACCGCCGCTACGCCGAGCGCCTCATCGGCTGCATCGAGAACGCGACGTGCGCCGACTCGAAGCTCACGCGCGCCGAACAGCGGGCGGCCGTAAAGCGCATGGTCGAGACGCCCCAGGCAAAGCTTGCGGTCGACAGGACCGTGCCCCACAGCCTGATGATGCGCGTGATGCTCTGGCCGATCAAGGCCGACCATCCCTGGGTCGCCTACATGGAGGGGCGCTTCATCTCGTTCGTGAAGCGCCATTCGACCAAGATCTTCTCGAAGCTCAAGGCGAGCCGCTAGCGGTCCCGTCCGTGCCGCCGCCCGGGGCGGCAACGGCCCCGACGCCGCCCCGAGCGGCGGAGACGGGGCTTCCCAGCGGCGCCCCTTCTGCAGAATAGGGGCATATTTCCGGCCGCGGCCGGTTCGGGTCGGCGCGCCTTTATACTGTTGGGACGCGCGCGACGGCGTCGGGCGCGCTTTTTGCCCGCCGGCGCCGCCGGCAGCTGGCGCTTTGACAGAGACATGCGGGAGGTGCTGGATGAAACCCCTGAAGATCATGGACACCACGATCAGGGACGGCCAACAGTCGCTGTGGGCGACGCGCATGGCTATCGGCGACATGCTGCCCATCTTGCCCAAGATGGACCAGGTGGGCTACTGGGCCATCGAAGCCTGGGGCGGGGCGACGTTCGACACGTGCCTGCGCTTCCTCGACGAGAACCCCTGGGAGCGCCTGCGCGCCATCAAGAAGCACTGCCCACGCACGCCGCTCTCGATGCTCGTCCGCGGTCAGAACCTGGTTGGCTACCACCATTACTCGACCGACGTGGTCACCCGCTTCGTTGCGGCCGCCCACCGCAACGGCGTCGACGTGTTCCGCGTGTTCGACGCGCTGAACGACATACGCAACGTCCGGGACTGCGCCGCTGCCGTCAAGGCGTGCGGTGCCCATTTCGAGGGCGCCATCTCCTACACGACGAGCCCGGTGCACACGCTCGACAGCTACGTCGACTACGCCGTGGCGCTCAAGGAGCTCGGCGCCGACTCGATCTGCGTGAAGGACATGGCCGGCCTGCTCACGCCCTACCGTACCGAGCGCCTCACGCGCTCGCTGCGCGAGGCGACCGGGCTGCCCATCCACCTGCACTGCCACTACGTCGGCGGCATGGCGCCGGCGAACTACATCAAGGGCACCGAGGCCGGCGCGGACATCGTCGACACCGCGAGCGCCCCGCTCGCATTCGGCAACTCCCAGCCCGCCGTCGAGATGATCGTCGCCGCGCTCAAGGAGTCGGGCTACGACACGGGCCTCGACCTCGACCTGCTGTTCGAGATCGCCGAGTACTGGGAGGGCGTGCGCCAGCGCAGCCACTACAAGCGCGGCGTGTCCTCGCTCATCCACATGCAGGTCTACAAGCACCAGATTCCCGGCGGCATGATGAGCAACCTGGTGAGCCAGCTCGACATCCAGCATGCGGTCGACCGGCTGGGCGACGTGGTCGAGGAGATTCCCCGCGTGCGCGCCGAGATCGGCTTCCCGCCGCTGGTGACCCCCATGAGCCAGATCGTTGGCACCCAGGCCGTCTTCAACGTCCTGACCGGCAAGCGTTGGGGCACGGTCTCGACCGAGATGAAGAACTACCTGTGCGGCCGCTACGGCGCCGCCCCCGGCCCGATCGACCCGGACGTGCTGCGCCGCGCGGTGGGGGACGCCGAGGTCCTGCCGCCCGACGTGCCCCCCTCGACGCTGGCGACCCAGACCTACGAGGACTGCAAGGCCGAGATCGGCCCGCTGGCGAAAAGCGAGGAGGACGTGCTCATGTACGCCCTGTTCCCCACCGAGGCGAAGGCGTTTCTCTCGAAGCACCGCGCCGCGGACAGGGTCGAGTTCCTCTACGACCGCGACAGCAGCCTGACGAAAGAGGAGGATTACGTGGACATCAACCAGATTCGCGAGCTCATCCGCGCCGTCGAGGAATCCGGGGTCGGCGAGGTCACAATCAAGGAGGCGGGCAGCGAGATCACGGTGCGCAAGCCCGGCGTCGCCCCCGCTGCCCCCGTCGCGACGGCCG
>DBEYOB010000178.1:0-9397 GCA_048173955.1 Coriobacteriales bacterium
TCGCATCCCCGGCTCCGCCCGTGCCCGCACCGCCGTCGGCCGGTTGGGCCGCGGGGTCCCGCACCGCGGGGTCCTGCGCGGCGGGGTCCGGGGTCTCCGAACCCGAAGTTCCCGGACCCGCAGTTCCCGAGCTCGCAGTCCCGGCCCCGTCCGCGGCCGCGCCTTCGGCGTCCATCCCGTCGACCGCATCCGGGCCGCCGGGCACCGGGCCGCCGTCGGCCGGCGCGGTCCCTTCGCCCGTTTCGACCGCCCCACCTGCATCGCCGCCCGCATCGCCTCCCGGCGCTCCGGAGTCGAGCCGCCCCTCCTCGGCAGCCGATCCCTCGCCCTCGGCCCCGCCGGCGTCGGTCTGCCCTTCGCCTGCGGCCGCACCGGAGGCGTCGGCCGTAGCAGAGGTATCTGCCGCCGGCTCGGGGACCTCGAGGTGGAACGTGTACCCCAGCGAGGGGAACCTGAAGCTCCCCCCGTCGTTGGTCGCGTGGCCCACGACGGCGGGGTTGTCGGGATCGGTCACGTCGGTCAGCGTGAAGGTGAACGGACGGGCGACCTCGTCGAACGACGCCCCCTCGAGCACCTTGCGGCCCCCCAGCGTCACCGAGGCCCCCTCCCCCGCGCCGTAGACGTTGCGGAAGGCGACCTCCTCGGGGGATACCTCGTTGCCCGCCACGGGGTCGCCGCGGTAGTACTGGTACGAATCAACCTGGTAGCGCCCGGTCGACGGGTTGTACGAGGAGTCCAGCACGAGGTGGTACACGGTCCCGTCGTAGGAGACCGCCCCCATGTCCGACCCGCCGAACGTCTCGACGATGCGGTAGGTCGACGTCCCCGCCTCCGCGACGGGCACCTCGGCGCTCCATGTGCCGTTCGCCGGCGAGACGGCCGAGGCGACCAGTGCCGGGCTCCCGTCGCCTCCGATGCGGTAGATCTCGTAGCCGAACGTGAGGCCGTCGAGGAGCTGTGCGCCGTCGGCCGCCTCCGTCGCCTTGGAGCCGCCCACCGCGAACGAGGTGGGCTGCGGCTCGTACACGTTGACGAACGTCGGCGCCTCGCCCTCGGGAACCGGGTCGGTGAGCCCGGCGTCGCGGTAGTAGGCGACCGGGCCGGCGGTCAGGTTCCCCTTCCCGTCGTCGGTCACCGTGAGCGCGGCGTAGAGCGGGTCGGCGTAGGCCACGTGCTCGAGCCCGCCGTCGGCCTCGACGATCTTGTACGCGAACGTCGCCTCGTTCGAACCGGCCAGGTCGGCGGCCGTGAAGCTCAGGTCCATGGAAACGTGCGACGGCTCGCCGGACGGCGCGGCGCCGCTCGACGCGCTCGCCTGGGCGGCGCCGACGGTCTGGCTCGCGGGGTCGAAGCGGTAGGCGACGAAGCCGAACTCCCCGTCGGCCATGTCGCGACCCCGGAGGACCTTGTCGAAGCTCAGCTGCGCGTGGGCCACGTCGGTCGCCGTGTAGACGTTGTCGAACGAGACGGCGTCCGGCGCGACGGCGACCGGGACGGCGTCGGGGCCGCGGTAGACCCCCGTCACGGAGGCGTCGAGCGTGCCGTCGCCGCGGTCGGTCACGGTGACCTCGACCGTGTAGACGGTGTCGTCGTGCCGGACGCCCGCCAGCGTCTCGCCTGCGCCGTCCTCGTGCACCGTGTAGGAGAACACCTGCGTCCGGTTGCCCTGGCCGTCGACCGCCGCGTCGGGCCCGAACGAGGACTCGCTGTACCCCAGGGGCGTGAAGGCGACCGTCCCGTCGGCGGCGTTGACGCCGGTCGCGACCGGGTCGCCGGAGGGGTCGGCCACCGTGAAGCTGAACGCGCCGTCGGCCAGGGGCGCCCCCTCGAGGCGCTTCGCCCCCGTCAGGGCGACCGAACCGCTCGCCTGGTAGAAGTTCTCGAACGGGACCTCGACCGTCCGGGACGTCGCGGTCGTGGCGTCGACGGTCGCCTCCGCCACGCAGAGGGCCCCGTCGAACAGGCGCGTTGTCACCGCGAGCCTCCCCGTGCCGCCGTCGTCGGAGACCGCGATGCGCACGGTGTAGGAGCGGTCGTCGTAGCGGTACCCGGCCGGAGGCTCGCCGGCACCCGTCTCGGCCACGGTGTAGGCGAACTCCTTGCCCGCGTCCTCCAGGGTGAACACGACGTGCCCGCCCGAGGCGCCCGCCAGCGAGCCGTCGGCGATCTGGACGAGCACCTTCGCGCCGTCGGCCGCCGCCGGGGCCGACACGGCCGTCCCCTCGAGGGGTATGCCGAGCTTCTCCGCCGCCGCGCGGCGCTCTTCCCCGGTCGCCCCGAAGGGGGTCACGGAGAAGGAGAACTGGCCCTCGTACGACGGCCTCCCGTGGAGCACCTTGCTGACGGCAAGGCCGCCCGAGGCGCTGTAGTCGACCGGCGCGGCCCGGTAGGCGTTGGCGAAGCGCACCGTCGCCGCCCGCGCGGGCGCGTCGTCGCGGTCCGAGGTGTACACGACAGTCTCGTCGGAGGAGACGCTGCCGTCGGGCTCGGTCCCGACCGCGCGGGTGGCGACGTCGAGCGTGCCGCCTCCCCCATCGGAGACCGCGACGTACACCGTGTAGGCGGTGCGGTCGAACACGGCGCCCTCGAACTCCCATCCCGGCAGCGCCCGCTGTTCGGGCGTGGCCTGCCCGTAGGCGACCGCGGCGCCGTCCGCGCCGACGACGCCCGGGTTGGTCGCCCCGTCGGGGACGTTCTCCACCACCCGGTAGGCGAACGTCTTCCCGATGTCGCCCTGCGTGAAGACGACCGACGGGTACGCCGGCCCGCCGGATGTGTCCTGCGCGGGGCCCTCCGGCGCCGGCGGCAGCAGGCTCACCGTCGACGAGCTCGCATCCTCGCCCTCGCCCAGGGTCGCGGCGGCGTTCTCCACCGTGTAGCCGTCGAGGGGGATGCCGAGCTTCTCGGCGGAAGAAGCCGCGTCGGTGCCGCCCGCAACGCCGGCGGCCGCGGCGTCGAGCGGCGCTATGGTGAACGAGAACCTCCCCTGCTCCATGCCGTGGCCCGCGAACGTCTTGACGAGCTGCAGGCCGCCCCGCGCGCCGTAGTCGACGCTGCCCGTCGCGTAGACGTTGGTGAAGGCCGCCGCGTCGGTCGCCGCGCGGTCGGCGTCGGTCGTGGCCGCGGCGTTGTCGTAGACGGCCCCGCCCACCTCGTCGACCACCAGGTTGCCCGCGTCGTCGTCGCGCACCACGACGGTCGCCGTCGACGCGTGCGCGTCGTAGGTCATGCCCGCGTCGGCGGGACTCATGCGCTCGACGACCTCGTAGACGTAGGTGCCGGCAACGGAGAAGCACATGGTCGCGAAGGCGCCCTCGTTGGCCGCGGGCACCGCCCCGTCCCCGTCGGGGGCGGGCGCGCCCACCGTCAGCTCGGCGGGTTCGGGCAGCGGGGCGTCGGCGCCGTCGGGGGCCTGCAGGCACGAGATGTCGAACGTGTACGACTCGCCCGCGCCCCAGGCGTGCCCCAGGACCGTCTTGCGCACCCGTATCAGCTGGTCGGGCGCAAGCTCGACCGGGTTCGGGCGGTACGAGTTCGTGAACGTCGCCGTGTGCGAGGCGACCTCGGGGGCGTCCTCGGCGGGCATGCCGTCGTCGTCGACGGCGCGCACCATGGTCGAGGACACGCCCAGGGTCCCGTCCCCGTTGTCGGTCAGCGCGACCGCGACCCGGTAAAGGGCCCGCGAGTACGCCACGCCCTCGTGCACCGAGCCGCCGTCCTGCTCGGATATCGTGTACGAGAACGTGCGCTCCGCAAGGCCGCCCAGGTCGGCGGAGGTGTAGGAGATGTCGCCGAACGAGGCCGTCCGCAGCCCGCCCTCCCCGTCGGCGGGGGAGTCAGTCCCTATGACGGCCGTCTCGCCGCCCGGGGCCGGCATCGGGGCGCCCCCCTCCCCCGCGAGCACGAAGGTGTAGGAATCGCCCTCCTTCCAGCCGCGCCCGACGAGGTCCTTGGCGACCCGCAGGTCCGTCGACCCGTCGAGCCTCCCGGTCGCGTCGTAGGCGTTCGCGAAGCCGAAACTCACCTCGCCCGCCTGGGTCGTCAGCGACGGGGAGACCGCGGTGGTCACCGTCTCGCGCCCGTCGTGTTCGGCGTGGCCGACGCTCACCGTCACCGTCTGGAGGGCGCCGTCGTAGGTGACGCCCCGGTACGCCCATCCCGGCTCGAGCCGCTCGTCGGGCGCCGCGTCGCGGTAGGCGACCGGGTTGCCTGCGGGGTCGGCGACCGCCGGGTTGGTCGCATCCCCCGGGACGTCCTCGCCCACCGTGTAGGTGTAGGTGCTCCCCACCATGTCCGCCGTGTAGGCGATGCCGCCGAACGCGACGACGCCGTTGACCGCCACCGCGCCGGCGGTGCCCCCGGTCTGCCCGCCCGGCATGGGGACCCGGGCGGGGTCGATCGGGTCGCCCGCGGCGTCGGTCCCTCCCGCCGCGGAGAGGGTGAAGCCGAAGCGCGTGCCATCGGGCGCCGCCCCGTTGAGGGTCTTGACGCCGAGCAGCTGGCGCACGGTCGCGTCGGCGTCGAACGAGTTGGCGAAGTCGAGCGAGGCGTCCTCGGCCGCGGCGTCGACGTCGCGGCTGTCGAAGACCGTCTCGAAGCCCTGGTCGCCCTCGCCGTAGGAGCGCCGGTCGAACGTCCACCACGCGACCGACAGCGTCCCGTCGCCGTCGTCGGCGACCTCGACCGTCACCCGGTAGCGCGCCGTGTCGGCCGAGACGCCGCCGCTGCCGACCGGGTTCTCGAACACGAGGTAGCGGTAGGTGCCCGGCCGCGCAAACGTGACGGTTCCGAAGTCGAGGGGGGACGAATCCCCCTCGGTCGGGGTCAGCGTGAGCGTCCCGGCGGAGCGTCCCTGCAGGTTGGCGCACACGTCTGCCAAGGCGGTCCCGCCCGCCTCGGCTTCGTCCCCGTCGCACACCTCCCCCGCGCCGGGCAGGGGTGAGACGCCGTCGGGCAAGGGGGCTCCGTCGTAGCCCGCCACGACGAAGGTGAACGAGTCGCCCGGCTCGAACGCCCTCCCCAGCATGGTCTTGGTTCCCTTGAACGCTACCTCGGTCGCCTCGAGCTCCCCGACGCGATAGGAGTTGGTGAAGGTGAGCGCCGCGTCCGCGTCGCCGAGCTCCCCCGACGACGTCCGCGCCGCGACGTCGTTTTCCCCACCGCCCCCGATCGCCTGGAGGGCGAACCCGTCGGCGTCCGCCGCGGTCTCCACGACGCGGTAGGAAGCCCCCACCCCGACGTTCTCGAACGTCAGCGACTCGCCGTCCGCGAGCTCGAAGGACGCCTTCCCGTCGCCGTCGACCGCGATGTCGACGGGCGACTCCTCACCCGACGCGGTGCGGCGGACCGCCGTGCACTCCCGCCCGGCCAGGCTCGGCAGCGTCGCCTCGAACGAGAACGCGCGACCCGCCGGCTTCAGCCCCTCCTCGGCGGGAGCGACGCGCTTGGCGACGGTCAGGTCGGGCGACGTGTAGGCGTTCCTGAACACGACGGAGGCCCCCGTCTCGACCGTTTCCTCCCCCTCGCGCACGGCATCGTCCACGACCCCGCTCGCCGAGGCGGCCGGTAGGTCGACGCCCTCGGTCTCGCTCCCGTCGTTCACGATGCCGGCGAGCGCGAAGCCCGCGGGCTGAGCCGTCTCGGCGACCGTGTAGCGCGCCCCGCGCGGGAGGCCGTACACGTGCAGGGTCTCCCCGGCCTTCAGGGAGAACGTCGCGCCGTCGCCCAGCCCGAGCTCATCCCCGCGCGCCTCGTCGCCGGCGAGCACCTGCGCGCGGTAAGGTCCGGCGAGCGCGGTGCCGTCGGTGCCGGCCAGGCCGAGCGTGTAGGAGAACGAGGCGTCCGCCGGGGCGCCCTCGTCGCCGGCGACCTCCTTGGAAACCGTCAGCTCGCCGGTCTTCTGGTCGGCCACCCGCACGGCGACCGACCCCGAGAACAGGTTGGCGACGTCGCGCCCGCCCAGCCCCCGCCGGGGGGACGCCGCGGTGCCGCCGCCCTCGGACGCCTGCTGGACCACGAGCTTGGACCACCCCGCGTCGGTGGAGAGCGCCGTCGCGCCGCCCGCCCCCAGCGGGACGTAGTCGAAGGCGCCGCCGCCGGGCAGGCCGTCGCCCGGGTCGTTGTACTGCAGGTACATGGCGCGCGGGTCGGGGGCGGCCGTGGCACCCCAGTCGGGTTCGGACCAGGCGGTGCCCGCTCCCTCGTACGCGTCGCTCGTCACCAGAGCCGCCCGTATGTGGTGGAGCGTCGCGTCGACGCCGTCGTCGGCGGCGAACTGCCTCATGCTGCCCACCACGCGCCCGACGCCGCGCGCGACCGTCACGCCGTCGTCGGCGGCACCCGCGTCGGCGTAGACGCCCGTGTCGTCAACGGTCACCGCGACGAGCGCGGGGTTGACCGCGTAGCCCTCGGGGGCCGCCGTCTCGACGAGGTAGTAGCTTCCCGGGTCGAGGGGCGCGCCCAGGCCCCGCGCAAAGGCGGCGGCGCCGGGCAGGCTCGCCGCCCCGCCCGTCTCGCCCGGCAGGGCGAGGTCGCCGGTCGTCACGCTGGCGACGGGCTCCGCGCCCTCGGCGATCGCCGGGACCCCGTCCTCACCCACCGTCGCCGCCGAGGCTGCGAACAGGCCGAACGTCGCCCCCGCGACCGGCTCGCCCAGCTCGTCGACCTTCTGCACGATCAGGCGGTTCTCGACGTCCGAGACGTAGAGGATCGCCGCGAACTGCCGGTCGAAATCGGAGGCATCGAGCCGTGCGGTGTTGCCGGGCGTCGCCTTGGCGAGGCTGTCGGCCGACGTGTAGAAGTAGTCCACCCGATAGCCGGCCGACGACGCGTCGCCCAGCGCGGGGTTCTCGGCCATGACGCCGCGATAGGTCCGGATGTCGCCCGGCATGTCCTCGACCGCCGTCTCGTACAGGCCGTTCGCGTTGAGCCCGAACAGGTAGGGGTCGCGGCGGGCCGCCTCGATGGCCGCCTCCTCGCCGGTCCCGTCGAGCACGGTCCACCCGCCCAGGGCGTCGCCGTAGGCGGGGTGCCACATGCCCGCCGCGTCCCGCTCCATCACGACGCCGAACATGAGGCCGCCGGGGAGCAGGCCGTTGTCCGTGTTCACCAGGGCGCCGTCCTCCGTGCGGACGTCGCTGCCGGCGGTCACCGTGAGGCTCGGCTGGGCGTACGCACCCGTCCCCCACGGGTCGGCCGAGAGCAGCATGGCGTTCGAGGTGATGTCGGGGTCGAAGTACAGCGGTATGTCGGGCGCGACGCGGTAGCCCGCCGGGACCGACTCCTCGCGCAGGACCCAGTGGGCGCTCTCGTCGCGCAGCTCCGACAGGGCGATGGGGAACCCGTCGGTGCCCAGGATGCGCATCATACCCGTATCGTCCGTCACACCGGTGAAGGCGGGCTGCGCGCCGGGCGCCACCTCGTACGACCCGTCGGTCGGGTAGAGGGCGAAGCCGGCCCCCGCGACGGGGTTGCCGTCCTGGCCGACCTTGACGGCGCTCGACACGGGGATCGACACGAGGTTGTAGCGCAGCTTCATGTTCGAGGCCCCGCTCCCGCGCTCGAGGTAGTAGAAGTTGAGCGTGTGGTAGGTGTCGTCGGCGAAGGTGAAGCCGTTCCACCTCTCCCGGTCGGCCGCCCCGGCAAGCCGGAAGCACTCGCTGATGGTGGTCATCTTGTAGATCTGGTCGACCGCCTTGTCGAGCGTGCCGTTGCCGTTGGCGTCGCGGTACACCACCACCGCGCCGGACTGGAAGTCGATGAGGATGTTGGTCTGGATGTGGATGCCGCCGAGGTCGCCCACCAGCACGCCGTCGATGAAGATCCACACGTCGTCGTCGCCCGAGAACTCGTAGGTCACCGTCTTGCCGTTGTTCGTGCCGCCGTCCTTCTGCACGAAGCGCGACGACAGCGACATGCCGAACCAGTGGTTCATGCCGGGCGAATTGGGATACACGTTGAGCTGGTTGAGCGCCCCGTCCTTCTCCTCGAAGACCTGCGTCGCGTCGTTGAAGGGGAAGAACTGGCCGTTGTTGTTCGACGAGTAGGCGGTCGTGCGGCGCACGCCCCACGTGTCGTAGACGTCGAAGGCGTCGCCGGCCGCGTTCAGGGAGGCGAAGTTGCGGGTGGCGTCGAAGTAGTAGTACCCGTCGTCGTTGACCTGCAGCAGGCCGTCGACGTCGAGGTAGGCGGCTTTGCCCTGCTGGTCGCCGTTTGCCTGGGAGCTGCCGTCGAACAGGTAGGCGAGCGACTCGCCGCTCGCCGAGGCGAGGTAGGGATAGCCGTCCGGGCCGAGCGTCGGGGCGACGATGCCCTCGCGCGGTATGCGTTGGAAGAGGTTGAACGCTATTGGGTCGGAGTAGGTGCCCGGTGCGCAGAAGCGCAGGTCGTGACCGGCGTTGATGCCGACGTTGAAGCGGTCGTCCGGGTTTGCGAGGTCGCTCGAGTCCCGGTCGACCAGCCAGTAGTCGAACAGGCTGATGGTCGCCCCGTTGGGGGAGACCGTCTGCACGAGATGGTCGGAGAAGGCCGGGGACGCCGCCGCGGCGCCCGCCTCCCCGGCAAGCGCGACGCGCACCGCGCCCGCGCCGGCGATCGGGCCCGCAGCGGCAGACTGACCAGCAGCGGCGGCCTGGCTAGCAAGGACAGTCTGGCCAGCAGCGGCGGCCTGGCCAGCGGGGGCGCCGCCGCCGACTGCGAGCAGAACCGCCAGGACGACCGACGCCAGGACGGCGATGCGGGCGGCGAAGAACCTGCCGGATGTGCGGCGCCCGTATGTGCGGCGCCCGCCGCCCCGATCGACGGTCGCGCCCCTGCCTGCTGCTTCCTGCTTGCCGGCTGTTTCCCGCCTGCCGGCCGTTTCCCGCTTGCCGGCTGTTTCCCGCTCGAATGCCTCCACGTGCGTCTGCTCCTTATGCCGAAACCGCACCGCCCGGCGCAGATGGCGCGGGCGACGCGGACTGTACGGACGAAACCGAGTTTTTTGCCATGGTAGACACCGGCTTGGTTGCCGACGTAGATAGAACAGGTATCAAGTCCTTCTATACATAGTATTTGCTTATATTATTTACGCAGATAAAATAGGTTATTTTACGACTGAGTTAGATTTACTGTTGTCATAATATTTAAGATTTAATACGAATGGGGCTGGGTGCGGGTCGGAGCGGGGCCACGACGGAACCAAGGCTGGACCAGGACGCGAACGAAACAGCCGAGGTCGAAAACGGGCCGAACGCGCCGGAGCGGGCCAGGTGCGCCGCGGCGGGTCGGGTGCACTGCGGCGGGTTGCTCCCGCAGCACGGACGACCGGTTCCCTGAAGAAATTGCAGTTGCGAACGATTGGCAACCCGGTTCGAACGGGAGCCTTTTTATACTATTGCCTTATCAGAAATTTGGTTTT
>DBEYOB010000179.1:0-12375 GCA_048173955.1 Coriobacteriales bacterium
CCACGTGCCACGTCATCAACGACCGCGACGACGTCGACGTCCACGTCTTCCCCAGCGCCGCCCAGGCCGCCCGCCGCGGCATCGTGCGCGCCGAGACGCCGCTGCCGCCCTCCTGCGTCGAGGGCGCCGCGGCGGTCGAGCGCGCGGCGTCGTCGGATCCCGCGCCCTGCGTCGAGCTGCCCGGGGGGAGGTCCGTGAGCGTTCTGGTGCCGACGAGCGACCAGTTCGCGGCGCGTCTGGGCAAGGTCGCCAAGCAGCGCGCGAAGTGGGCTGCCCGCGCGGGCGTGGCGTGCTACCGCGTCTACGATGCCGACCTGCCCGACTACGCCGTGGCCGTCGACCTGTACGAGGGCGGCGCCTCGACGCCCGGCCGCTGGGTCGTGGTCGCCGAGTACGCCGCGCCGCGCGAGATCGACGCGCGCCTCGCCGCCCGCCGCCTTTCCGACGTGCTCGCCATCGTCCCGGCGGTGCTCGACGTCGACCCCGAGAACGTCTTCCTCAAGGTGCGCCGCCGCGCCAAGGGCGGCTCGCAGTATGCCGAGCGCGCGAGCCACGGCAGGACCGCGCTGGTCGAGGAGGGCGGGCTGGTCTTCGGGGTGAACTTCTCCGACCGCCTCGACACGGGCCTGTTCCTCGACCACCGCATCGTGCGCTCGATGATCCGCGACATGGCACCGCGCACGCGCTTCCTCAACCTGTTCGCCTACACGGGCACGGCGACCTGCTACGCGGCCGACGGCGGCGCCTACCAGACCACCACGGTCGACCTGAGCAACACCTATCTGGCGTGGGCGCGCCGCAACATGGAGCAGAACGGCTTCTCCGGGTCCGCGCACGAGTACGTCCAGGCGGACGTTATGGCCTGGGTGTCCGAGCAGCGTCGCACGGCCAACCGCTGGGACCTCATCTACGTCGACCCGCCCACGTTCTCGAACTCCGCGCGCATGAAGGGCCGCGGGTTCGACGTGCAGGAGGACCACGTCGAGCTGCTCATGGGGGCGTCGCGCCTGCTCGCGCGCGGCGGGACCATCGTGTTCTCGTGCAACCTGCGCGGCTTCAAGCTCGACCGCGACGAGCTGGAGCGCCTGGGTCTCGAGATCGAGGACGTCACGCCCGCGTCGATTCCCGAGGACTTCGCGCGCAACGCGAAGATCCACCACTGCTACCTGGTGCGGCGCGCGAGGTAGCGGCCGTTCGCCTGGTTTCGACGCGGTTCGGGCGCCGCGGTTGCGCAAAACGATTTATGATGGAGTCGAATAGCCCATGCGGAGGTTCCGCCGCGCCCCGGGCGCATCCCCAGGGCGCGGCGGAACGAGTTCAAGAAAGGCGGGGCCGGGCCGCGTGTCGCGCGGCGGGCTCCGGAGGGGGGTTCTCGCAAACCTGCTGCAGGGTGCCGATGGTTGGGGTGTGCGACAAGGAGGTACAGCAGATGGGAGAGGGAACCAACGCCGCGCCTGCGGTGCCCGCGAAGGCGCGGGGCGCCACACGGCGCGAGGTGGTCGTCGGGGCCGTCGGTGCGGCCGTCATGGTGGGCCTGGGGGCCGGCGTCAAGGCCTTCGGCGGCAACGGGGGGCAGACGGTGAGACCCCCCGGCGGCCAGGACGAGGACCGCTTCCTGGCGCGCTGCACGCGCTGCATGAAATGCTACGAGGTGTGCCCGCAGCACGTGGTCGTGCCGGCGAACCTCGAGGAGGGGCTGCTCAACCTGCGCACCCCCTCGATGGACTTCCATGCCGGCTGGTGCGACTTCTGCAAGGACGCCAACGACGGCGTGCCCCTGTGCGTCGCGTCCTGCCCGACCAAGGCGCTCGACGTGCCCGCGGGCGCCGCGCACGAGGACGTCATGATCGGCAAGGTCCTGCTCACGACCGACTGGTGCCTTGCCTACCGGCTCACGCACTGCCGGGACTGCTACGAGTCGTGCGACTTCGACGCGATCGAGCTCGACGACCACGACCGTCCCCACCTGGTGCTCGACAAGTGCAACGGCTGCGGCGCGTGCGAAAACGCCTGCCGCTCGATGACCGCGGGCACGCCCAATCCCGAGGCGACCCACCGCGCCATCATCGTTGTATCCGTCGACCAGGGCAAGGAGGTGTAGCCCCATGGCACAGCATGACGTCATTGACGAGAAGCGCGAGGATGTTGCACCTGCGGCGACGCACGCCGCCGACAAGCCCGCGAAGAAGGGGGCCCGCAAGAAGAAGCAGCGCAGCGGCCTGAGCAAGCTGCGATCCGCCATGCCGGCGATCGTGCTCGTCGTGCTCGCGGCCGCGTTCGTCCTGCGGATCCCGCTCGGCAACCTCTCGTCGATCGGCCCGCTCGACATCTCGGTGATCTGCCCGATCGGCGCGCTGTCGACCCTGCTGGCGAGCAAGGCGTTCATCCCTCACGCGGTCATCAGCCTCGTGGTCGTCGTGGTGCTCGTCGTCCTGTTCGGCCGGGCGTTCTGCTCGTGGGTCTGCTCGGTGCCGCTCATGCAGCGCATTTTGGGCGTCGACCCGACCGGCAAGAAGAAGGCCAAGAAGAAGGCGGCCAAGGACGCGAAGAAGGCGGCCGCGGCCGACGCCTCCGACGCCCAGGTTGCCGCCGCATCCGCCGCCGCGCAGTCCGGCTCGTGGGAGGAGGCCGCCGTGCCCGCCGCTCCCGCCGTGGCGGCTGCCGCTGTGGCGGCCGCAGCCGACGCCGGGGTCTCCGCCTGCCCGTCGGGCGGCTCGTGCTCCTCGAAGGCCGGCGGGTGCTCGTCCTGCGCCCACCAGCGCCAGCGCCTCATCGACTCGCGCCACTGGATTCTGGGCGGCAGCCTGCTGTCCGCCGCGATCTTCGGCTTTCCGGTGTTCTGCATCATTTGCCCGGTCGGCCTGACGTTTGCCCTGGTGTTCCTCATCGTGCGCCTGTTCAGCGGGAGCGTCTCGTGGGCCCTGCTGGTCGTGCCGCTGATGCTGATCGTCGAACTGGTCTTCCTGCGCAAGTGGTGCCACCAGTTCTGCCCCATCGGCGCCCTCATGTCGCTGCTGTCGAAGTTCAACAGGACGTTCGTGCCGACGATCGACACCTCGAAGTGCATCGAGACCACCACGGGCCACACGTGCGGCCGCTGCACCAGCGTCTGCCCCGAGCACATCAACCTGCGCGACCTCGCCGCCAGCGAGCGCGGCATCAACGAGTGCGTGAAGTGCCGCCAGTGCGTCGACGTCTGCCCGAAGGGCGCCATCAAGATGCCGCTCGTTCCCAAGAAGAAGGGTGCGGGCGCCGGCACGGCGGGCCCGACGGCTCGCGGCCCCATCGCGGTGGGCGCCGACGGGTCGGTCTCCCTCGACGAAGGGAAGTAGACGGCGAAGGGAAATAAACGGCGAGGCAGACGGGGGCGGCGGCGCAAGGCCCACCCTCTGCGCAGGACGGGCAAGCGGTCCGTCCCGCTCAGAGGGTGGGCATGCGGTCCGTCCCGCGCGGAGAAGCCCCTCTTTGTGAAAAGGCGAAGTTGCGAACGCCGCGTCCGGCACATCTGCCGCGACGCGGCGTTCCCTGTTGATGTGCGATCTCTGTCGCGATCTCTGTTGGCCTGCCCGGCTGTTCTCCTTGCCTGGTTTTCCCGGAAGCCTACCGCCCCAGCACCAGGTCGACCACCTGCTGCGGTCGCTCGACGGTCCAGTCGGCGCCGGCCGCCTCCAGCTCGGCCTGTCCGCGGAAGCCCCACAGCACACCGCAGGTCGCGATACCCACGTTCGTGCCGCAGGCGATGTCGACTTTGGTGTCGCCCACCATGAGGGTCGACGCGGGACCCGCCTTCAGGCGCCGCATGAGGGCGCGCGTCATAGGTGGTTCGGGCTTGGCGGGCATGTCGTCGGTGCGCCCCTGGACCACGGTCAGCAAACCGCCGAAGTAGCGCTGCACGAGCGTCTCCGACTCGGCCTGGTTCTTGTTGGTGAGCACGCCCATGCGCACGCCGGCGGCGGCGAGCTCTTCGAGTGCCTCGGCGATGCCGGGGTAGGGGGCGGTGCGATCCTCCTTGTGCTCGCCATAGTAGGCGCAGAACTCGCGATAGGTATCCTCGACAAGCTTCTCGTCAGCAGCGAGCTCGGCCGGCATGAAGCGCGTTACCAGGACGCGCTGGCCGTTGCCGACCTTGAGCTTGTATTCCTCTTCGGTGAAGGTGGGCCAGCCGTGCGCCTCGCACACGTGGTTGGCGGCGGCGGCGAGGTCGGCGATGGTGTCGAGCAAGGTGCCGTCGCAGTCCCACAGCACGCACGAGAAGCGCTTGCGGTCGGCGACGAGCTCCAATGCGGGCAGGGCGTCGAGGTCGAGGGCGGCGCAGGCGGATGATCTGGGCATGGCGGCTGCCTTTCTTCGGAAGACGTGGCGCGTGATGTGGCCGGTGCGAAGTATGGCATCGTTTTGCGGTCGCCTCGTGGAGGAAGGCCGGCGGTGCGGTGCAGGGCGCGGCGCGATGCGAGGTGAGCGCGGCGGGCGGTGCGATGGGGCCGGTGGCGCGGCGCGGCGGGGTGTCAAAGCGACGTTGTAGGAAGTCCTGACCCTGCCCTTCCAGAAATCCGGGGACCACTCGCTAAAAAACCGCCTTACTGCGCAAGCCGAGATGCCTGCCGAGCGCAATATATCACCCCGGAAGGCAATCGGTCCCGGGGCAATCTGGCGTTTTGCCTTTCCGACCTGCAGCGATGTCGAAATGCCAATCGCATGCCCGATGCCCATTGCGCCTCGCCGACCACCGCGTTGCCCTATGGCTTACACAACAAGGCGACTTTTTAGCGCGTGCCCCCTCGGATTCTGGACGGCGGCTTCCTGGCCGTCCGATTTACATGCAAATTTTAACTAAAAATATGCATCTCGTCACATCGGCTGCAAAAACCGCGCCGTTGCGTGATGCCCGCGGCAGCGTCGGCCGAATCATGCGCTGGCCGCAACCGGTCATTCACATCCAAGCGCTAGTACGCGTGGGAGGGCCTGTGCGACGGCAACTTCCGGCCTGCCCCCTCGATGCAGGGCTACATCCTCGACCCCGTGGTGGGTGCGCCCGAGTTCATGAACGGCGGGGGTGGCGAGCTGGGCATCGAGATGCCTGACGACTACACGCTCGTCGTGAACCTGCGCGTCCCGTTCGCCGACTTCGACGCTGCCGGCTACCCGCTGGGCGAAGACGGGTCGTGCGGGCTGTCGCTCACGGTCTCGTGCGCGAGCTCGTCGGTCAACACGAACATCCTCTCAATGGTCCAGGCCGACCTCGCGGCATGCGGCGTCGACCTGCAGATTCAGACATTCGAGAGCGCCGCGTACATGAACGCCATGCAGTCGGGCGACTTCCAGATCGGCCGCAGCGGCATGACGACGCTCGTCCCGACGCCCTATCAGGTGCTCCAGGTGCTGTTCTACACGGGCACGGGCGACAACTACTCGGGATACTCGAACGCTATCGTGGCTGAGGACTTTTCCGTCATCCCGCTGTTCTTCCTCACGCTCAACTCGGTCGTGTCGAACAGGGTCAACAACCTGTACCTGAATCCTATCTCGTTCGCGCGCTTGATGCGCTGCTGGCTGAGCGCTTAAGGGCTGCCTGACGGAGGCTGTCCTGCCAGGGTGTTCGGCCGAAGCGTTCAATATCGCCGAAAATGGTTATCAAGCATTGACACATCAACCAGTCAGGGCGATATTGAACGGTACAGATGGGAGCGCGGGCTGCCGAGGTCGGCGACCGTGCCCCCATCCTTTTGGCATGCGTTGCCGTTTGTCTTTCAATAGCGCGACTGACCTGCGCTTTTACTTTTCCACATCCGCCGCGTCTGCCAATGCGGCGTACGAAAAGAGCGGTACGGGGGGGTGGTGCGGACGAGCAGTTGAGGAAGGGTCGCCCAATTCGTTCAATATCCGGCCTACTGGTTGTCAACTCAACATTTGATAGCCAAAAACTGCGTTTTTGAACGGTTGCCAGCCCACCCGTCGCCCGCCCGCTTGCAAGCCACCCCATCCGCGAACCCGCTCGCAAGTCCGCCCACAAGTCCACCCGTACCGTGTCGCCCTATCCGCTGGCTTGCGCTTCCTCCGTCCCGCCGCCCTCTACCAGGTCGAGCAGCTCCTGCTTTGAGTGGACGCCGAGCTTGTTGTAGATGCGGCGGACGTGCGAGCGCACCGTGTTCTCGCTCAGCACGAGCGTCTCGGCGACATAGGGGACGCTGCGCCCCCGCGCGACGAGCGCGAACACGTCGGTCTCGCGGCGGGAGAGGTGCTTGGCGAAGGCGATCTCTCCGATACGGCGGTCGAGCAGGGCCTCGAGCTCGTCGGCGGGCGTCCCCGGGACGGCGGGCGCGCCCTGGTCCCCCGCGGCGTCCGCCGCCGCATCCCGCACGCCCGTCGGCGCGTCCCCGACGCCCGCGGAGGGCGCCGGATCCGATGCGAGTACCTCCGCCATCCGCACGGGCGCCTCGTCGCCGTCGCCGGGCAGCGCCGCGAGGCGCCGGCGCGCCAGGAAGAACGAGGCCGACACGATGAGCAGGTACGTCACGGCGATCACAAAGAGGACCATGTCGGCCGTCCCCGACCAGAACCCTTCGCCGAGCCGCTGCCCCGCGATGTGCCCGACGGCGGAGAAGCCCACGGTGACGAAGCGCACGACGCCGTTGACGACGCCGCCCGGCGTGCGGTAGTCGTAGGCGGCGTGCGCGATCATGCAGTACAGCAGCATGTCGAAGAGCGAAGTGCCGGCGCCCACGAGCACCATGACAGCGAACAGGCCACCGGAGCTTCCGCCGGCGCCCGTGACCTGCATCGCCATCGGCAGCACCATGAAGCCGGCGGAGACCAGGACGAGGGCGACGCCGTACGTCCCGCTGACCGACAGGCGCGAGCGCCTCCGCAGGCACCCCAGCAGGGCGAGCGCCACGACGAGCCCGACGCCGAGCGCCGCCGCCTGGCCGTCGTTGAAGTCGACGCGGCCGACCACGATGCTCTCGGTGCACCCGTAGACGAAGAAGAACATGAGGGAGCCGACCACGGGCCGCCAGAGCACGCCGGCGATCTGCCGCGCGTTGTGGAGGGGAGGAACGGTGGGCTCCTCCGCCTCGCACCGGGCGTTGCGGCCGAGCGACCAGGCGCACAGCGGCGGCAGCGCGGCGATGGCGGCGATGCGCAGCGCCGGTGACAGCCGGCCGAGCGAACCGACGGCGAAGTAGAGCACGATGCCCAGCGCGATGGACAGCGCGATGCACCGCCCCGAGACGTCCGGGCGCTGCATGCCGTAGACCTGCGACCACCGCACGTCCATGAACGCGCTCGTGATGCCGCTCGCCGCGGCGGCGAGCAGGACGGGGATGTCGGTCTCCGAAAAGGGGCCCTCGAGGGCGGCGACGGGGTCGCCGGCAAACAGGCCGACATAGAGAATCGAGGCGGTTTGGATCGCGGCGCATACCCATGGCGTCCGCGTGCGCGATGCGGGGAAGCGGTGGACGACCCACGCCCACAGCGGGTGGGCGAGAACGGTGCACACCAACGAGCAGGTGAAGAACCCGGCGTGGTCGGCGAGCATCCCAGCGGGGATGCCCGCAAGGCCGTCCGCAGGGTAGCCCGAGGGGAGGAACGCCACCGTGCTCTGGAAGCACAGCAGGGTCCATGCCCAGTAGAACGAGAAGCCCAGAAGCCTGGGTGCGATGCGGTCTGCCATCCGTCCCCCGATGCGCTGCGGCGATGGGCCTGCGCGACGCCCGCCTTGTGGTGCGGCGCTGCTCGTGCGACGCCGCCGCGCGGCATCGGGCGAACACGCCCGTGGGGCGATTATAGACCATGGCGAACGGGTTCGGCGCCGACGCGCGCTGCGGCGGTGAGGTGTGCCCTGCATCCAGCGCGACGGCGACCGGTGCGCCGATAACGGGGAGGCGTGCCGGGCCTTTTGGGCCGCACATGCGTGCCCCCGGTGCAACCGCCCACCTCAACCTGCGCTTTCGAGAAGTTCACTCGTTTCGGGTCTATCGACGCGGGGTCGGTTCGCGGTTAGGTTGCAGTCGTCCGACGGCGGCGCGTCGGCCTGTCCGGCGGCCCGCATGGCCGCCGGCCGTCGGCCGCGCCGTCGCCTATGCGGGATGCAACCGAAGGGAGTTCCGCACCATGGCATTATCGAACATCGCAATGCCCGCGCAGAAGCGCTCCGTCACCCGCCGCGACCTCGTGGTGAAGGGCGGCGTCGTCCTCGGCCTCACCGCGGCCGACGGCAGCGCCCTCGCCTCGACGGCCCTCGCCGACGAGGTCGCCGACGCCGCCGCGGACGCCCCGTCGTTCCTCGTCGAGCCCGAGCTCGGCGAGATCACCGAGACCGTGGACGCCGACGTCTGCGTGGTCGGCCTGGGCATCGCGGGCGTCGCCGCCACGCGCACGCTCGCCGAGGCGGGCGTCAAGGTCGTCGCCATCGAGAAGTGCGAGGCCCCGCAGGGCCGCTCCGGCGACTTCGGCGCCATCAACGCCAGCTGCACCGAGCGCTACGAGATGACGGGTCTCGACGTCAACGAGATCGTCGCCGAGCTCATGAAGGAGAGCGGCTACAAGGCCGACGCGCGCGTGCTCAAGGCATGGGCCGCCAACTCGGGCGCCGACCTCGACTGGTACTTCGGCGCGCTGCCCGACCTGCCCTACCTCGACTCCATCACCTCGCCCCAGCCCGCCGACGCCGAGTACTGGGTCCAGCCCGAGCGCTACCCGCTCCCCGAGCTGTGGGAGGGCAACGAGGGCGAGTACTACCCGTGCTACCAGACCACGGTGCGCATGTACCCGAGCCATGAGCCGGCCCTCAACGCCAACCTCCAGATCGCCGAGGACACCGGCAACGTGACGAAGTACATGACGACCACCGCCGAGAAGCTGCTCACCGACGAGTCGGGCGCCGTCGTGGGCGTCGTGGCCCACAACGTGACCGACGACTCCTGGATCCAGGTGAACGCGAAGGCGGTCATCCTTGCCACGGGCGACATCTCGGGCAACGCCGAGATGCTCCACTACTATGCCCCGCAGACCGACGGGATCATGGCCATGTTCCCGCCCACGGCGCCCGACGGCGGCGTGCCCAACACCGGCGACGGCCAGCGCATGGGCATGCTCGCGGGCGCGGTGCTCGAGGAGGGCCCCTACGCCCCGATGATCCACCACATGGGCGACTGCATGGGCAGCGCGTGCTTCCTCGAGCTCAACCGCAACGGCGAGCGCTATATGAACGAGGACGTCCCCGGCCAGCAGCTCGAGAACCAGATCGAGAACCAGCCCGGCCGTGTGAGCTACCAGTTCTTCGACGGCGCGTGGCGCGACCAGGTGCCGCACTTCAAGCCCGAGCACGGCGCGGTGTGCTACGTCCTCGAGGACGGCGCCATCGAGTCGGGCGAGGTGAACGCCACGCTCACCCACAAGGACAGCTTTGCCTCCCAGGAGCAGATCGACGCCTCGGTCGAGGCGGGCACCTGTCTGAAGGCCGACACGATCGACGGGCTGCTCGAGGCCATCGGCGCCGACAACATCGACATCGAGGCCGCCAAGGCGTCCATCGAGCGCTACAACGAGCTCGCCGCCGCCGGAAACGACGAGGACTTCGGCAAGAAGGCGTCGCGCATGTTCGCGCTCGAGACGCCGCCGTTCTACGCCTGCAAGCTCGGCACCTCGACCATGCTCGTGTGCATGTGCGGCCTGCAGTCCGACGCCGAGGGCCACACCTACGACGCCGACGGCAGCGTGAAGAAGGGCCTCTACGTCGCCGGCAACGTCATGGGCAACCGCTTCAAGGTCCAGTACCCCACCACGGTTCCCGGCATCAGCCACTCGGTGTGCCTGACCGAGGGCCGCATCGCCGCCAACACCGCGATGGCCGAGATCGCGTAGGCGCAGAAACCTGCGCGTAGGGGGAAGCACAGTCAAACCTGCCCCGCGGGGCCGGTCGGCGCAAGGCCGGCCGGCCCCGTCTGTCTGTGGTTTCGCTCATGTTGGCGCTGCGGTGCGTTTAGAAAACCGTGCCGGTTGGTAGAATTACCGGCACACGATCAACCACATGACGGGAGGGGCGCCCCTATGGCGAACACTGACGGAACGGCAATGGCGAACGAGCGCGACGCCGCGGCGCTCAAGGCGCTGATCGCGGCGCTGGGAGGGCGCGATCGCAAGGCGCGCCAGAGCTCGGCGCACATGGTGGCCCAGATCGCGAAGGCCGCCCCCGCCGCCGTCGCCCCCTTCGCCGACGAGGTCGCCGCGGCCGTCGGGCGGCCGGAGGCCCAGACGCGCTGGGAGGCGCTCGACGCGCTGACCTCGGTCGCGGCGGTCGACCCCGAGGCGGCCTCCAAGGGCTTCGAGGGGGCCGAGGACTGCCTGTACGACGAGGAGTCCGGCCTGGTGCGCCTCACCGCCTTCCGCTACTTCGCCGCGCTCGGATCGAGCTCGCCGTCGTGGTCGGCCAAGGCGTGGCCCCTCATCGACGAGGCGGTCCAGTGCTACCACGGCGACCCCGAGTTCGACGACATGCTCGACGCGCTCTACGCCTTCGCGCAGTCCGACCTCGACGAGGGCGTTCGCGCGGCGCTGGCCGAGCGGATGGGCTTCGACGCGCGCAACGGCCGCGGCTCCGTCGCCGTCCGCGCGCGCCAGATCGTCGAGGCGCTGCGCTAGCCCGGGGCGCCTTCCGCCCCTGCGTTTCTGCGGCGTCGCCGGCTGCCCTCTCAGCGCTCCTTGCCCGCCGCGTTGCCCAACCCGTCCGAAAGCGACGTGGGCAAGGTTATCACGGTGCCGCCCGACTTCTTCACGCTCTCGTAGAGCAGGTGCAGCTGGCGGATCTTGAGCGCGGCGTCGGGGTCGCCGTACGCCTTGCCGGCGGAGGCGACCATCTCGGCAATCTCCTCCTCCGCGCCGGCGAGCACCAGCCGGGCGTTCCTCTCGCGCTCCGCCTGCGCCTCGAGCGACATGGCGTCTTGCAGGTCGGCGGGGATCACGATGTCGCGCACCTTGACCGAGAGCACGGCGATGCCCCAGTCGGCGGTCTCGCGCTCGATGACCTCCTTGAGCTCCTTGTCGAGCTGGTCGCGCGAGAGCGCCACCTCGGCCACGCTCGCCCGGCCGATGGCGTCGCGCAGCGTGGTCTGCGCCACGTAGAGCACGGCCGAGCAGTAGTCCTCGACCTCGACGCAGGCCTTTTTGGCGTCCCACACCATCCAGAACAGCACGGCGTCGACGTCGAGGGGTACCAGGTCGCTCGTGAGGGTCTGCTCGGCGCCGAACGGCGTGGCGATGGTGCGCATGTCGACGCGGCACGCCGCCTGCTCGACCACGGGGATCATGAAGACCAGGCCGGGGCCCGCCACGCGGCTGAATGCGCCGAAGCGGAAGATCACGATGCGCTCCCACTCCATGGCGATGTGCATGGTCATGGGCGCGAGCACGCTGAGCACGAGGGCGACGCCGAGCGACCAGACGTTGAAGACCCCGAAGCCGAAGCGCGCCACGACGAGCACGAGGACGAACGCCGCGCATCCGAGCGCGAGCGAGAACGCCACCGAGCCGAGCCTGGTGGGCTTGGCGGGGACGAACGGGGCGTGGGCGGGGTCCGCGGGGGCTCCCGATCCGCGCGGCGCCCTCTGGCCTGCGGGGGCCGCCTGCGGCTCCATGGTCACGGTGCAGCGGTTCGCGTTCCTCATGTCAGCATCCCGTTCCCTTGCCGCCCTGCGGGCTCTCCGCGCGCAGGGCGTTCAGCGTTTGGGCAAAGTGCCGCTCGATGTCGTCGAAGGACATGCCGAGCTCCAGGCACTGGCGGATACCCTCGGCGAGCACGACGTCGCCCGGCATGGGCTCCTCCGCCGCGTCGGCCGCCCGCCTGGAGACGAAGGCCCCGCGGCCGCGCTTGGAGCTGATGTAGCCGTCGTGCTCGAGGCTCGTGTACACCTTGTTCACGGTGTGGTAGTTCACGTTGATGTCGGCCGCGAGCGCCCGTACCGTGGGCAGGCGGTCGCCCTCCCGGTAGTGGCCCGAGTCGATGAGGTAGGTCAGGCGGTTGCGCAGCTGGATCCAGATGGGGATGCCGCTGTCCTCGTCCACCTCGAACAGGTCCGAATCCGAAGCCATCGCGTGTGCCACCTGCCTTCCCTCCGCCGACGGGACAAGTTTACCCCAACCGCCCTCCAATCGCCCTCCCGACGCCTCCGGTCGCGCCTATCCGAGCGGGACGTTCACGGTGCAGTGGCGCAGGAAGATCCCGCCGACGACGACCAGGGGGATGGCGGCGGTGAGCAGGTCGGTCCGGCGCGTGCGGGCGTAGGCCGCCTCGAGCGCGAGCGGGGCCGCGACGCCCGGCACGGCGAACCCGGCCCACACGGCGCCCGCCCCCGGGCCGGCGAGCAGCTCGGCCACCAGGTC
>DBEYOB010000180.1:0-4649 GCA_048173955.1 Coriobacteriales bacterium
GCTCGCGGGTGCGGCATCCATGGCCGAACCGCTCGGTGCGGCAGGTTCCTCCTCATCGATCGTCAGCGGTGCGCCCGGGAGCACGCCGGGCACGTAGGCGTTGTCCGACGGCCCGTCGTAGCCGTCGGGGTCGAAGTCGTCGCGGTTCCAGTCATCCGCCGGGTTCCACCAGGACGACGACGCGCGGCGAGACGCCGACGCGGCGCGCCTGACCGAGCGGGCGCGGAGCGCCGGCGCGGACTCCGGGGCGCGTTCGGTAGGCTGCGGGGCGGCGTCCGCCGCCTGCCGGGCTTCGGGGGCCGCGTCGGCCGCGATTCCGTCGAGGTGAGGCAGGAGCGACGTTGCGCCCGCACGGCGGGACGGAGCGCCGCCGCCCTCCGAAGGCTCTTGGAAATATCGCTCGTGCGCCGCCTCGTAGGGGTTGGGCGCAGCGGGGTGCGAGGGCATGCGGACGACCGGGACGCGCGCGTCGAACGCGGCGTCGGCGTCGAGGCCCGCTTCGGGGATGAGGGTCGTCGGGACCGCCGTCTGGTGCGACTCGGCGAACAGCGCCGTGGGGGGCGCGGGCTGCTGGGAAAGGGGCCGGGACGGGTCGAACAGCGCCGTCGGGGCGTAGTTGCGCGGCAGCGTCCCCTCGTCCTGGGCGACGGGTGCGTCGGTGGGCGGCTGCGCGCCCCATGCCGCGGCGCGGCGGGCGCGCAGGGAACGCTCCTCGGCTCGGGCGCGGGCGACGCCGCGCTGGGCGCGCCAGCGATCGACGAGCGGCCGGAGCGCCTGGCCGGCGTTGATGCCGACGACGATGAGCCCCGCGATGGCGAGGCCGACGAGGACGACGATGCCCACGACGCGCCCGGTCAGGGTGAGCAGAAGCCATGCGAGGCCGTTGCCCACGTAGCCGCCCCGGTCAGCGAGGACGTATTCGTTGAAGAGCCTGCCCGGATCGGCCTCGCAGCCGGGCGTGCACAGGCCGACGATGCCCATCGCGGCGAGCGCGACGAGGCACAGGCCTATGGCGAAGCGGCCGGGTACGAGGCGGTCGACGCGCACGAAGAACGTGAGGGCCCAGACCAGCAGGCCGACGGGGATCAGAAACGCCCCCATGCCGAACACGGCGTGCAGGCCGCCGCTCACGGCCTGCGTCAGGACGCCCGAGGTGGGCGTGAGCACGGCGATGAGCAGGGCAACGCCGACGACGGCGACGACGACGCCGGCGATGTCGTGGCGCGCGTCGTCGTCGAGGAGGCCCCCGCCGTACGCCGCATGCTGCGAGGGGGGCTCGGGGATGCGGGGCGCCGGGGCGGGCGCGGTTGCGCGGCGGTGCGCCGCCGAGGAGCGGGCGGCGGCGGTCGAAGATCCCGCGGACGCCTTGCCGCGGGCCTTGGGCGCCGCCGCGCCCGTTCGGGCGGAGCGTGCGGCAGATGCCGCCGTCTTAGATGTGTTTTGGCTGCGTTGAGACGGTGACACTGACGACCTAGACCTCCATCACGAACGGTATGACCATGGGTCTGCTGTGCTGCGAGTCCCACAGGTAGCTGGACAGGCTCTCGCGGACGAGCTTGGTCGCCGCGTCGTGGTCGCGCGGTGCGCCCTCGTGCTTGGAGAGCGTCTTGCGCAGGCGCTCGGTGGCATGGGCGACCACGTCGGAATCGGTGACGTCGAAGGAGACGCCGCGGGCGACGAGCTGCACGTCGACGAGCTTGCCCGTCTGGCTCGAGATGGAGACGACCGCCGTGACGATGCCGTCCTCCGAAAGCTTCTTGCGGTCGCGCAGGACAACCTGGTTGGTGTCGCCGATGCGCAGGCCGTCGACGTAGATGACGCCCGATTCGACCGGCTTGCCGAGCGTCACCTTGCCGCCGCGCATCTCGAGCGTGTCTCCGTTGTCGGCGATGAAGACGTTGGAGCGGGGAATGCCCATGGACTCGGCGAGCTTGGCGTGGGCGCGCAGGTGGGCGGCCTCGCCGTGCACGGGCATGAAATTGCGCGGCCTGGTGAGCGCCATCATGAGCTTGAGCTCCTCCTGCGACCCGTGGCCCGACACGTGCACCATGCCGCGGCTCTTGTCGTACACGTCCGCCCCGATCTTGGCGAGCATGTTGACGATCTGGGTCACGGCCTTCTCGTTGCCCGGGACAGGCGTCGCCGAGATGATGACGGTGTCGCCCTCCTGGATCTGGAGGGTGCGGTGCTCGCCGCTCACCATGCGCGCAAGCGCGCTCAGGGGCTCGCCCTGCGAACCGGTGCACAGCACGACGATGCGGTTCTCGGGGAACTTGTCAATGTCGAAGGCGTCGATGATGTCCTTCTCGTCGATGTTGAGGTAGCCGAGCTCGCGGGCGATGCGGGTGTTGTTGATCATGGAGCGGCCGGTGACGACGACCTTGCGCTTCGAGGCGATCGCGGCGTCGCACACCTGCTGCAGGCGGTGCACGTGGCTCGAGAACGACGCGACGAAGACGCGGCCCTTGGCGCGCGCGATGACGTCGCGCAGCGTCGCGCCGACCTCCGCCTCGCTGGGGGTGAAGCCCTTGCGGGTCGCGTTCGTCGAGTCGCTCATCAGCAGGTCGACGCCCTGGTCGGCGAAGCGCGTGAGCGACGCGAAGTCGGTCCTGACGCCGTCGATGGGGGTCTGGTCGAGCTTGAAGTCGCCCGTATGCAGCACCGAGCCTGCGGGGCTCGTGATGTAGACGCCCATGGCGCCCGGGATGGAGTGGTTCACCGAGAAGAAGTCGATGCCCAGCGACCCGAGCTGCACGTGGTCGCCCGAGCGCACCTCGCGGAAGTTGGGGTTCTTGATGCGGTGTTCCTCGAACTTGCCCGCGATGAAGCCGAGCGTGAGCTTCGAGGAGAAGATCGGCACGTTGGGGTTGAGGTCGGCCAGAAGGTACGGCAGCGCGCCGGTGTGGTCCTCGTGGCCGTGGGTGACGATGATGCCGCGCAGTTTGTGCTCGTTCTCGAGAACGTAGGTGTAGTCGGGAAGGAGCAGGTCGACGCCGGGATGGTTGTCGTCGGGGAACATGAGGCCCGCGTCGTCGAGGATCATGTCGTCGCCGTACTCGATGACCGTCATGTTCTTGCCGATGCCGTCCAGGCCGCCCAGCGGGATGATGCGAAGGGGCGTTCCCTTGCCTGAAGAGCCGTTTCGTTTCCTTGCCATGTGGGGTCCAGTGCCTCCTTGTCGTCTGTTGCGTTCGAGCGCGCGCAAGGCGCGGCCGAGTGCGCGGCTCGAAGCCGCCCGCCCGTGCCGCGCCCTGCCGTGACGTGCACGCTCCTAGTTGATCCCCACCCGCTTGAGAATCCGCGCCAGAGCCGCCGACTGCTCGGGCGTCGCCTCGACCAGCGGGAGGCGCAGACCGCCGACGGGGCGGCCTATCAGGCGCAGGGCCTCTTTGACCAGGGTGGGGTTCGGGGCCTCGAACAGCCCTTCATGAGCGGCATGAGCCGCTCGTTCAAAACGTGTGCGCAGCCCTCGTCGCCTTCGGCGAACGAGTGTACCAGATGCGCCATCTCGGCGGGGGCGACGTTGGACGTGGTGCTGATGACGCCGGAGGCGCCGTAGGCCATCATGTCGAGCGTGCGCTCGTCGTTGCCCGAGAACATCTCGAAGTCGGCCGGCGCCTCGGCGAGGATCTCGCGGTCCTGTTCGGGCTCGACGGCTGCCTGCTTCATGGCGCGCACGTTGGGGTGTGCCCGCGCGACGCGCACGACGGTCTGCGGCTCCATGTTGACGACGCAGCGGCCGGGGATGTTGTAGATGACGACCGGCGTCTGGGGGACGGCCTCGGCGATGGCGGCGAAGTGGCGGAACATGCCCTCTTGGGAGGGCTTGTTGTAGTAGGGGACGACGCACATCACGCCGTCGACGCCCAGCGCGGCCGCCTCGCGGGCGAACATGGCCGAGTCGTAGGTGCAGTTGTCGCCCACGTTGGCGATGATCTTGCCGCGGCCGGCGGCGGCGCGCAGCGCCTCGTCGAACAGGGCGAGCTTGTCGTGGATCGGCAGGCAGGGGGACTCGCCGGTCGTGCCGCAGACGACCAGCGAGTCGGCGCCGTTCTCGAATTGGAAGTCGACGAGCTCGGCGAATGTCCTGAAATCGACGCGCCCGTGCTCGTCGAAGGGGGTGACGATGGCCGTGACGAGGCGGCCGAACAGGTTGGCTTCCTTCATGCGTGCTCCTTACGAAAATACGGCGCCCCGCGCTGCGCCCGCGGCGCGCGGAGGGTCATGGAACCATGATACCCGCCCCGCGGCCCCGGCGGGGCCTCAACGGGCATCTGCGCGAAATGGGCGCGAGTCGCCGACGCTACGCGGGCACGCCGGCGAGCTCGGCGGCCTCCTCGCGGGTGTGCACGCCGAGCTTGGCGTAGATGTGGCGCAGGTGCGTCTTGAGCGTGTTGTGCGACAGGAACAGCGTCTGCTCGATCTGGGACGGCTCGAGTCCCTCGGCCACAAGCTCGAGCACCTCGCGCTCGCGCGGGGTGAGCCCGCAGCGGCCGGCGAGCTCCTCGCAGCGCACGCGTACGAGCTCACGGCGGCTCGGCACGCGCAGGCCGCTCGACGCGTCGACGCCCGTGGCGCCCCAGTCCGAGGTCACCGAGCGCTCGGAGTGCCACACCACGACGCAGCCGACGACCGCCGCGAGCCCTATG
>DBEYOB010000181.1:0-15962 GCA_048173955.1 Coriobacteriales bacterium
CGGAGCGGGCGGCGCAGGCGGGCGCGGCGCCCTGCCACCTCGTCGACCTGCCCGGCGAATCGGCGTGCTGCGCCGTGGTCCCGCCGATGAGCGCCCTCTGCCGCCTCGACGACGAGACCGTCCGCGCCGTCGCGGCGCACGCCCTCGCGATGCCGCGCACGAGCGCCTGCACCCATGCGGAGGCCGGCGGCGCCGCGTGGTTCCTCGCACGTTCGTGCGCCCAGCCGCAGCTCGTCTGCATCGGCGGCACGCACGTCTCCATCCACCTGTGCCGCACGGCCCAGATGCTCGGCTACCGCACGGTGGTGGTCGACCCGCGGGGGGCGTTCGCAACCGAGGAGCGCTTCGGCTTCGTCGACGAACTGCTCCACGAATGGCCCCAGCAGGCCTTCGGGCACGTCGAGATCACCCCGCAGACCGCGCTGTGCGCGCTGACGCACGACCCCAAGATCGACGTCCCCGCCCTCGCGCGCGCCCTTGAGTCGGACGCGTTCTACATCGGCTCACTCGGGCGCAGCACCACCCAGCTCGCGCGCTACGAGGAGCTTGCCGCGCTGGGGTACTCCGACGGGCTGATAGGCCGCATTTTCGGCCCCATCGGTCTCGACCTCAAGGGCAAGGAGCCGGCCGAGATCGCGCTGGCCATCATGTCCGAGATCACGGCGGTACGCTACGGCGCATCGTTCAGGATGACCACGATGGTGGCGTCCGCCGAACGGGCGCGCAACGAGGCCGGCGCGCCTGCGGCGCACGCGTGCGACACGACGGGCCGTCGCGGATAGAGGCTTGTCGACCGCCATATCCAAGATTAACAGTAAACCACGCGGCCGCCGACCGACTTGTAGCCGCAGGCACATTTCTACCGTCCGGAATCGTAGTCGCCGGCACAAACCCCACCTTCCCAATTGTGCGCCGGACACCAAAGCCCCGATGCCCGATTCCCTACCATAAAACCGTCATAGCGCGAGGTAGGCGGCCTAAGGGGAGGTCGATTCGCCCCTTGCAGCGCACGCCTTGCGCCACGCGAACGGAAGAGAAGGGGAGACAGCGGTGACTACACACGACTACGACGCCAGCACCGTCCAAGACGAGGCGAAGGGCGTATCGCGCCGCGGGTTCATCGGAGGCGCCGGTATTCTGGCCGGAGGAGCCCTTGCCGCCGCGAGCACGGCCGTTGCCGACGAGGCGGCGCCTGCAGCCGAGGCGGAAGGGGCGATCGCACCGGCTATCGGACACATCAACCACATCTCCTACATCTGCTCGTGCTGCCGCACCTGCGAGCTCATCTGCGCGCTCACCCACGAGCGCGTCATCAACCCGCTGCTGTCGCGCAACATCGTGAAGAAGGACATCCAGGCGGGCGACATCGTCAACGTCCTCTACTGCCAGCAGTGCGACGACCCGAAGTGCCTGAAGGCCTGCCCGACCGGCGCCCTGCACGTCGACCCCGAGACCGGCGCCCGCGTCATCGACCAGGACGTCTGCATCGGCTGCCAGACCTGCCTCAACGCCTGCATCTACGCCCAGGGCGGCCAGGGCGAGAGCCGCATCAAGTTCAACCCCGAGACCAACACCTGCTTCAAGTGCGACCTGTGCGGCGGCGACCCGCTCTGCGTCAAGTACTGCCCCATCGGCGCCTCCCAGTCCTCCTGGATCGAGTACCGCGAGATCATCCGCCCTGGCATCGACGACTACGTCGAGAACGTCACCGAGGGCGCCATCGAGGGCATCGAGTTCGTGCGCGCCTTCACGGGCCTTCAGGCGGCGAAGGCACAGGACACCAAGGAATGGGCGCTCGTCGCGACCGACACGGGCGCCGCGGCCGTCGGCCAGTTCACCTCGAGCGAAGGCGGCGAGCTGCGCATCACGATGCACGCCGAGTTCTACGACGCCGACGGCAACCTGCTGGGGTCGAGCCCCGAGCACCAGTGGTGCCTCACCATGCACGAGTACCTCGACATCGAGCTTCCCATCGAAATCGACGACGTCTCGAAGATCGCCAGCGTCACGCTCCTCGCGGACATCAGCTACTGGGTCACCGGCGTCGACGAAGAGTACTAGCGGATAAGGAGAGAAGCAATGGCTGAAGAGCTCTATGGGTACGTCGGCACCCTGCTGAAGATCGACCTGACCGCCGGCACCATCGAGAAGATCCCGACCGACACCTACGACCTTGACAAATGGATGGGCGGCCGCGGCCTCGGCTCCATCATCCACTGGCTCGAGTGCGGCCCCGAGGTCGGCGCGCTCGACCCCGAAAACGTCCTCACCTTCCTGACCGGCCCGCTCTCCGGCACGATGCTCGACGGCGGACGCACGTTCGTCCAGGCCGTCTCGCCGGCCGGCTACCCCGACACCGGCTCGTTCTGCCGCTCAAGCTTCGGCGGCGCCTTCGCCCCCGAGCTCAAGTTCGCGGGCTACGACGGCATCATCGTGAAGGGCAAGGCGGAGAGCCCCGTCTACATCTACATCAACGACGACATCGTCGAGATTCGCCCCGCCGGCGACCTATGGGGTCTTGACAACTTCGCCGTGCAGAACGAGCTGTGGAACCGCAGCGGCGGCAAGGCGCGCGTCGCCTCCATCGGCCCCGCCGGCGAACACATGACGATGTTCTCCACCATCCTGACCGATGAGTCGAGCGTGACGGGCATCGGCAGCTTCGGCGCCGTCATGGGCTCCAAGAACCTCAAGGCCATCTCGGTCCAGGGCACTGGCTCGGTCAAGGTCGCCGACCCCGAGGGACTCGTCGAGCTCGTCGCCCACGTGCAGGAGCTCTGGTCGCGCAAACTCTACGAGACCGACGAAGAGAACCCCGCGAACCCCTTCCTCGGCTCCTGGCTCACCTGCCTGCCGCTCACCGACTCCGACCTCTACAAGGAGGTCCGCGACTCCGAGGGCAAGCTCGAGCTCGGCTACTCGAGCTGCTACAGCTGTCCGTGGGGCGGCTGCGGCTACACGGTACGCTACAAGGACGGCACGGGGCTGGGTCTGGGCAACCTCAAGTGCACCGAGGCCATCCCGGTCAACGCCGAGATCACGCAGACCGGCGAGAACGTAGGCCGCACCCACATCAAGCGCCTGACCATGAACGAGCGCCTGGGCCTGTCCGACTGCAACCTGTGGTTCCAGGGCCTCGACCCCATCTTCAACGCGGGGCTTCTGACCGAGGAGTCCACCGGCGTCGACTGGTCGAACTTCGGCACGCAGGAGTTCACCGAGGACCTCATGCAGCAGGTCGCCTACCGCTCCACGCCGCTCGGCGACGCCATCGCCAACGGCTGGCGCTACTTCCTCGAGGACTTCGTGGGCACGCCCGAGGCCATCTACTACTACCGCGCCATCCGCGGCGTGCGCAACTCGCCCAAGCACAACGGCGGCGGCTGCTGCGGCTGGTACCTGCCCGGCGCCTATCTCGCCCCCGGCCTGCTGCGCTTCGCGACCTCCAACCTGTGCGCGAGCGACATCCGCTGCACGGGTTCCGAGACCTTCCTGCTGTTCGGTCTCATCCCCGACATCGTCCCGACGAACAGCCCCGAGTTCTACGAGCTCGTCGACGCCAACTCCGTCGACCGCTTCGGCAGCGTCGACGCGTTCCGCGACATCATGAACTGGAACTGGGAGGGCAAGTACAACGCCCCGTTCTGCAAGTGGAACCACCAGTTCAAGTCGTTCGACGACTCGGCGATCATGTGCTACATCGCCTACAACAACATCGCGGACTACAGCAACTACACCGAGAACCACCAGGGCGACATGATGTGGCTCAACAAGCTCTACAAGTGCATCATCGGCAAGGAGTTCACCGAGGAGGACGAGGAGGCGTTCGGCGAGCGCATCTACCTGCTCGAGCGCTCCATCCTCACGCGCCAGGGCTGCACGCGCGCCGATGACGAGCTGTTCGACGAGGTCTACCAGGAGTACTCGCCCGAGAACCTGGAGAACAGCTTCTACCAGATGGACACCGGCCTCACCAAGGAGCGCTTCGACAACCTCCTCGACCAGTGGTACGAGGTCATGGGCATGGACGTCGCCACCGGCCTGCCTAAGCGCTCGACGTACGAGGCCAACGGGCTGACCGACATCGCCGACCGCCTCGAGAACGAGTACGGCATCGAGCTGCCGGCATAGCGTTTTCGCCCGACCCCTCCCCGTGCAGGCCGCGGGAGGGGGCCGGCCCCGCCGGCGGTCCTTCCCGGGCCGCCGGCGGCCCTGTCTTCCGCCTTCCCCCCGACGAGAAAGGACGTCGCCGTGGCGCACAACGTCGACCGCATCGCCCCCGCATCCCCCAGCGCCGCGGCACGCACCGAGGCGTTCCCCCGCGCCTCGGTGCCCGTCCTCCACTACCGCGGCGGCTCCTCGGCCCTCGAGGTGCGCGGCGCAATCTGCGAAAGCGAGCTCTCGGTCGCCGTCAACGGCCGGCAGCTCGTGAACCTGCTCTGCTCGCGGGCGTCCCTGCGCGAGCTGGCCTTCGGCTTTCTGCTCGACGAGGGCGTCATCTCCTCCCTCGAGGACGTGCGCGCGTTCGAACTCGACGAGGACAACCTGCGCGCCTCGTTCGAGCTGAGGCTCCCCTTTGAGAACGCGGGGTGCGCCACGGTGTCGTCGGGGTTCGGCGGCAAGGTGCTGCGCTCGCCGCTCGCGGAACCCGTCCCGGCGCGCGCCTGCCCGCCTGCCGACGAGGTCCTGGAGTGCATCATCGCCGCGATGGGGACCATGCAGAGCAACGCGCCCGAACACGCCGCGACCCGGGGCATGCACTGCTCGGCGCTGTTCGGCGGAGGCGGCATGATCGGCTGCTTCGAGGACATCGGCCGCCACAACACGTTCGACAAGCTTGCGGGGCACTGCCTGCTGAACGCAATCCCCACGCAGGGAACCCTGCTCACCACGACGGGACGGGTGAGCGCCGAGATGATGCGCAAGGCGCTCAGACTCGGTGTCGAGGCCGTCGCGTCCTGCTCGGGACCCACCGACGTCGCCATCAGGCTCGCCCGGGACGCCGGCGTCATGCTGGTGGGGTACGCCGGTCGCGGCGAGGAGGCCCTGGTGTACGCGCCCGGCGCGGGGGCGGCATGGGAGGACGGCGCCGACGCCGTGCCGGCGCACGCCTGCAACGCCGGATAGCGGAGAGGTGCGCGCAGCGATGGGTACAGGCATGCAGACGACGGGCGATTCGCGGCCCGCGGCGCAACCGGGAACCCCCCGATGCCCGCTCGTGCGCGTCACGGGCTTTCTCGTCGAAGACGGACGGCTGCTCCTCGTGCGCGAGCGCCTCAGGGAGCGTTCGCATTGGAACCTCCCCGGCGGCCGCCTCGAGGTCGGCGAGTCGCTCGAAGCCGCCCTCGTACGCGAGATGCGCGAGGAGACCGGGCTCGACGTCGAGGTCGGCGAGCTGCTCTACGTCACCGACCGCTTCAAGTCGCTGGGAAACCAGATCGTCGACCTGTCGTTTTCGGTCCGCCGCATCGGCGGGGACTTCTCCCGGCGGCTGCCCGACGACGGCAGCGGGGAGACCCTGACGGCCGTGCGGATGGTCCCCGTGGACGACCTGCCGCGCTACGGGTTCAGCGAGCGGCTCTCCCGCCTCGTCGCGCACGGCTTTCCCGACAGGGGAACCTACCAGGGAGAGTTCCATTCATTCTACGGATAAAACGAGCCGCGGGCAGGGCAAACCGCAGCCCGCGCCTCACGAGGCCGCGGGAACGGCCGCCGCGGGAGAGGCCCCCTGAACATCGGGGGCATGGAACACGGTGAGCGCCTCTCCGACCAAGTCCTCCCGGGCAAGCAGCGCCTCGGTGGGGCGTACCGAGCGGTAGCCGAGCTCCACGAGGCCCTCCTCCTCCATGCGGTGCAGCGCCCGCGTCGTCGCCACGCGGTCGGCCACGGCAAGCTCGGCGATCTCGCCGTGCGTGAGGCTGAACGCGCCGGGGACGTAGCCCTCGCGCCGCGCGAGGTCGTGCAGGCGCAGCAGCACGAGGGCGATGCGGTCGGAAAGCGGGTTGCGCGCCGTAATGCGCTGCTGGGTATAGGCGGCCGACGAGATGTTGGTGAGCGCGACGCTCATGATGCGCCCCAGCAGGCCGGCGGGGAGCGCCTCGAGCCGGTGGCGCAGGGCCTTTGCCGAAAACGAGCACACCCGCCCCGTGCCGAGCGCGCGCAGATAGTAGCTGCTCGCAATCTCGCGCGAGAGGTAGAGCTCCGACAGCCCCATGCCGTAGCCGCTGCCGAACAGGGCGAACGGCACCTCGCGGTCGCCCCCGAGATGGGAGAAGCACTCGAACTGTCCCGACCTGATGACGAGCGCTCGCTGCTCGTAGCGCAGGTCGAGCCAGACGAGCTCGCCCTGCCGGACTTCGGAAATGACGGGGAACAGGGGTGCGGAACCGCCGGGGGCGACGGTTGCGCACACGTGCCCCAGCGGACAGTACGCCCGCGCCGGACAATGGGCGACAAGCGTTGCCTCGCCCTTGCGGTACTCTTCGACGTTCATCGGGGCCCCTTTCCCCATTCCCCGCACCGCAGGGCGGCGCAGGTCCCTCTCCATGGACCAATCTTAGCCGTATGCCCCATCCCGGGCATCCCCCAAACGGGTAAAGCTGAAAAAAGGGGGGCGCCCGGTCCCTGCGAACCGTGCGCCCCCTTGAAGAGGATCGGGGACAACCGACCTGCGAAGCCGCCGGCGCCCTTACGCCAGCGCGAACACGTCGTCGCATTACACCGGGCAGCCGCCGCAGCTGAACGCGTAGACCGAGTCGTAGGAGACGGTCCGCCCCGTATAGGGCGCATGGATCATCATGCCGCCGCCGCAGTAGATGCCCACGTGCCCCGAGTGCGGGAACAGCAAATCGCCCGGCTGCAGGTCGGAAAGGTTGTAGGTGAGCTGCCCCAACGCGGCGATCTGGTCGATTTGGGCGTAGGTGGTGCGCGGGATGCTGTAGCCCGCCTGCGCATAGCAGTACTGGGTCAGCCCCGAGCAGTCGAAGCCCGACGGGCTCGTGCCGCCCCACACGTAGGGCGTGACCCCTACGTAGCTCCACGCGATGTCGACCACCGAGGGGACGTGGTTTCCGCCGCCGTAGCCCCCGCCCGACGACCCGCCCGCGTAGTCGCCCCCGCCCGACGCTGCCCCGTCGGAGACGCCCGCATCGCCCGAGCCGCCCGAGGAGCCGCCGTTCGCGGCCGCCTGCTGCTCGGCTGCCTGCTGGGCCAGATAGGCCTCGTAGGCGGCCTGGCGGGCGGCCTCCTCCTCGGCGCGCGCTTGCTCCATGAGGGCGGTCACCTCCGCCGACAGGCCTGCGGTGTACTCCTGCAGGTAGGCCTGCGTGCCCGAGAGCTCGTCCGTCAGCTGCTGCTGTTCGGCAACGAGCTGCTCCTGCTGCGCGCGCTGCTCCTCGAGGGCCGCCTGCTGGCCCTCGAGCTCCGCCTTGAGGTCCTTGACGTCCTGGATCGCCTCGGCGTCGGCGTCGGTGACCTTGCCCGCGTAGTACAGGCGGCTCACGAAGTCCTCGAACGTCGTGGCGGAGAAGAGCACGTCGATGAGCTCGGTCGCACCCGAGGTGTAGTTCGCCCTGATGCGCTCGGCCAGCACGTCCTGCGCTGCGGCAAGCTCCTCCTGCTTCGCGGCGATCGAAGCCTCGGTCTCGGCGATCTGCTGGTTGGTGGCGTCGAGGTTCACCTGGCACTCCGCCAGCTCGTACTCCGCCGTCTCGAGCTGGGAGGTGATGTTCTGGAGCTCCGCCATGGCGGCGTCGTACTCCGCCTGGGCGTCCGAGAGCGCGTTCAGGGTGGCCTCGGTCGCCCGCGCGCGCATCGGCGCGTCGATGCCGAACACGGTGAGGCCCACCAGCGCCAACGCCGCCCCCTTGAGGAAGAGCCTGCGGTTCATCGGTCGCATCGCGGGTGTGGTGTCCATGGTCAAGCCGCCTTTCGCAATCCTCTCGTATGCACGCCATCTTACCGCGAACGAATTTCGGTCGGTTGCCCCCGCAGGACGCCGGGCAGGTGCAGCGCATGGCCCCATCGGACGGTTTGCGGCATCTGACCAGCGCGGACGGCGCGCCCTGGCGGCGACGGGGGAGCGCCGTGCGCAGACTGCTGCCACAAAGTGCCCATAACAGGGCGCACGACGGGGCGTCAGCGAGCCGCAGCGGCGCGCCCGCGCACGGCACGCCATGTCAGCGCGGCGGCCCCCGCGAGCGCCTCGAACGTGAACAGCGCGAGGGCGAGGGGGGAGAACTGCGGCACGGCGACGAGCATGGCGTTGTACCAGGCATGGGCCAGGATGGGGAAGGCGAGCGTCCCGCCCACCGCGCGCAGGGCGCCCAGGGAGTAGCTCAGCGCCACGGCGACGAGCAGAAACGGGAGGAACGGCATACCGTTCTGGAACGCGCCGGGGATGAAGAAGAGCGGCACGTGCCACACGGCCCACACGGCGCCGGTGGCGAGCGGAGCGAGCAGCTCGCCCGCAACCGCCCCGGCGCGGGCGCGGCCCGCATCCGAGAGCCCGCCCCCGAGCAGCGCGCGCAGCGCCGGTTGCAGGCACCCGCGCCAGCCGACCTCCTCGAGCCCGCCCCCGAGCAGCAGCGCCGGGAGCGTCACCGCGAAGTTGGCGAGGGCGTCGGCCGGGGTGGCGGGGAAGCCAAACGCCAGGCGGAACATGGCCCACCTCCACACGGCGAGCGCGGCGAACGCCGCCCATCCGGCGGGCGACGGCACGCCCCCGAAGGCGAAGCGCCAGAACCCCCCGCGCGGATCGTCGCCGCACGGCGCCGGGGCGCCGGCCAGCCCGCACGCGCGGACGCGCCCGAACAGGGCGTAGACGACGAGCGGTGGGCAGAGCGTCCCCATGACCTGGAGCGCGCCGGCGATCGCGCCGACCGGCCCGAGGTCGCCGCCGGCACGCAGCGCGAGCCAGGACGCCCCCCAGCAGGACCATGTGGCGGCGAACGTCAGCGCCGTGTACAGCATGGCGAGACGGGCGAGACCTGCCCGGTCCGGTGCGGCCGGCTCCGGCGCTTTCGGTACCCTGTCGGCGTCCGTCCCCATCGGCCATCGTCTCCTTGTGTTGATATGCCCGCCGAGGGGCGGGGGAGCGCGCGCTGCGCTACCCTAGACACGATACCCGGCGCGGCGCCTGCCGCCTGCCGTGCGCGCGCCGTGCACACACATACCACGACGCGCCCTTCCCGGACGGCACGGGAGGGCCCGAGCGAAAGGGGAACGTATTATGATCAGGGTGCTCGTCTCCGGCGCAAAGGGCCGCATGGGAACGTGCGTCGTGAACGCCGTCGCCGCGGCGGACGACATGCAGGTCGTCGGGTGCCACGCGCCGCGGCACGCCGGCCAGACGGTTTCCTGTTCCGACGGGGAGTTCGCCTGCACGGACGACCTCGCGGCGGCCATCGACGCATGCGCGCCCGACGTCATGGTCGACTTCAGCCAGCCCGACGCCGCCCTTGCGAACATCCGCTGCGCCCTCGGGCGCGGCGTCCACGTCGTCAGCGGCACCACCGGCGTTTCGCGCGACGACATGCGCGCGGCCTGGGAGGAGTGCTCGGCGGGCGGGGCGAAGCTCTTCTTCGCACCCAACTTCACCACCGGCGCGGTGCTCATGATGCAGTTCGCCAAGCTCGCCGGCAGGTTCTTCCCCGACGTCGAGATCGTCGAGATGCACCACGACGGCAAGAAGGACGCACCGAGCGGCACGGCGGTGCAGACGGCGCGCATGGTCGCCGAGGGACGCGGCGGCGCCGTGAACGCCGGCCCGGGCGCCGAAACCGAAATCGAAGGCTGCGCGGGGGCGCGCGGCTGCGAGGTCGAGGGCGTGCGCATCCACGCGATCCGCGGCGACGGGTACATGGCCTCGCAGGAGGTCGTCATGTCCGCCGCCGGGCAGACGCTCACCATCCGCCACGACTCCACGCAGCGCGAGGCCTACATGCCGGGCGTGCTGCTCGCGATCCGCAACGTCGCCGACCTGGCCGACGGGTTCACGGTCGGCCTCGAGAACCTCATGGGCCTGTAGCCCGCCGGGGGCGGGCATGCCCGCTCCTGCACCCAGAAAAGCGGACGGGCGCCCCGCCGTCCCCGGCCGAGGCGCCCGTCCGCTCCGCATGGCGAAGCGTTCCGCTCGGGCCCGCTACAGCGTCGCCGAGCGCACCTGCGGCATCACGAGGGTGCCGCTGCAGGAATAGCCCTGGTAGTTCTGGTCGTCGGCCCCGGGGACGTTGGCATACAGGCCCGCCTTGTAGGTGATGCTGCGCGTTCCATCCTCGTAGGAGCCGTCCACGCGGTGCTCGGCATAGAAGCTGCACGCCGCCATGCCGCCGTAGGAGTCGGTCGTGCCGGTGAGCGTGACCGTCACGCGGCGCGTGCCGTCCATCTCGGTCGATGCCACGGCCTTGCCCGCAAGGGTCGCCGTGCGCTCGATCTCCCTGTCGTAGACGCTCTTCCATGCAAAGGTGGCCGCCACGTTGCCCTCGGCGTCGACCGAGCCCACGGTCAGCGAGGTCAGCGCCCCGCCGCCCCGATCCTCCTGCGACCCGTCGAGCTCGTAGGTGCCCACGAGGTTCTCGTAGGTCGCCGCCAGGGCCGACTCGTCGGCCCCGGTGGGGATCCACGCGCCGTCGCGGTAGGCGTAGGTGTAGGTCACCGGCTCGCCCGAGACCGTCTCGAACCAGCCCGGCGACGCCACCGGTGCGCTCGCCGTGCAGGTCTGCGCCGCCTCGTCGAAGGAGACCTCGGCGCCCGACCAGCGGCCCCAGGGGTCCTCGGCAAGCCCTTCGGTCGCGGTCGGCTCAGCGGAGGCGTCGTAATACGTCGGCCAGCTGCGCACCCACGTCCCCGCGGTGTTCACCCAGCCGCAGAGGTCGACGTCCTCGGCGCCGCCGGAGGTCAGCACGTGCGCATAGCCGACCCCGCCGTAAAAGCTCGGCGCAAAGCTCCCCGCGGGGCACCCGGCCCCGCTGTAGCGCGGCGCGACGACCCAGGAGCCCGACGCGTCGACGATGCCGTAGTCGCCCGTCGCCGCATCCGATGCGAAGGCGTAGCCGCCGCCCATGGGCTTGGCGTCGCCGAAGCGCGGCGAGACCGCCCAGGCGGCCTGCTCGTCCGCGTAGCCCGCGAAGCCGGTCCTGCCGTCGGGGGCGGCGTAGAGGCCCTCGGAATAGCCCGCGAAGCGCTCGGTCGCAAAGGGCGCGGGGCCGCCGTCGAACTGGTCGCTTCCCTTGTCGAGCCCCATGGCGTCCCACATCCACTCGAGATCGCTGCCGCCGGCGGGGTCGATCGACTCCTCGCCGGTGCCCACCGCCCAGCCGGTCTGGTCCCACACCCAGCCGCCCAGGGCCACCTTGCCGGAGCGGTAGCAGGCGCTCTCGACGTCCTCGGAGGCGATGGAGAGCCCGTTGTAGAAGTCGGCGCCAAAGTCGACGACCGTCGCGCCCGTCGCATCGACGAAGCGCCTGCCGACGGCACCCAGCCCCTCGTGGAAGACGATGTAGCTCCCGTAGCAGTAGGGCACCGTGGCATCGGCCGCCGAATCGAGCGCCCACTGGCCGTTCGCGTCGATGCAGCCCCAGCCGTCGTCGGCCTTGCTGCCCTGCGCGAAAGCGAGACCGTCGCAGAAGCAGGTGGCGTAGATCGCCTCGGCGAGGGTGAAGGCCACCGAGCCGTCCTCGTGGATGTAGGAATACAGACCGTCCTGCCCCTGCACCACGGCCATGCCCTCGTTGAAGGTGCACGCTGCGGCGTAGGCGGGCTGGATGGCCCAGGCGCCCGTGCGGTCGATGTAGCCCCACAAGCCGCTCGCTGCGTCCTGGACGGCCATGAGGCTGCCCCAGAACACGCCGCCCGGGACGCCGATGGCGGCGCTCAGGTCGGCGTCGGCCGCCCCGGCGGCGCCCCCCATGCCGATGGGCACGGGAGGGCATACGCCCATCGTCGAACCCGGCTCGCTCGCGATGGCCGGAAACGCCGGTTCGATGACGACGGCGCCCACAGCGTCGACGAAACCCCACAGGCCGCTCAGTCGGTCGGGGAACGCGTACAGGTAGGACTGCCCGTCCGGAGAGGGGCCAGGCTGTGCGGCGGGGTCGGCAGGCTCCGCAGCCTCCCCGGCAAACGCCCTGCCGCCGTCGAACACCCCCGCGCCGGCGAGCCCGGAGGCCAGAAGGGTCGCGCCGCCCAAGGCGAGCACCTCGCGGCGCGTCCAGACGCGCCGCCCGGACGGCAGCGCAGCGTTGATCGGTGTCATGTGAGGTCAGTCCTTCCGTAGGTCATATACCATCGCGTATCGTCGCGCACGGCGTGGAGGCGGACGCGAACGGAGTCGTTTCGAGCACCCGGGTCACCTCATCTTAGCACTGTCGAACGGTCCGGAAAACACTATCGAACGAGGCTGAAAACCGAAAAGGGCGCACGGGGACGGACTTGCACTGAAACAGGGACCGTCTGGCGACGGAGAGCGTTCACAATGAGCGGATTTGGCTATCAAAGTTCGAGTTGACAACCAGTAGGGGCGATAGTGAACGCTCTGCCATGCTCACCGCGACGCACTCGCTATGCCAAAAGGGAACAGCAGCCGAAACCCGTCGCCTTGCTACGCCAATGAGCAGGGGTTATCTTGTTACAGAAAACCCAGCCGTGCGCAAAGGGCAGGGCTGGGTTGATACGTGGAGCAAGCGATGCGTTCAATATCCGGCCGACTGGCCTATGTGTCAATATTTGATAACCAAAACCGGCCAGATTGAACAGATCGCACAAATGAAAGCGGGGACCGATCGTCGTACGACCGGTCCCCGCCCGCTCTCGAAAGGCCCCAGAACTGTTCGTTATGTCCGGGACCGCGTTCTCATGCAGACATTACGCCTCGGCGTCGATGTCCTCGCACATCCACATGCCGGCAAGGCGGCCGGAGTTGTAGGCGGTCATGAGCGAGGTGCCCTCGTAGTCGCAGTAGGGCGTGCTGATCGTGGAGCCGTTGTCGGCGCCCGCGACGAACAGGTTCGGGACGGCCGCGCCGGTACGGTCGATCGACTGCAGGCGGTCGTTGGTCTTGACGCCGCCCATCGAGGTCCAGCCCGACGGCTGGAACTCGAGCGCGTAGAACGGGCCCGTCTCCACGGCGTTCATGAACGAGGCGGGCTTGCCCATGTAGGTGTCGGTGCCCGAAGCGCAGTCGGCGTTGTAGGTCTCGACGGTCTCGACGAGCGCGGGGCAGGCGATGGCCTCGGCCAGGGCCTCGATCGTGTCGGCCTTGTAGCACCAGCCCTCCTCGACCGCGGTGTCGAAGCCGGCCTGGACGCCCTCGAGCGCCTTGCCCGCGAGGGTCATCTTGCCGGTGGGCCAGCCCTCCTCGTCGCTGCCGTTGACGGTGTAGGCGTCGGAACCCTCGAGCGCGTCGACGTAGGCCTGGTCGACGATGCAGTAGTAGGTGCCGCCCACCAGCGAGATGGCGCCGCCGATGGCGAGCGGGAAGTTGGCGAACTCCGCCTCGTTGGCAAAGCGGCGGCCGAAGTGGTTCACCATGAGGCCGCCGTAGATGCCGCAGCAGAAGGCGGGGTTGGAGCGGTCGTAGACCGGCATGACCTTGTCGGAGGAGCCGGTGAACTCGTTGCCGCACAGGCCCCACTGCGTGCCGAGCATGCCGCCCGCTGCGACGACGGCGTTGATGCCGGTGCCGTCGGACAGGGTGTTGCCGAGGGCGTTCACCTTGGTGCCGTAGCGCTCGATCATCATCTCCTCGTTGCCCAGGAAGCCGCCGGTGGCGACGAGCGTCTTCTTGCCGCGGACCTCGACCTTGGTGCCGTCGCCGTAGACGCAGTTCATGCCCATGACCGCGCCGTCCTCGACGATGAGCGACTCCATGGCGCAGTCGAGGATGAACTGGGCGCCGTTGGCCTCGCACCACTCCATGAGCGGGAACCAGCGGTCCTCGCCCTTGATGCCCGCCTCGGGGGTGCCGAAGCCGATGCGCACCGACTCGAAGCCGGCGCCGTAGTTGTCGGGGCGCATGTAGGTGGGGATGCCGAACTCGGTCGTGAACTGGTCGACGGTCTCGCCGGAGAGCTCGAGGCACTTCTTGACCACCGGCGCGCTGATCGACCAGTGCGCCCAGTCCATCATATGCTGGAAGGCGATGTCGACGGTGATGCCGACGCCGGCCTCCTTCTGCGCGGACGACTCGACGACGAACGGGCCGCCCGCGATGGCGCCGTTGGCCATGGCGACCGAGGCGCCCTTCTCGACCACGATGGCGCTCTTGCCCGCGCGGCACACCTCGATGGCGGCCCACATGCCGGCAGCGCCCGCGCCGGCGATCACGACGTCGGCCTCGAGGACGTCCCCGGCGGGGGCGGCGTCTTCCGCCTCCTCCTCGGCAGCCTCCTCCTCGGCAGCCTCGTCGGCCAGCGCGGCGCTCGCGCCGAGCGCGGCGACGGCGGCGGTGCCGGCGGTGAGCGAGACGAAGTTCCTACGCGTCATGTCGTTCATGGTGGTACCCCTTTCGACGGGACGGTGCTGGACCGGATGCGATGCGTGCCGCGCGCCGAGACAGCCTCGGCGTCGGGCGCGCCGACGGCCCCATCATGCCAGCACCCGACCGAAGACGACGGGGTCGCGCGGGGCCATCTTCAAGGTGACGCCGCCTCACCCCCGTCTCACCCGCCCCTGCCAAGCTGGGGTTTTGGTAAAGCACACACAAAATCCCCAACATGCGCCCCACAGCCGCTACACTGGTTCCCGAAGGGCGCGCCGGCCTCTCCGGACGCTGGGCCGTCCCGCAGGCGAAGCCGACACGGAGGTCACCATGTCAAACCGCACGGCCCTGGAGGCGTTCTCGCTCGACGACCCCGACGGCGCGTCGGCGTCCCGCGGCGCGCCGATGCTGCCGTGGTCACTGCTGGGCATGGGGGCCCTGATCGCCTGGCTGTGCTGCACCCACCTGCCCGGCATGTTCGCGGCCGACCTTACCGGGGCGAACGCGGTCGACTACCTCATGCGCGTCGGGGACATCGGCACCTTCGTCGCGGTCGCGCTCGCGGGGAGGCGCCTCGGTCCGCTGTCGGCCCGCCCGCGCCTGTGCGGGTCCATGGTGGCCCTCTGCTCCCTGTGCACGCTCGCCCTGCCCCTCCTCGCCGCCTCCCAGGGCCCGGCGGCGACCGCCGCGCTGCCCGTCGCGTCGGTCGCCGGGGGAGCCGGGGGAGCGGTGCTGTTCCTGCTGTGGGCGGAGGCCTACGGCCAGCTCGGCCCGGGAAGGACCGTCTTCTACGGATCGGTCTCGTGCATCGCGGCGGGCGCCCTGGCGCTTGCCGTGTCCGGCATGGAGCCGGCTGCCGCCAACGTCGCCATCGCCCTGCTCCCCGCCGTCTCGGGCCTGTCCGCCGCCGTGTCCCTCTCGCGGCTCCCCGGGGAGCGCCGCCCGGGGTGGGGCGCCTCGCCCCGGGCGGGGGCGCCGGCGGGGGAGGGGCGCATGCGCTACCCGGTCCCCTTGAAGCTCGTCTGCCTCATGGCGCTCGCAGGGTTCGCCTCCGGCTTCGCCGGGGCGCTCATCCTCGACGCCGACGGCATGGGCGCCCGGCACCGCATCGCCGCGACGGCGGCCTTCGGCGCGCTGCTGCTCGTCGCCTTCGTCGCGCGCCGCGGAAGGTTCGACATCCGCCTCCTCGCCTGGTCGACCCTGCCGCTCGCCGTGACCTCGCTCTGCCTGATCCCGTTCCTCGGCGTGACGCAGGGAGCCCTGCTGTCGTTCCTCGTCAAGTTCTCCTACGTCGCGTTCGCCCTGTTCGTGCTCCTCGTGCTCGCCAACGTCGTCTGGCGCTTCGAGGTTCCCAGCGCCCGCGTGTTCGCGAGCGCCCGCGCGGCGAGCGAGGCCGCCATGCTCGCCGGCATCCTGCTGCGCCGCCGGATGCGCGAGTCGGGCGTCCTCGACAGCGAGGCGACGCTGTGGCTCATCGCCCTCATAG
>DBEYOB010000182.1:0-2017 GCA_048173955.1 Coriobacteriales bacterium
GTGCGGGCTGACGCGTGTATAACTTTTCGGGAACGGGCCGGGATTTCGGCAAAAGGCCTGGTCGCTGGTGTTGTAGTTACAACGTTTTCAGAAAGTAGACACCTGTCAGCCCGCACGGCCGAATCCAGCCCGCACAGCCGAATTCAGCCCGCAGGCCCCCACTCGCTGCACGGCAGCCTAGCGCAGGGCTTCTCCCCGCGTTTGCTCCCGTTCCCGCGTCATCGCCTCGCCGGTCATCTCGATGACGTCGAGCAGGTCCTGCTGGGAATGCACGTCGAGCTTGCGATAGACGTTGGTCGCATGCGTCTTGGCGGTTTCGAGCGAGATGCCGAGCTCGTCGGCGACGAACTGGCGGTTGCGGCCGCGACCGAGCAGCGCGCACACGTCGCGCTCGCGGGGCGAGAGGCCGAACTTTTCGCAGATGCGCCCGAGAACCTCGTCGTAGGTCGGCGCCGCGGGCACGTCGTGCGCAGGGGAAACGCCGGGGCGCACGTTGCCCCATCCAAAGCGGGGCCGCTCGAACAGCAGGGCGACCAACAGTATCGCCAGCGCCGCGACGCTCGAGACGATGCGCAGCCCGTCGTCCCCGATGCCCGCGCACGCGACGTTCCACAGCGCGAGCCCCAGCACAGCCCCGGTCTGGATGACGAACAGCCCGAACGACACCGAGCCGCCCGCCTCGCCCGAGCGTTCGAGCTGGCGCGAGCCGAGCAGCGACCAGAACGTGATGAAGAAGTACTGGTAGCCCAGCGCGTGGACGCCGGGGCCGATGTAGTGGAACAGGTCGTAGGGGAACAGGATATACGCGAGCGCCATGAGCGGTAGCGCGGTCTGGAACGCCAGCTGCCAGGCGTCCATCTTGAGGGCGAAGGCCGTCACGAGGGTGAGTGCCGACGCGAGGATCGTCCCGACCACCACGCCCCAGCACGACACCCAGTAGAGCTCCTTGGGCACGACCTCGAACGAGGCGTTCATGAACCCGCACGAAAAGCCGAACACGAGCGCGATGGCGAGAAGCATGCGCACGGAGCGGTCGGCCGGCACGAACCGGACGCGCCGCGACCTGGCGTCGGCCACGGCGTCGGGCGCAGCGGGATCGGGGCCGATTGCGGCGGGACCGGGCGCGGCGGCTGCGTCCGAGGCGGCGCCATCCGGGTCGATGTCCCCCGCGGCAGCGTCCCTCGCGGCGGCCGCATCCAGGACCGCGGGCTCCGGGACGGCGAGCCCCTTCAGCACGCTCGGCCGGGAGCAGGCGAATCCGGCGACCGAGCACAGGACGCTCGCCGCGAACGACACCCACGACGGCGCGACGTTGCAGGCCAGAAACAGCAACCCGCCCGCGGCGAGCGCGACCACGTTGTAGAGCAGGGCGGAGCGCACTCCCGTCGACGAGGTGACCTTGCACCACAGGCACAGCAGAAGGCCCTCCCCCGCGCCGGTAAACACACCGTCAACGACCGCCGCCAGCGTGAAGAGCGCCCCTTCCGGCGTCGGGTCGAGCACGAGCCCGACGCTGAGCAGCGTCCCCGCCAGACAGCAGACGGGTCCGGCTACGTGGAGGATGCCCATGAGGCGTTCGCCGGTGCACCAGCGTCTCACGGCAAAGGCGGCGAGGCCGCATGCCGCGGCGCAGGCGACGACGTTGGCGCCCCAGCGGACGTTCACCAGCTCCATCGTCGAGGCGCGCAACGACAAAGCGCCGCCCCAGTACAGAAGCCACGTCCAGATGTACATCGAGGCGAGACCGACCGCGACGCGCCAGTCGCGCGCCGCCGCGCCGGGAGCCTTGCCGCCGTTGAGGACCATGGCCATACCGCACCTCGATCGCTTGCCGCCGTTGCCGTCTCTTGCGGCTCGGGGTCGCCGCATCCCGTCCCCGCCTTCGCGCGGGGTCGGATTTGACGGCTCATACGGTATCACGTCGAGGCGCGACGGTGGGGTGCGTTGGCGACAAGTTGAGACGCAGCGCCGGCCGCGGCCGATGCGGAGTGGGCGCAGGGCGCCACAGAGGGAGGTC
>DBEYOB010000183.1:0-33674 GCA_048173955.1 Coriobacteriales bacterium
AGGCCGGGCAGCGCGCCGAGCGCCCCCGCGCCGGCGAGCCCGGCGAGCGCGCCCGCGCCCAAGGCGGCACCGGCGCCCGAAACCGCGTTAGAAACGAACGACCTTCTCGAGATGGCACCCATGGCGCACCCCTTCCCTTGGCCCGTCGTCGCTGAAGCGTGGACCGCTTCGCTACGAATGTAGCATGCGGATCGACCCGGGGCAAATCTATTAAGGGAAATTAAGGTCGGGAGCAAAGCAGAGGTGAGCATCCACGGCAGCGAGAGGGGCCGTCACGGTCCGAGCGTTCAATTTCGCCTGATTTGGCTATCAATCTTTGACTGATAAGCCACTGGCCGCGATATTGAACGGATTGGGTTGCCCGTCGCCGGGCATTGCCCCGCCATATGGTCAGGCGAAAGGGCACCGGCGCGCTATTGGTTATGCATATACCATGCCTGACCAGCGCTTTTGCTCTCCCTCTCCTTACCCGTGCGCTTCCTAAGCGAAAAGAGGGGCCCAACACGCAACAGCAAAGACCCGCACATCGTTCAATATCAGGCCTACTGGTTGTCAACTCAACTTTTGATAGCCATTTCGGCAGAAAATGAACGGTGGGCGAGAATAGCCCAGGCAGGTGAGAATAGCCCGGGCGAACGGGAACGGCCCGGCCCGCCCCACGAGCAGGCAAGCCGGACCGTCCGCCTCTGACGCCGCCAGATGTCCGTCTCCTGGCGCCGTTTAGGCACCCGTCGTCGCTTAGACGCCCATCACCATGATCTGTGGGAACGTGCGCAGGTCGTCTTCGACGAGGCCGTAGCCCATGTAGTTGTCGACGTACACCTCGGGCATCGCAATCGAGGGGTCGGCCGGGGCCTCGCACACCGCGTGCGGTCCGTCCGCGACCTCGAGGTAGACCAGGCCACTGGCGTCGGACGCCACCTCGACCACGTCGCCGCCGTCGACCTGCAGGGCGATGCCGTAGTCGGCGAGCGGCGCCCCGTCGGCCCCCACCAGGCGCAGCGTCGCCGTCCAGGGGGCGGGCTCGTAGCCGCCGCGCAGCTGCAGGCGTCCCTCGGTGCCCGCAAAGAGCGGCAGGCACGCCGCCGTCGAGTCCGCACCGGCAACGTCGGACGCCCCTGCCAGCTCCTCCAGATACCCCTGGATCGTCTCGAGCTCGCCGCCGATCTCGGCCAGCTGCTCGATGCCGGCGAGCGCGGCGTAGTCGTCGCCGCCGGCCATGACGTAGGTGTTCGACGCGAGCACAATGGGGGTCTCGGCATCAGCGAGGTCGAGCGGCTCCGCGGCGCCGTCGAGCACAATCTGCTGCACGCGCTGGCCCGCCTCCGCATTGGGGTCGCACGTCACGGTGCAGCCCGAAAGCTGCAGGAAGCTGCCGGCGACCGTCTGCTGGAGCAGCATGCCCGTGGCGGCGTCCTGCCCGGCCGTGAGGGCGAGCCCGCCCTCGAAGACCTCGCGCAGAACGGCCGGCGTCACCGTCTTGAGCACGACGGTGTTGGAGAACGGGAACGCCGTGACCAGGTGGCCCAGGTTTACCTCGCCGCGCGGCAGGGCGGAGCGGATGCCGCCGCCGTTCTCGAGCGCCACCACGGGCGTGCTCGCGTCGCCCGCGGTCTCCCGCAGCCAGGTCTGCGCCGCCTGGCGCAGCGCGTCGGTCGCGACGTCGCCGAAGTTGGTCTCGACCATGCGCGTGGGAGCGGCGATCTCGGTCTCCGAGAGCCAGCCCGCCCACAGCGTCGTGGGGTTCGAGAACAGCACCTCGCCCATGAGGACGTTGAGGTCGGCGGTCACGGCCTCGAGGTCGGCCGCGACGTCGGTCGAGGCGGACGCGATCGCGGCGCAGGCGGCGGCGTCGAGCAGCTCTTCGGACGCGTTCACCGTGCCGTCCTCGTCGAAGGCGAGCGTCAGCTTGCCCAGGTTCGCCCCGTTGCAGCCGGTCTGAACCACCAGCACGCCGTTGACCTCTTCGTTCTCGACCGTATGGCTGTGGCCGTCGACGATGGCCGCCAGCTTCGCCGCCGCGTCGGCGGAAAGCCCGGCCGCCAGGTCGACCGCCTTGCAGGGCACGGGGCCGTCGCCCAGGTGGCACAGCGCCACGATGGCGTCGACGCCCTGCGCGGACAGCGCGGCGATCTGCTCCTCGGCCGCGGCGATCTCGTCGGCGAACTCGAGGTCGGACACGAACGCCGGGTTGACCGAGGTCGCGGTCGCCGTGGTCGCGATGCCGAACACACCGATGCGCCTGCCTGCGCACTCGAGCACGGTCGAACAGCCGTCGAGCGTCTCGCCCGCGGCGTTCGTCACGCCCGCGAGCAGCGGGGCGCCGTCCTTGAGCACGTTGGCGCCCAGGAAGGGGAAGGTGGCCGCGCCGGCGTTGGCGATCAGGTTGTCCTGGCCGAAGTCGAACTCGTGGTTGCCCAGGCACATGGCCTGGTAGCCCGCCGCGCTCATGAGTGAGACAACCGAAGCGCCCTTGTCGATCGAGGCGAGCGGCATGCCCTGCGTGGCGTCGCCCGCGTCGACGAGCAGGGCGTTGGGCGTGGCGTCGCGCACGCCGGCGACCAGGTCGATACCGACGGTCGACTCCCCGTCGCCCTGCAGGTAGCCGTGGGTGTCGTTCGTGTGGAAGATGACGATCTCGGCCGCCGGGCCGTCGGAGGCGCCGGACGCGGCCTCCTCGGCGAAGGCGGTGGGAGCCAGGGCGCACGCCGCGGCGGCGCAGGCGGCACCGGCAACGAAGGCCCGGCGGGTCGGACGCGCGCCCACCAGCGGGCTCAGGGCAGCGACGGCACGCCCGTTCGGGCCCCTGCCCTCGTCGTTCAAGCTCATGCTATCCATGCTCTCGTCCATTGGGTTGCTCCTCACGTGAGAAATATGGCGACAGACTTCGCTTCGACGCCTTCCATCCTACCAAACGGCGCCCCGGCACCGCGCCTCCGCAGCCCGACGCGCACGAACGGGACCCCTTGCGTCGCCAACAGAGCGTCGGCCACGAAACGCCCACAGGCCGCGGGCCCCTACCGCAGCGCCACCATGGCGCGCAGGCGGTCGCACTGCTCGGGGGTCAGACGCAGCCCGTCGGCTATGTAGCGCGCAAACGAGCCATAGACCGCGTCGATCTCGTCGAAGAACGCCTGCAGGTAGGCGGGGCGCGCCTCGATGAACGACGCGAGGATCCTCCGCTCGTCCGACGTCATGCCCGCCCCCATGCGCTCCAGGTCACGCTCGTTCTGCCGGGCGTTCACCCTGTTGGTCGAGAGGTAGTCGGCCATGACCTCCTCGTCCGACGCCCCCGCGATGCGCAGCAGCGTCGCGCAGAGCACGCCGGTGCGGTCCTTGCCGTTCTTGCAGTGCACCAGGGCCGGCCTGCCTTCGACCGCCATCGAGCGCAGCACCATGCCGATGAGGGGGTACTCCCGCACGTAGCGCCGGTAGTTGGCGCACATGCGCTCGCCGGGCGCGCCGTACTCGCCGATGACGCCGGCCGCCAGGCGCCGGCGCGCGTTCGACTGGCGGTGCTCGGTCGAGGGCTCCACGGCCACCATCTTCACGCCGGTCAGGCATGGCTCGGGGTGCTTGGCTACCTCCCACTTGTTGCGGATGTCGTACACCGAGCGCACGCCCAGGGCGTTCACCAAAAACGTCGCCTCTTCGGCCGTGATGTGCGAGAACTCGCGCGAGCGGAACACCATGGCCTCACGCAGCGAGCCGCCGCCCACCGCCCGCAGGCCGAAGCTGCCGTAGACGTCGCCCCGCGCGTCGAGCACCTCGAACGCGTAGCTCGAGATGAGCGACGACGGGACGCCGTCGCCGTCGACCGCGCGCGCCTTGAGCAGGTAGCGGCCGGGCCTGCCCGGCGTGTAGGAGAACGACCAGCGCACCCCGCGGTCTCCGAGGGCGCCCCGCATGGGATAGGACGTCCACGTGGCGCCGTCGTCGAGCGAGAACTGCACGGCGGAGACGCTGCGCTCGAAGTCGTCGGCATACCCTTCGAACACGATGGGCTCGTCGACGTAGTGGACGGCGGACTCCCGAGCGGTCCCCGATGCGGGCGACGCCGGGTGCGGCGAGACGGCCACGGGACTACCGCGCGTCGGGATCGGCGGGGTTCTCGGCGACAGCGGAGGCGCCGGGCGCGCCGCCCTCCTCCGAGAAGTGCCGCCCGGACGCCTTCGCCTTGCGGCGCTTGGCCTGCCAGCCCTTGATCGCGCCGACGGCCGCCGGCACCACCGAGATGGCGATGATGAGCACGAGCACGAGCTCGAAGTGCTCCTGCACGAACGGCACGCCGCCGAAGAAGTAGCCGAGCAGCACGAACAGCGACGACCAGGTGATGCCGCCGAGGACGTTCCAGATCACGAAGTGGCGCCAGTGCATGCCGCCCATGCCCGACAAAAACGGCACGAACGTGCGGATGAACGGGAAGAAGCGCCCGAGGAACACTGCGAGCGGGCCCCATTTGTCGAGCAGCGCCTGCGACTTGGCGATGCGCTCGGGCGTCATCGACTTGACCTTGCCCGACGCGATGATGCGCTGCCCGAAAAAGTGGCCGATGGCGAAGTTGCACTGGTCGCCCAGGATGGCGGCGCACCACACCGTGACGAGCAGCGGCAGCAGGCTCAGGCCGCCGCCGTCGGTCGCGAACACGCCCGCCGCGAACAGCAGCGAGTCGCCCGGCAGAAACGGCATGACCACGACGCCGGTCTCGATGAAGATGATGAGGAAGAGCGGGGCGTACACCCAGACGGCGCCGAGCGTGGTGATCCACCCGGCGATTGCGGCGCGCGGGTCCTGAATCAGGTTGACGAGATACTCGATGGGGTTCATGGGCGCGACCCTCCGTCATGCAACGCGTGCGTGCGGCGACGGCGCGCAGCCCCCGTTTGCGGCGCGCCCGCCTGCTTGCAACCGGCCTACCGAGACGAAAAAAGCGACCTGCATAGGCTCGGGCACCCACCAGAGGCCGCTTATGGCTGCTTCCTCCCGGACCTGACCAGGTTCACGGCGTGGTGCCGCCCGAGCCCATGCAAATCGCTCAGGGGTTCAGTATAGCCCAGGGAAGCGGCCCGATGGGACGACCGCGCACGAACCCCCGCAACGCTCCACAAGCATGCGGAGGGCGGGGCGGGACGGGGGACCGCACGCCGGGACGCCCCCGGGGCAGGTGCATCCGCGCGCAGAACCTTACGCGAAAGCTTGGCACACTTTTGCCCGAAATTCCGTGCCAGGCTTTCGCGTAAGTCTTAGCAGTGGGCCGACCGCAAGCCCACTGCATCCGTCCTACACCCCAAACGCCCCCTTGAGCTCCCCCGCCCGCACATCGAACACCCGACCGAACCGGGAGATCTCGGCCTCCGCGCAGCCGTTGCGACGGGCAACCGCACACCAGCGCCCAACTGCTCCCAGGACCCTGCCGACAACGCCGCGCGCCTTTCCGGCATCGAGGCCGAAATAGGGGGCGGCCTCCGCCAAGGCCCGCGACTGGCCGCCCCCGCACTCCCCGAAGACCGCCGTGACGCGCTGCGCGCAGTCGTCAGGATTGGGATTGACGTCGAAGGCGGGGGACAGGCGCCAGCGGCCTCCCGCGCGGAGAAACCCGTGGTTGCGCAGGTGGTCGTCGGTATTGTTAACAGCAATCGAGAAGGCCACCCTTTCGAGCAGCTCCTCAAGGTCGCGTTCGGGATCCCCCACGAACGACGCGAGGGCCTCGGCCACCTCGGTGTAGTCGCGCGCCTCGCCGTCGCGGGCACCCAACAGGCTCATCGCGCTGAGATACGGCAGGCGGCCGCCCCCGTCGCGGTCGAACCTCCGCGTCAGGAGCACCGCCTCTCCCCCTATGCGCACCAACCGGGAATCGGGCACCGTCAAACCGCATGACGCGGCAAGGTCGAGCGCCGTCTTCTCCCATGCCATCACGTCGTGGTCGTCGCCGGGGCCGGGAACTTGGCGATATAGAAATCGCCGCCGTCATCGACCGTCGCCTTGGGGCGGGCGCCCCCCAGTGTTGAGGAACCGGCGTCAAGCAGGCACTTGACCTCGTCGCCGGCGTCCCCTTCCGTCAGCACCGCGCGGCACGCCGCAAGGAGCCTCGGCAGCCAGACAACAGGCGGGACCTCGGCGCCTTCGGTGCAGAACGCCGTCTCCCCCGGAATCCTGAACCGCAGGGCGCCCTGCCTGGTCCGGTCGTACACGCCCAGAAGGTAGTCAACCTCGTCGGGCACGCGCGCGGACGCCCTTCTGATGAGCCGACGCCCCAACGGTCGGGAGCGCTGTCGGAAAAGGCGCCCGGCAACCCCGCCGCGAAACCGACGCGTCCCGCCAGGGGAAGCGCCGGGTCGATGGCAAAGGCGTCGGGACGGGCAAGGTACGCCTCGTCGTACGTGAACGACGTCGTGACCTGACCGCGGCGCAGCACGAACCGCGCGCGTCCCACGAGGACCGCGTCATCCCCAAGATACACGTCCGCCATCGGCTGCATGCGCTACTTCCTCACCCTTTGGGGAATCAGCTGGTCCGCCCGCGCGCGCCCCAGGTCCGTCTCGTACGGGTCGACGGCGTCCTCCACGCGGTCGAGGATACCCAACACCCCGCAGACGTTGAGGACCGTGGCGAAGCTCACGGACGGGTCCCCGTTCTCGAGCCGGGAAATCGTCTCGCGCGAGACGCCGGCGCGGTCGGCGAGCTCCTGAGACGGAATCATGAGCATGCGGCGCCAACTCGCAAGGCTCTCGCCGATGCGCTTGGCACAAAGTTTGGTCCGAACCGGGACGGGGCGTTTCATAGGCCCACCTCGCAAATCGCAGGGCAGAAGGGGATGCGGAACAAGCAAAAGACATCTCAGGACATCGGTGCTATGAACCATCTTACGTCGGATATTATAGACGTTTTTTCGCTTACATCCTATATTTCCGATATAAATTGACAGACGCGTGTAAGACTGCGGGGCGGGACGCGGGGCCGCACGCCGAGACGCGCCCGGAGAGGCAGACGCATCCGCGCGCAGAACCTTATGCGAAAGCCTGGCACGCTTTTGCCCGAAATTCCGTGCCAGGCTTTCGCATAAGTTTTCGCGGCGGCCGGCGGCACACGGCAGGCGGGCCGGTGACGGGGTCGCGGCGGGCCGAGGCCGTGCCGGCGTCGCGAGATTGCAGGCCTCAGCCTTCCGCCGAGCCCTCCACCAGATCGATGAGGTCCTGGCGCGAATGCACGCCGAGCTTGCGGTAGACGTTGCGCGTGTGCGTCTGCACCGTGTTGAGGGAGACGCAGTCGATCTCGGCGATGCGCTTGGCGCTGTATCCGCGGAACACGTACGCCGCCACCTCGCGCTCGCGCGGCGTGAGACCACAGCGCTCCCCCAGCGCCTCGATGCGCCCCGCAACCTCGCCCCGGTCGCCCGGCGCCCGGTCGGCCAGAACGCGGCCGGGGACGTCCGCACCGGCATCGACCCCGGCGGCGGCATCCACCCGCTGAGCCCCGGCACCGGCATCGCCCTGCCCGTCGAGCCCGCGCAGGGCGAACGACGCCATGAGCAGAAACGCGCAGGCCACGACGGCGACTCCCAGGCCGACGGACACGAAACCCACAAGCGCCCCCACGCCCTCGCTGCCCGCGGCGGTCAACGCGGCCGGCAGCAGGCCGTACCCCACGAGGCAGGCGACAAGCTCGGGCACCGCGAACGCGCGGAGCGCCAGCCGGGGCGCCCGACCCCCGGCGCCGCGCGATGCAACCAGGATGAACACGAACGCCTCGCAGCAGGTGCGCGCGGCGGCCACCGTCCCCAGGCCGACCTGCATGATGGTCGCCGAGCCCGTGAACGACATGAGGGCAAGACCGGTGACCAGACCTCCCGTCAGAACCGCCCAACCGAGAAACGCCAGGCGCTCGACGCCCGCCGCGCACAGGCAGACGAGCATGATGGCCGCAAGCTCGGCAATCGTGATGAAGTGCTTGAGCTGCATGCTCGTGTCGATACTGCCGGCGACGAGGACGTCGTACATGCCCTTCGCGCACGTCGAGATGACGAGCACCCCCACCAACACGGCGAACAGGGCCTGCGCCGGCGCGGGGCGCCACAGGCGCAGGGCGCGACCTCCGGAGGCCGTCTGCGCCGAGCACGCCGCCGCACGACGGCGGGACCCCCGGTCGCAACCGGCCGCACATCCACTGCCTCGCCCGTCCCCGCCAGCGCGCCCGGAGAACCTGAACCCGTACAGCGCGGCGAGCAAGGCGGCCACCAAGGGGATGGCCAGCGGGAACAGGGACTTGACCGGCATCAGCGTGAACAGGGCGAACGAGAACACCAGGCTTGCGAGGGAGGAGCCGAGGACGCCCCACGTCGCCCGCTGGTCGCCCCCCTCCATCATCTCCGAGCACACGCCGGCCCAAAATGCCGTCAGGGCGGCGAACAGCAGGGCGAGCAGACACGCCTCGGCAAGCTGGACGGCGGCCACCGCCATACCGGCTGCCCAGCCGAACGCGTCGGCCGCATGGACCCCCGCGCCGAGCGCCGTCGCAAGCACCCCCAGAACGGCAAGCGGCGCAGGACGGACCAAGGCGGACCGGACGCGCGAGCTCGCCGACAGCACGCAGGCCGACACGAGCGCCAGCGCATAGAACGCCAGCACCAGCATGCGCGGGGAGAGGGACGCGCCGAACGGCGCACAGGGAACGAAGAGGGTCATGCTGTTCGCGTCGCGCAGGAACTGCCAGAAGAACGACATCCCCACAACCAGCAGCGCGAGCGCGGAACCGGACGCTGCGGCGCCCGCCTCCCTCGATCCCGACGCCCCCAGCGCTTCGGGCACCGCTGTCATCCCGGCACCTCCTCGCAACCGCTCCCCATCCCCTCTTCCAAAACCGCCGCCCAAGCCCCGCCGCCGTCAAGGCCTGTGCGAAAAATCACATGCCAATGGTGAGGTGCGCCCAATCTCACCATTGGCATGGGGAGACCGGCACGTCCCGCCGGATGCACACTCGCAGAGTGCTCCACCCGTTCCATCCGTCAGGTACATTCTAGCAATGAAGGGGGAACCATGAGCTCTACCGCACAGCACGACGCAATCCTGCACACCTGCGACCCCACCTCGATGGGTCGCCGGACCTTCCTCAAGGGCGCCGGCGTCGCCGGTCTGGGCGTCATCGGCGCCTCGGTCCTCGCCAACGCCCCGCAGGCGCGCGCCGACGAGGCCGCTGCCGAGGAAGCCGCCGAGGAGCCGGCCGAGGCCGAGGCTGCCCCCGCGGCCGCCGGCTACACCGCGGGGACCTACCAGGCGAGCGCCACGGGCAAAAACGGCCCCGTCGAGGTTGCCGTCACCTTCACCGCCGACGCCATCGAGAGCATCGAGGTCGTCAGCCACTCCGAGACCGCCGACATCAGCTACGTCCCGCTGACCGTCCTGCCGCAGGCCATCATCGCCGGGCAGACCGTGAACGTCGACACCGTGTCGGGCGCCACCCTCAGCTCCTTCGCCGTGATCAACGCCGTGTCCGACTGCGTCGAGCAGGCCGGCGGCGACCCGAGCGCCATGCCCGCCTTCGACCCCGCGTCCATCGCCCAGGCAATGACGCCGGGCACCTACACCGGCGAGGCGTTCGGCAAGTGGAAGGAGGGCAGCATCGAGGGAGAGCGCTTCGGCAGCCCCGCCATCATCGAGCCCACCCAGGTCCAGGTCACCGTCGACGAGACCTCCATCACCGCCGTCGAGGTGCTCTCGTGCTCCGACACACCCGGCTTCTACGAGGTCGCGACCGCGCGCATCCCCGGCGAGGTCGTCGAGCAGCAGTCGCTGTTCGTCGACACGGTGACCGGTTCGACCATGACCGCCGCCGCCGTGACCTAGGCCGTCGCCAAGGCGCTCGAGCAGGCCGGCGCCAACCTGGCCGGCTTCGCCAAGGCGACCCCCGCCGTCGAGGCCGAGGAGACCTACGACGCCGACCTGTGCATCGTGGGCGCCGGCACCGCGGGCACCACCGCCGCGCTCAAGGCCGTCGAGGAGGGCCTGAAGGCGTCGTCCTCGAGAAGTGCGAGCGCATCTCGGGCGAGGGCTCGTGCGCCACGGGCGCCCTCGCCGTGCAGAGCCGCCTCGACGCCGAGGTGGGCAACGAGGTCACGGTGAACGAGGTGTTCACCAACATGATGGACTACGCCTACTGGAAGATCGACGCGAGCCTGGTCTACAACATCCTCGACCACTCCGGCCAGATGATCGACTGGCTGCAGGACCACTGGGAGGAGCAGGGTCTGCCCGGCTTCGCCGCCCCCAAGGCCACGAGCGGCACGAGCATCGCGCACGACTACGGCAAGGGCACCGAGAAGTTCCAGGTGCTGTGGGACAACTACATCGTCCCCGGCGGTGCGACGCTTCTGCTGAGCACCCCGGCCAACGGCCTCGTCGTAGAGGACGGCGTCGTGAAGGGCGTCACCGCCACCAAGCAGGACGGCACCAAGGTCACCGTCAACGCCCCGGCCGTGCTCGTGTGCACCGGCGGCTTCGGCGGCAACAAGGCGATGCAGGAGGAGATCCTGGGCTCGTCGGACTTCTACCTCAACGGCGTGGCCACCAACACCGGCGACGGCGTCAACATGTGCCGCGAGGCCGGCTGCGTGCTGTCGACCGAGGTCTCGCCGCACCTGGCCGAGTTCTGCAGCAACGACGTGCTCGACTTCTACGCCGGCTACATGAAGTTCCTCAACCAGACCGGCTTCCTCATGGTCGACCCCGCCGGTGCGCGCTACATGGACGAGACCTACTGCATCACCCACGCCCTCGCCCGTGGCGCATCGGGCATGCGCCGCGTCGGGTCGAGCTACATCATCTTCACCCAGGCCGACTTCGACAAGCTGCTCAACAGCGGCGTGCATGAGATCCTGGGCGAGGACATCATCGCCGAGTACAAGATGCGCGAGCGCATCCTGGTCCCGTCGTACTACACGATTCAGGACGAGATGGATGCCGCCATCGCCTACGGCCAGGCCTGGAAGGCCGACACGCTCGAGGAGCTCGGCGAGATGGCCGGCTTCGACCCCGAGACCTACGCCGACACGCTCGCAACCTATCAGGCGGCCATCGAGTCCGGCGAGGACGTGCCCTTCGGCAAGCGCCCCGAGCTGCTGCACCCGCTGACAGAGGGCCCCTTCTACGCCGTGCGCGTCATCTCGCCCATCGACGGCACGTTCAACGGCATCAAGGTGAACAGCCACATGCAGGCCATCGGCCAGGACAACAAGCCCGCTCCCGCCGGCCTGTACGTCGCCGGTCAGGACTCGGGCGGCTACTTCTCGTATCCCTACACCGACTACGTGGGCGCCACCTGCGGCTACGCCCTCACGAGCGGCATGATGTCGATCGAGTACATCAAGGAGTACCTGGGCAAGTAAGCCCGGAAGCCGAAAGCCGGAAACCGGCCGCTGGGGCCGACCGCACAGAGCGGGTCGGCACCCGGTGGCGGGAAGCGGGCCAGAACCGGCAGCGCAAGGGGCGCGGAGGGCGGAGGCTCTCCGTGCCCCTTTGCGGCAAGGTCCCACCAGGTCGCACGCTGCCCTCGGGCCGCGCGCCGGCCCCGAATCGCGCGCCGACCCGGGCCGGACCCACGTCTGCATATACGGTCCACAGGGGCAAGGGCCGCCTCGTGTCAGCGAAATCGGCCCGCGCTGGCCAAAAGTGCCGATCGTGAAGAGCATCCGCCGGGGCCCACCGGCCCGGGCGCGGGAAAACCGCAGGTGGCGTCTCGCCCAGCCGGCGCCTCGGCCGACGCGAGGACGGCGTCGGGCATCGTTTGGGCAGGTCGGAGATAGCCCGGCCCAGACGATGGTCTTCACGATCGCGGTTTTTGGCCATACAGAGCGGTTTTCGTTGACACGGCGCGACGATTGCATGACGCAGTGGAGAATGGGCGTGTCGAAAAGCGGGGTTCTGTTCAGAAATCCGGTTCCATCCGCTGCATCCCGACTCTTCTGGTACCATGACCGACTGGCAAGAAACATCGGTACCGGAATTCCACGGGAACGGCAGGTATGGCGCAGCGCACCCCCATCACCTTCGACACGTGTTGGTTAACCGTCTTTTCGGAGCTCAACCGCCGTATGTCAAAGCGTCTTGAGGCGGAGCATAGCCTGACCATGACGCAGTACCGCATCCTGCTCGAACTGGCGGCGGCCGGAGGAAGCCTTCCGGGCAGCGCTTTTCCCAACCTGCTCATCTTGAAGCCAAGCGGGATTACCTGCGCATTCAACAAGCTGTCCGATCGTCGCCTAATCTTGAGAACACGGCCGGCCGATGACCGGCGCGCCATCACCGTGGAACTTGACGAGGAAGGCAGGTCGACCTTGCGTGCGGCGTCCGCGAGCATCGAATCGACGCTCGCCCAGGCCTGGTCGGGGTTGACGGATAGCCAAATTGACCTTGTTCTGGAAAGCACGAAGTATCCCTTTGAAAAGCTTTCCGGCCATACCGCCGTCAAAAGCGACAGTCCTGTACAAGCCTTCTATATGACAACGCTGGTCATCCTTCACCAGCTCTGGAGCACCTGCCTCAAACAAGAATTTGGGCTCTCCCTCACAAAGTTTCGCATCCTCCTTCTGCTCTCCGAAACGGAGTCCGGCTGCCGGGTTGGCGACATATCTCAACGACTCGCGCTCGAGCTCAGCGCCGTCTCGGGCGCGGTTGGCATCCTGGCAAACGCAGGGATGGTCGAACTCGTTCAGGAATCCCACGATCGTCGTGGCTATCGCGCCGTGCTAAACCCGTCCGAGCAGAAAGATGGCGGCACCTTTGCAAAGGCGCACACTCGCCTCACTTTGATGAACGATGCATTCTACGCCGATACTCCCGACCACATGATCGCACCGCTTGCCGAAGTTGCCCAGCATATCTATGCGGTATTAACTTCCTCTCGCTAACCACACCGCCAACTCGTCATCTCATCCACCCGCTCGTCCAACCCGGCAATACGCTTTTTAGAACGCGCTCGCCCCGGGCGACGCTCGCCACACCGTTTCGCCTCTTCCCGGATAAATAGTTTGCCGCACTAACTATTTGTTGACTGTACTATTTGTCGAGAGTACTATTTTCTCAACGCGACGTATAAGGGGCGTCGCCGTTCAAAGGGGAGTCATATGTGCGAAACAAGCCTTTCCCGCAAGCAGTTCTTGGCAGGGGCGGCAGCCGGCATCGGCGGGCTGGCCATCGGGGCAAGCCAGTTCGGATCGCCGAGCAAGGCCGCCGCAAAACCAACACGCGAATCTGAGACAACCTTCGACCACGAATACGACGTCGTCGTCGTGGGCGGCGGCGGAGCGGGGCTTTCCGCTGCAATCGAGGCGGCAGAAGCCGGCTGCAGCGTCGCCGTTATCGAGTACGAGGCAACCCCGTTCTTGTGCGGCACCTCTCTGAGCGGCGGCGTGTTCATGGCTGCCGAAAGCGTCGTGCAGGAGGCTGCCGGCATCAGCGACTCCAAGGCCGAATGGCGCAAGTACATCGATGCCGTGGGCGGCGGCTTTGAAGACCCCGCCCTCATGGACATCTGGGTAGAGAACGCGGCAGACAACCTCAAGTGGCTCATCGACATGGGCTGCGAGTTCCCGCCCGAGCTGCTCTATATGTCTGGCAACGAGGCCTCCTACGAGGATGTGACCCCCGCCGTCGCGCGCGGCGCCGTCACCAACGAGCAGTCGGGACATGCAATCATGACGGTCCTCTACGACAAGAGCGTCGAACTTGGCGTCGAGGAGTTCTTCGAAACCACCGCCGAGCGCCTCGTCACAAGCGACGACGGCGGCACCGTGGTGGGTGTCGTCACCGACAAGGGGACGTTCAAGGCGAACGCCGGCGTGGTGCTCTGCGCAGCGGGCTTTTCCCGCAACAAGGAGTGGATCAAGAGCTTCAAGCCCGACCTGGCAACCGGTGGTTCGTTCGGCTCCTCGCGCCAGCAGGGCGACGGCATCAAGATGGGCATGGGCGTGGGGGCAAAGATCGGCAACATGTGGATCACCCAGGCCGACACCATCGGTACCCAGCAGAGCGAAACCATGTGGCCCTGCATGGTCATCGCCATCTGGAAGCTCCCCTGCATCTTCGTGTCCTCCGACGCCAAACGCCACATGGCCGAGGACCTGTACTACGAACTCCAGTCGCCGCTCATCGCCGAACAGGACGGCGGATACGTGTGGTCCATCTGGGACCAGACCATCACCGACATGGGCGGTCAGACCATCTGCGTCCCCGCCGTCTCCGAGGGGTGCGAGCAGGAAATTGCCAACGGCACCATCTTCAAGGACGACACCATCGAGGGTCTGGCCGAACAACTCGGCCTCGATCCGGCGACCCTCGCAGAGACTGTGGCGCACTACAACGAGATGATGGAGGCCGGCGTCGACGAGGACTTCGGCCGCACGACCGGCCTGGGCACCGTGAGCAATCCTCCCTACTATGCCGCCAAGACGGTCCCGGCAACGTGCGACACCGCAGGCGGACTCGTGGTTACCACCGACATGCAAGTGCTCGACGTCTTTGACGAGCCGATTGCGGGCCTCTATGCAGCCGGCTCCAACATCTCCGGCTGGCGCGGCAAGCTCTACCAGGGCAGCGGTACCGCAGTGAGCTGCGCCGTCACCTTCGGCCGCATCGCCGGTCAGAGCGTGGCCAAGAACAAGGCGTAAGCTTCGCTGTAACGGGGCAACCGCAAAATGCTTTCGTCCCATCGGACGAAGCACCGCCTTGGCAATCGAAGCGCACCCCGGCAGACCCTTTCTCGGGCTGCCGGGGTGCGCTTTCAAACGTCCCAACACCGCTTTCTAGCGTCTGTTATTCCTATTCTCGACGTTTCGCCATGTAGTCACGCAGTAGCGGGGTTGCCTCATAAAGGTAGGCGTGTCCGCGCTTGGTCTTATGCATCAGCTTCATCCCGACGAGGTCGACAAGGTCCTGGCGCGCCGTTCCATACGAGACGCCGTAGGTTGCGCGGTAGTCCTCCACCGTGACCAAGCTTCCCGGGTTGTGCAGAGACAGCAGCAGCACCTCACGCTGGCGTTCGTTCAACCTATTCGCTGCCCCGAGTATTTTACGATTCTCCTCGTCAGCCTCGGCAAGAGAATTGAGACGCCTCCCCAAACGTTCGAGCTCTATGCGTATGAGCTTAAATTCGTTGGAAAAGTAGTCGGTCGAATCGTACCCCTCTCCGCAATCGGGATTTTTCTCGAGGCACCTGCAGCTCACCTGGGGAGGGGCAATCTCACCGCGTTGCCAGCGGTCGAAGGCATCAGAATAGGGAACCCAACCGAGCACCGGAAGGCCCTCGTTTTGGTAGAAAATGACCCGAACAATAAGCTCGAGCAGCGAATTCGCAACAGGATACGGATCAAAATCCCAAAAGATGCCACTGATGAGAACCGACCTGATAATCGGGTTCATCTGTGCACAGAGTCCCTTTGCATTCGCCAACTCCACAACCTTTGCGACTGCCACATCGGGATCAGAAAGCACCGACGGCTTTTTGTGTTCGACAAGATGCCGTCGCGCAAGAGATGCCGAATCGAGCGTAATGCCTGCCGTCAGCTCGGAGTAAAGCAGCTCTATCAACCCCGCGGATATCCTCCTGCCCTTGAATCTCATCGCATCGGCGAGCAGTTCGGCCGCACGCGCAATCAGCAGGTCCTCAGGTCCTTCGGGACCTACGATTCGCGAGACGATATCGCGCACCCTCCCCAAGTCAATCTGGATGCCGTCGCGCGCAGCAAGCGACGAAAGCTCCTCCGCCAGCAGCAGCGGGCGCTGTCGCATCGGGACGTAGCGTTTCATGAGCACGTCGAGCTCAGAGCCGGCTTTGGCAAGGGAGACAATGCTGCGGAGGGAGCGGTGAATCCCCGTCGTCTCAAAGTACCAGCAATCGGAATCCGCGACTTCAGGCATATAGTTGTCGAACGGGATAACCGACGCCGCCCGATGTCTCAACGCTGCAATCAAGGCATACGCCTCTTCAATCGTGCAGCACGCCGGAGGGTCAAGTTCCCGAAAGCTGCTCCATGGCAAACCTTCGGTGCAACTGAGCTTCCATAACCGCGCAAACGACTCGTCGCGAACAAGGGCAAGGACGTCGCTTGCAAACGAAATCGAAATCGAATCGGAGAGGGCCCGGTTACTTTGAGCATTCATACGACCTCCGGACATCGCCCCATTCAGCCCTGCAGCACGCTGAAAAGCAATGATTGACAGTTAATTGTCAAAAAATGCTTTTTTTGACAATTACTGCCTGGGAAAAATATACTCTTTTCAGCCATCAAATAGATGGCAAAATCCATGATAGAAGGGGATATCTATGGAATCGACTCGTAGAAATTTCATTAAAGGGGCAACACTTGCCAGCATCACCGCTATGGGCGCTGGCACGCTCGCTCATGCCGACGAGGCACAGACCGCCGTCTTCATGCCCGAAGCATGGGATGAAGAGTACGACGTGGTAATCGTCGGGGGAGGCGGATCGGGATGCGCCGCAGCCAACGGCGCCGTCAAAGCGGGCGCAAACGTCTGCGTACTCGAAAGCCAGTCAAACAACCTGGGGTCCTCGACGGCAATTTGCGGCGGCTACACCATGTTCATCGACAGCCCCCTGCAGCGAGAAAACGGCATCGAAGATTCGATCGACCAGTTCGTCGCCGACACCATGGCCTATGGCGAATCATGCAAGGAAGACGTTCTGCGTGTCTTCGCCGAACAAAGCCCTGCATACTATGATTTCGTGACCAATGAACTCGGCCTCGAATGGACGGGCGTCGTCAGCCTCTCGCCCGGCTGCAGCGTCCCCCGCACGCTCACCTGCGATCCCCATCAGCATCAGGACCTCATCTATCAGGCGGCAGAAGACGCCGGGGTGGCCTTCAAGTTTGAGACTACCGGTAAGCGCCTGTATGTTGATGGATCCGGCGCGGTGGTCGGCGTCCTTGCCGAAGACGCCGACGGCAATCCCCTTTCCATCAAGGCGAACAAAGGCGTGATTCTCGCCTCAGGCGGCATCACCCACAATGCCGAGATGCTCGAAGAATGCATGGTGGGCTGCAGTTCCATTCCCGCTTACTCCTGCAAAGGCCACACCGCCGAAATGCACAGGGCTGCGATGCAGGTTGGCTGCCAGATGTATGGCCGCCCCTGGCTTTATGCCGTCGAAGCCGAGTACCCCGGACACGTCCCCATGGACGCCTACGCAGAGCTCTACATGTACGGGGCCGTTGAGGTGAACATCGAGGGCAACCGTTACGTTGACGAATCCATCTACTGGGGCCCCGACCGCACACGCGCCCTGCTTGCACAGCCCGTCGATCCGGTCGACGGCATCTGCTCTTGGGAGATTATCGACGGAAAGGGTTACGACGCTGCTGTCGAGGCCGGTCCTCCCCTGGGCATCTATCCGAGTGTTGAGGAGCTGCTCGTGAGCGCCGACACCCTCGAAGAGCTCGGGGAGAAAATCAACGCTCCCCATCTTGCCGAGTCGATTGGCAAATACAACGAAGACCTTGCCGCCAACGGCGTCGACTCCCTCTTCGGCCGCTCGACCCTGCTCGGCGAGGGCACCGGAGAGGCATGGCTGCTCGACACTCCGCCCTACTATGCCTTCAAAAACTCGCCGTGGTTCGCCTATAACCCGGCAACGTCGTTCTATGTTGATACCGAGTGCCGTGCGCTCAATTCCTATGACGAACCGGTCGAAGGCCTCTATATGGTGGGCGAAATCATGCTGCGCACCATCGTGGGCAACCACTACCAGTATGGCCTTGCCGTAGGCGGTGGATGCACGCTCGGTTTCTACTGCGGCGGACTTGTGGCGCAGCGCTAGAAACGTTAGGCGGGTTCGTTTCGCGATATGCCGTGGGTGGGCCCTTGCTTCCATTTTGGATCAGGGCCCACCCATATGAACCGCGTCCGACATGTGGACTGCGCGATCTGTGACCCGTCGCGGCCCGACCCCGCTGCAAGCCCAGCTCTTGCCGCAAGCCCGGCTCTTCGGTCCGCAGCCCGGCACCGTCACAAGCCAGAGCCCGCGTTGTCTGAAAAAATAGCAGTTACGTACGATTGGGGAGCCGCGTTAGACAACCGCATGGGGCTTGATCGTGGACTAGTTTTGCGTTTACGAAATTCTACCTTGCACCGCCCGTCCCGCGGTCCTCCGGGACCTGACCGTAATCGTTCTCAACGCGTGATTTTTCAGACATCCGCCAAGTTCGGACGCCCGCCAGCCCCAGGCTCCCCCACGCGCCCGGATCCCCGCGCACCCGGCGTCGCCGCAAGCCTCCGCGTGCCCGGCGCTGTCCGCCGACCGTCAGCGCACGCCGACCTCCGCGAGCATCTTCGCCACGTTGTCGCGCGCCCTGAACTGCTCCTCCCACACACGCCGGGACGCACGGCGCATCTCGAGGCGCCTCCCCTCCCCCAACGCCATGAACCGCACGATGGCGTCGGCCAGCATGCGCTCGTCGAGGTCGGGCGGCAGCAGAAAGCCGTTTTCGCCGTCGCGGACAATCTCGGGGATGCCGCCCACGGAGGTCGCCACGACCGGGGTGCCGAACCCGCACGCCTCCATGATGGACAGGGGCAACCCCTCGGTCGTCGAGACGTTGACGAACAGGTCGAAGCGCCGCTTCGCATATGCGTCAAGCAGGGCGGCGTGGGGCACGCGGCCGCACAGCTCGGCACGCACCGCGGCATACCGGTCCGTCACGGCGCGCACGGTGTCCATCGTCGCGCCGTCCCCGTAGTGAGTCCACGCGACGGCGACCCCCGCGGCGTCGAGCACGCCGAGCGCCCGGGCAATCAGGTCGACGCGCTTGAGGTCGACCATGCGGGAGCAGGAGAGAATCCGGAAGGGGCCGCTCCCGGCGGACGACACCCCCTCGGCAGGCACGTCGGGCGTCCCGAGGCACGACGGCGCGATTGCATCGCCGTGGCCCGGGTGGCGACCGTCGAGATAGCGCGCCCCGTTGCGCGAGCATGGGAAGACGCGGTCGAGACCCTCGAGCAGATAGTCGCGAAATGGCAGGTAGCCGAGCCGGTTGCGCTCCTCGTAGAGGTCGTAGCCGTGCGCCCGCGAAAACGCAACGACGCCCGGGTGCGCCTCCCGGTACCACGCCAGGGCCAGCGCCGATTCCAGGAACCAGAAGCTGTAGCAGTGGGTCGGCTCGAAACGGTGCCTGCGCAGCGTCGCCTCGATCAGCAGGAGCCTGCGGGCGGCGTCGAACGCGAAAGCGTCCCGGCTCGCCGCACGCGCCCCGGAGTACGCCGGCTCCAGGGCGATGGCGGCCTGCATCGGACGCGGCGGAGCCAGGCGCACCCCAACCCCCGCGACCTTCCGAACGGCGCGCGCCGCGGTGCGCGCCACGACGCGGCATGCGCGCGCGGCCAGCCGATCCCCATGCGGAACCGCCCAACCGCCCGCCACAGCGGACCCCACCGCACCGGGTCCCGTCGCGCCCCCGCGGCACACGCCCCCGGGCACCACGCACCCGATTCCCGCGGCGCGCACATTGCCGGGAAGGGGGACGGTCGGAACCGCCGCAGGCACAATCGCGTCGGCGATGACGAGCACCTCGTCGAAGCGCTCGGCAAGCAGCCCTATCTCCGTCTCGAGGTACGCCTCGGCCGCCACGGCGCCGTCGTCGAACGGGAACCGCTGGCACACAAGCAGCAGCCGCCTCCCCGCGCCCGTCACAGCCCGACCGCCGCCGCGGCCATGAGCCGGAGTACCCCCGCCCACGCGACGATCCGCGGCGTGCGGCCGGCCGTCCGCTCCCGACGCTGGCCGCGGACGGACCACGCGAGCCCCTGGGGCGACACGTTGAGGTAGCACCAGCGCAGCAGCCAGAACTTCAGGAGCTCCTTGGGCCCGAACCGCAGGGCAACGCAGGGGCCGCACGCGCGCGCGAACGAACCCTCAATCTCGCGGTACAGCGCCAGGAGCAGGGCGATGTCGCCAGGGTCGCGCGCGTCGCGCGCCATGCCCCACACCGCACCGACGTACTGGCAGCGGAACGAGTCGCCGACCGCGTCGCCCCGACCGCGGCGAACGATCTCGTCGAAGGCCGCCCTGCGCGCCTGGATCGAGCAGGTCGGATGCCTCCCCCTGCCGTCCTGGAGGCTCGTGCCCGACCCCACGCGGTAGCGCACGAGCACCTCGTCGAGGAAGTACGCCCGCGACGACAGCGCCGCCGTCACGAGCGTGAAGTAGACGTCGTTGCTCACGGGGATGCTCTGGAAGGCGACCCGTACCGATTCGACGTACTCCCTGCGGTACATCTTGTCCCACGGGGCCGTGGTGACGGCGCGGCACAGGTCGGGCAGGTAGCGCCGCGCCTCCTGCAAGCCCTTGAACCGCAGGCGCGGCGAGCCGTCGGGAATCGGGACGCCCGTCTCGGAGTTGAAGCTGAGGTGGCGGCAGAGGCAGAAGTCGGCCCCGCTCTCGTCGAGGCAGGCGACCATCCGCCCGAACATGACCCGCTCGAACAGGTCGTCGCCGTCAAGGAACAGCAGGTAGGTGCCGGTCGCCATGCCCATGCCCCGGTTGCGGGCCGCCGCCGCGCCGCAATGCTCCTGACGGACGTAGCGGAACCGCCCGTCTTGGCACGCGACGCCCTGGGCGACCTGCGCCGTGCCGTCGACGCTGCCGTCGTCCACCAGGATGACCTCGTAGTCGGCGAGCGTCTGCGCACGGATCGACGCGAGCGCCTGGGGCAGGTAGGCCGCCACGTTGTAGAGGGTGATGACGACGGAGAGGATGGGGCTATGAGGAGACGCGCAACCCGAGGGGGCTGCTGAGCCTATTGGGGATGAGGGACCTGAGGAAGATGCAGGGCCTGAAGGGGATACGAGACCCGAGGGGGACACGAAATCTGGGGACACAGAGCCCAACGGCGCGCGGTTCGGGGGCACGGAGCTCGGAGACCGCATCTCCCTTTCCTTCCATCGACGGCGGTACCGGCAAAGACCGCGTCAAGGAAGATGGCGCAGGGCAAAGCCTCTGCAAACGATTCTATGATGTAATAATTAATTCGATTTTAGTAAAAATTAGTATTCCATCGAACCTATCACAACTATCGCCTGTGATGGAATTGACGGCCGACAACGCATGCGGCCGGGGTTGGTTTGCCTGTGCTGTATTAGTTAATCCCTCCTAAACAGATCCCTCGTGTACACCTTGCCCGCCACGTCGGCCAGCTCGGGGCTCCAGCGGTTGGCGACGATGAGGTCGCAGCGGGACTTGAAGGACTCCAGGTCGTGCGTCACCTCCGAGCCGAAGAACTCGGGGGCGTCCAGGGTGGGCTCGTAGACAAGCACCGGGACCCCCTTGGCCTTGACCCTCTTCATGACGCCCTGGACGCTGGAGGCGCGGAAGTTGTCCGAGCCCGACTTCATCGTGAGGCGGTAGACGCCCACCAGGGGGCGCTCAATCCCCTCGACGCGCTTCAGGACCTCCTCGGCCACGAAGTCCTTGCGGGTGCGGTTGGCCTCCACGATGGCGGCCATCAGGTTCTGGGGGACGTCCGCGTAGTTGGCCAGGAGCTGCTTTGTGTCCTTGGGCAGGCAGTAGCCGCCGTATCCGAAGGAGGGGTTGTTGTAGTGCGCGCCGATCCTGGGGTCGGCGCAGACCCCCTCGATGATCCTCGCGGCGTCAAGCCCGCGGGAGGCGGCGTAGGTGTCCAGCTCGTTGAAGTAGGCCACGCGGAGCGCCAGGTAGGTGTTGGCGAACAGCTTCACGGCCTCGGCCTCGGTGGAGCCCATGACGAGCACGGGCACATTCTTATCCTCAGCACCCTCGGCGAGCAGGCCCGCGAAGGCCTCCGCCGCCCCGCGGGCGTCCCAGCCCGCAGGTGCGCCCTTGGGCACCCCCACGACGATCCTGCTGGGGTGCAGGTTGTCGTAGAGCGCCCTGCCCTCGCGCAGGAACTCGGGGGAGAACAGGAACCGCCCGCCGGGGTACCTCGCGCACAGCGACTCCGCGTAGCCCACCGGCACGGTGGACTTCACGACCATGGCGGCGTTGGGGTTCACCTTGAGCACGAGCTCGACGACCTGCTCCACGTAGCTCGTGTCGAAGAAGTTCCTCTTCGGGTCGTAGTTGGTGGGCGTGGACACCACCACCAGCTCGGCCCCCCGGTATGCCGTCTCCCCGTCCAGGGTGGGGCGCAGGTCGAGCGGACGCTCCCCCGACTTCGCCTTGGCCAGGAACTCCTCGATCTCGGGGTCGCGGATGGGCGACTCCCACCCCTGCAGCATCTCGACCTTCTCGGCCACCACGTCCACGGCGCTCACGCGGTGGTGCCGGCTCAGCAGCACGGCCAGCGAAAGCCCGACGTACCCGGTTCCTGCGACTGCGATGTTCACCGCTCCGCCCCCTCGCCAGATGCCCGATACAGAGATATGCCGAGGGCACGAGTTCAGTTTGGCGTCATTTCCGCAGGTGACAGCGATAAACCGCCGTCGCACCGTCAAAAGCACATTGAACCCAGCCGCCCTCGCGTGACAGGAACCGGCGTTCGGCGATACCTTTTTCGCCACTGTGTACGAGTTGACGGTTTTGATAATATGAGAAGGAGAACGGAGTGATTGGGACGCAAAACGTCTACCAGGAGTTTTGCCAACCGACAGCAAGCAGCTTCCTTAAAGGCTTCCCGCGGAGACCCGGAAGGGGCGGCTTTGCCGCCCCTTCCGTCGGTTCGAATCGTACACTACGGCGAAAAAGGTAGGCTGACACCGCGTTACCTGACACGCGGGCCCTGTCAGGCGGGCGCCACCCCGTAGGCGGTGGTGCGGCACAGCAGCACGGCACGGCCCATACCATCGCAAAACCATTCGGCCACCTTGACTCGCCGACATGAGGGGGGCGTACATTATTCGCGCGATGAGGCTCGGCGACGACACGTCCGTTTGTCGCCCACCAGCACCGTTACGTGGCCGTCGAAGTCAACCGCATGGTGTTCGGACTGGTGGAAGTTGGTAAGCTCGAGCCGTCTGGAGCCTGAGCGCAAAAGCCATGGCGACTTCCTGGAACGTGCGGCGGGTGTCGGACAGCATCGGTGTTTCGACCCGGCGGCCAATCGGTGCGCTATATGCAATACGACATATACAGTGGTAGATACGCGCGATGCCCCTCCACCTTAAGCTGCCTGGGATACAGGACAATCTCATCCCCCACCCGCTTCGGCCACCGTTTCTTGAAATCGTCCAAAGAAACTGTCGAGTAACGCTTTCCCGATTTGACCTCGACGGGACAGACGCGAAGTTTGCCCGCCGCGTCAGAGAAACCCTTGGTGATGAGAAAATCGATCTCGCGAGGACGCGGCTTCTTGGGGCTTCCATCAGGGCTTGCGGAAGACTCTTCCCACGTGTGGTAAAACAGTTCCCGCCCCCCAGCTCGCAGCTGCTGCGCCACGACGTTTTCGACGAACATCCCCCTGTTGATTGATACCTCGCCAAACTGAAGCGCCCGATAAACCTGGCGCACGTCGGCGCCATCGGCAAACGCATGGCTCACCAACAAACCCGTGTCAGCCATATAACACTTGAAGTTCCCCTCGTCCTCCGTGAGACGAAACCCGACGTTGGGATCGGTGCATCGTCGGCAGAAGTTGACAGTATGGGAGTCCTCCAGCCACGACAGAGCCGACTCGAACCCACGGTATCGCGCCGATTTGGATACCGAGCTCAGCATGAAACGCTTGCTCCCCTTTGAAAGCTGCCCCGGTATCTGGCGCCAAATCGCGCGAGCCTTGTCGGCACACGTTCCGCCGAATTTTTGGATATCCTCATCGTACAACCTCAGAATGAGGCGCTTCTCTTTATCGCACCGGGCGAAGTCCCCCGTCGCGACAAACACAGCAACAGGACGCGGCATACCGCCCACAAGCATGTATTCGTCAAACAGACGGCACGCGAGATTATGGATAGACGGGGGCAGCGGTTCGAGGGACTCACGGCTTCGGCGTATTTCATCCGCAAGCATTCTACGGCCGCAAGCCCACAGGTATTCTTCGAAGTCAAGCGGGTTGAGGCGTATCCGTTCTTCTTCGGAAGGGATGACGATGCTCTCGGAATTCTTCTTGATTGAAACGAGCGAACCGGTTTCAACATAGTCGTAGCGGCCGTCCGCAACCAAATGTTTGATCTCTTCGCGCGCTAAGGGGAACCTCTGCACCTCATCGAACACGACGAGGGAATCCCGTTCACGCAGCTCGACACCGAAGTAAAGCTGCAACATGCGAAGAAGAACAGGCGTGTCGCCACAATGGTTGCGAAATATGTCGAGCACCTGCTTGTCGACATGGCCAAAATCGATATACAGTGTGCTTCCATACTCCCGAGCCGCGAACTCCTTGACCAGCGTGGTCTTACCGACACGGCGCGCCCCTTCAACGAGCATCGCCGTTTGACCATGCGATTCCTTTTTCCAATCGAGAAGGCGACGATAGGCTTTGCGCTCAAATATTACGTTTGCCTCTCCCACCTTTATCACCTCGCTATTTGCACGGAATCCGCCTCTTGTGTTACCTCATTATTGCACGAAATTCGTTGATAAGTTAGGAGTGAATTGACACGTTTTCCGTAGTTTGGATGCGCAGGGAGTTATCGCCAACAATAAACCCCGGCACCACATGCACATAGCGCCACCTCAAGACGGGCAACCTCTCGAGTGACAGAAGCCGGCGTTCGACGATGCGTTTTTCGCCGCTGTGTACGATTTGACGGTTTTGATAGTACGGGAAAGGGAATAGGGCGAATGGGATGCAAGGCGTTTACCAGGAGTTTCGCCAACCGATGACGGACGGCCCTCCCGGAGACGCCCCACAGAGTCCCCGAAGGGGCGGCTTTGCCGCCCCTTTCGGCGTTCCCAATCGTACACTGCGACGAAAAAGGTAGGCTGACACCGCGTTACCTGTCACGCGAGCGCTGCCAACCGGGCGCCAACACAACGTCGAAAGACGGGACAGACACAGCATCGGGCGCGGAGAGGGCGCTCGCTCGGACAGGGAGCCAAACGAGAGAACCGAAACCGCTCCTATCGCTCACGCCCCTCGCGCAGCAGCCTCGCGGGAACCCCGACATAAGTCCCCGGAACGGTTATGTCGCGCACCACGACGGCACCGGCGCCGATCATACAGCCGGCGCATACGTCGACGTTGTTGCTGACTACCGCACCGATGCCCACCCACGTCCCGCGGCCGATACCGACGGTTTCCGCCGTGTGGGTGCCCACGGAGACGTGCGCGTAGTCGGCAATCCGGTTGTCGTGGTCGACAGTGGCTCCCATGTTGACAATGCAGCCGTCGCCGATCACCGTGTCGGAGTTGACCACGGCGCCCGCCATGACAACCGTGCCCGCGCCGATCTTGACCCGGCGACTTATTGTCGCGTCGGGGTGGACGAGGGTTGCCAGAGGGAGCCCTCGCAGCGAGCTTTGTACATGCCCATATTTGGAGGAGAGTCTGCAATAGCCCCCCCCAGCGAAAGAGGGCAGTCTGCACGAGAACGCTGAATTCACCATTCGCGCAGACAAAGTGAAAGTATCCTATGCAATCAACAAGAATGCCTTATCCCCTCGTCCGTCCGCCTTATCTTATGACGGAGCTTATCTTCCATTCGCCGGCACGATAGGTTTTTCAAACGAAGGGGCGCCTGTGCAAGATTGTCAGAACGGCTTTGCAGACGATTCGTGGAAGTCTGATCTACATTCGGCACTCGTTATCTCGATGGTTGGGGACCAGCAAGAAAAGGATGGAGCCTGTGGGCAAATTGGACGCTACTACCAATGCATTGCCCCTGCTTCCTTGTACAAATATTACAGCGTTGATCTTGATAGGATAGAGAATACCGTCTTCTCTAATAAAATGTGGTATTCTGCACCGGTTAATTTCAACGATATATTTGACTGCGACGCCTATATTGACACAAAAGGAATTGTTAGTAGCGCAGTAAAACTAGAATCCAACGGATTTGAGATTCGCCGCAATAGCCCATTATGGAGACGCATTGAACAGGGCATAGAACCTCAGATTGAGACCCTTCGCATGGTATTCGATAATTATAGATATAATATGGGCATTGCCTGTTTGACAGAAAGCGATGACTCCCTACTAATGTGGGCCCATTACGCAAGCTGTCATCGCGGAATATGCGTTGAATATGAACTAATGGATATCTGTAACCAGCTTCATTTTACTCCGGTTCCCGTCATTTATACCGACAATAAGGCATGCTTCAATTCCTTAGGGAAAACCCCAAAAGACGTTGAGAGAAATGCACTTAGCGTCTTCACCGAAAGTCTCGTTTCAAAATCTCCCGAATGGAGTTACGAAAAAGAGTGGAGAATCATTCGCGACCAGAACGCGTGCGGAGATAGATGGGATGAGACGAAACGAGGTGCACTGCTTGATATGGTGCAGCCGATATCAATTACCGTGGGATGTGCCACGACAGCAGCATTTGAAGAACAGATTAGGGAGAATTGCAGAGAAAGAGGGATTCGACTTTATAAGATGGAGAAGGACCCGACCAACTTTCGCTTGAACAAACGCATCATCTTGAAATAAAGGCACGGGCACTTCACCAAGACGGCACCACTTCCTCGCAGAAATGGTGCCGTCCTATCACCAACTGAATATAATAGCAATTCTGAAAGTTTCAAACGAAGTACCCCTGCCTTGTCGGGCGCAGGAGGCAAATCCTACTGCCCCTGCCGGGCATACCTCGCCTCGGTGGCGGCCTTCGCGGGGCGCCACCAGACCTCGTTGTCCCGGTACCAGGCGATCGTCTCGGCAAGGCCGGCGTCGAAGTCGGTATGCGCCGGGCGCCAGCCCAGCTCGGTCCTTATCTTCGTCGGGTCGATGGCGTAGCGCCGGTCGTGGCCGGGGCGGTCGCGCACCCAGTCGAAGTCGTCCTCCGGCCTGCCGAACGCGCGCAGGATCGCCCTCAGGACGTCTATGTTGGACCGCTCGCCGTCGGCGCCCACCAGGTAGGTCTCTCCCACCCGGCCGCGCGTCAGCACGGCCCACACGGCGCCGGAGTGGTCCTCGGTGTGGATCCAGTCGCGCACGTTGCGCCCGTCGCCGTAGAGGCGGGGGCGCGCCCCGTCGATGAGGTTCGTGATCTGCCGCGGGATGAACTTCTCGACGTGCTGGTAGGGCCCGTAGTTGTTCGAGCAGTTCGATATGGTGGCCGCCACCCCGTAGGTCCTGATCCAGGCCCTGACGAGCATGTCCGAGGAGGCCTTGGTGGAGGAGTAGGGGGAGCTGGGGCGGTAGGGGGTCTCCTCAGTGAAGCGCGCCGGGTCGTCCAGGGCCAAATCGCCGTAGACCTCGTCGGTGGAGACGTGGTGGAACCTCGTGCCGTGCCTCCTGGCCGCCTCGAGCAGGGTGAAGGTGCCCCGGACGTTGGTCTCCACGAAGGGGGCGGGGTCGGCGATCGAGTTGTCGTTGTGGGACTCGGCGGCGAAGTGCACGCAGCAGTCGGCCGCCGAGAAGAGGGAGTCCACCAAGCCCGCGTCGCATATGTCGCCCACGACGAGCTCGACGCGGTCGGCCGGCAGCCCCGCTATGTTGGCCGGGTTGCCGGCGTAGGTGAGCTTGTCGAGCACGGCGATATGGACCTCGGGATGCTCGCGGGCCACCCAGCGCACGAAGTTGCTCCCGATGAAGCCGCAGCCGCCGGTGACGACCATGCGGCGGGGCTCGAATCGATCGGCCACGCTACATCCCCTCCCCGGCTATCGCCATCAGGTAGCGGCCGTAGTCGGTCTTGCCCATCGCCTCTCCCAGGGCGCGCAGCCTCTCGGCTCCTATGAAGCCCCTGCGGTAGGCGACCTCCTCCACGGCCGCCACGTAGTAGCCCTGGCGCGACTGCACGGCCTCGACGTACTCGGCGGCCTTGAGCAGCCCCTCGGGGGTGCCGGTGTCCAGCCACGCCATGCCGCGGCCCATGAGCTCGACGGAGAGCCTTCCTGCCTCCAGGTAGGCCTGGTTCACGCTCGTGATCTCGAGCTCGCCGCGCGCCGAGGGCTCCACCGCGGCCGCCACGTCGCACACCGAGGCGTCGTAGGCGTAGATGCCCGGCACCGCGTAGGAGCTCTTGGGGCGCTCGGGCTTCTCCTCCAGGCCCACGACGCGCCCCTCGGCGTCGAACTCCACCACGCCGAAGGCCCGCGGGTCGCGCACCGGGTAGCCGAACACCACGGCGCCGCCCTCGGACTCCACGCGCTCCCGGGCCCTGACGAGGGTGCGGGTCAGGTCGCGGCCGTGGAAGACGTTGTCCCCCAGCGCGAGCATGCAGGGCCCGCCGGAGAGGAACCCCCGGCCGATCAGGAACGCCTCGGCGAGCCCGCGGGGCTCCGCCTGCTCGGCGTAGGAGAACGACATCCCCAGATCCGACCCGTCGCCCAGCAGCGCCTCGAAGGCCGGCAGGTCGCGCGGGGTGGATATCACCAGCACCTCCCGGATCCCGGCGAGCATGAGCGCCGAGAGCGGGTAGTACACCAGCGGCTTGTCGTAGACCGGCAGCAGCTGCTTGGAGACGGCCCGGGTCGCCGGGTAGAGCCGGGTGCCCGAGCCACCGGCAAGGATTATGCCCTTCACTTCGCACCTCCGTCGAGCCTGACTATCCTCATGTCCTTCTGGTAGACGCCGGGCAGCCCCACAGACAGCCCCTCCGCGAAGGAGGCGTCCCCGCGCAGCCACGCGACGAGCGCGCGGGGCAGGTCGACCCCGGCGGCGTGGGAGAAGGGATAGCCCCCGCCGAAGCGCGCGTTCATCTCGAGCACGACGGGGCCCTCGTCAGTCATGAATACGTCGACGTCCATGTTGCCCGGGTGGCGCGTCGCCCCCGCGATCTTCCGCGCGAGCGCCTCGAGCTCGGGCGGGGTCTCCACGACCTCGGCGCAGTCCGTCTCCCCCGCCCTCATCGCGACCTTCCTGCGCGCGGAGACTCCCCTGAGGTTGCCCGACAGGTCGCACATGACGTCCATGCCCCACTCCTGCCCGGCCAGCCTGCCCTGGAACAGGACGCAGCGGCCCGGGTCGGCGGCCGACTCGTAGCGCAGATAGGTCTCCGACGCCTCGCGGGCGACCATAGAGGCGAGGGCGCGTAGCTCGGGCTCGTCGTGTGCCGCAAAGACCCCGATCGACCCCATGCCCCAGCGCGGCTTGACGACCACCGGCCACGAGACCTCGCCGCGGGAGAGCGCCCCCAGGCAGGCCTCTGCCGACGCATAGGTGCGCGGCGCGGCGAGCCCCAGCCCCTCCAGGAAGCGCGCCGTGGCGAGCTTGTCGTTGCACGCGGACGCCGTCTCGGGCGAGCACACCACCGGGAAGCAGCCGGACTCCAGGAAGTCGCCCCTGCGCGCTGCCAGCACCGGGACGTCCACGTCGAACAGCGGAATCAGGGCCCCTATGCCGTTGTCCCGGCAGTAGTCGAGCAGGAAGGGGATGTAGCCGTCCGAGTAGATGAGGGGCGTCACGACGGCCCTGTCCGCGGCGAGCAGGGCGGGGCTCTGCGGCGAGCTGTTCGCCGCATGCACCTCGCCCGCACCCCCAAGGGCCTCCCTGAACCAGTCGACGAGATACGACCTGCGGCCCGCCGAGGTGAGCAGGACGTTGGGGCGCTCGGGGGTGAGCCACAGGCCCGCCTCGAAACGGATCCCGTAGTGGAAGTCGTCCGGCCGGGGGTCACCCGGGTCGACTCTCCTCGAGAACCTCATCGACTCGTACGCCGCCCGGGCGCCGAGGTTGCGGGCATCGGTGTAGAGGTGCACCCCGGCAAGCCCACGGGCCCGCGCCTCGTCGAGGAACGCCCCGACGAGCGCCCTCATGAACCCCCGCCTGCGGTATTCCCGCCTGACAGCGACAACGCTCAGGTAGGCCTCGTCCGAGGGGCATCCCTCAACGTAGCCTGCGGCCACTCCCGCCACTTTTCCGTCATCTTCGCGACATAAAACCACGCCGCTCTGAAGGAGCTTGGCCGCATACCCACCGAGGTCGGTCTTCTCGGAGAGCGGGATGGGGAAATCGCCGTCGACATCACGCAGGAAGTCAAGGAGCAACTCCCCGTCGCACCGGCAGTCCTCCATCCTCCTTATCGACCCGCCGCTCACCTCGCGCACCCCCTCACGATCGAGCAGATCTCGTCCACGTCCGAAAGGGCCAGGTCGGCGTACATGGGCAGGGTGAGCACCCTCCTCGCCACGTCGGCCGCCACGGGGGTTTCGGACGGGTCGAAGCGGCCCCGGTAGCACGCGTAGTCGCTGACGAGCGGGTAGAAGTACTTGCGCGCGCCTATGCCGCGCTCGGCCAGGGCGTCGAACACCTTGTCGCGAGTCGCGCCGAAGGCGTCCTGGAAGACGACGGGCATGTAGGCGTAGTTGGGCTTGACGCCCGGCTTGGGCGGGCAAAGCTTGACGCCCGGCACGCCCTCCAGGTTCGCCATGTAGCGCTCGAAGACCCTCTCGCGCTTGCCGATCTCCTCGTCGAAATGGCGCAGGTTGCACACGCCCATCGCCGCGCAGAACTCGTTCATCTTGGCGTTGCCGCCCACGTACTCCACGTCCTCGGGCCCGGTGATGCCGAAGTTCTTCCACTGGTCGAGCAGGGGCTTGAGGGAGGGGTCCTCGAAGCACAGCGCCCCCCCTCGATCGTGTTGAAGGCCTTGGTGGCGTGGAAGGAGAACATCGAGACGTCGCCGAAGGCGGCCGCCGAGACGCCGCCCCTCTCCACCCCGAAGGCGTGGGCGGCGTCGTAGACCACCTTGAGGTTGTAGCGCCGCGCGATGTCGGCGATGGCGTCGACGTCGCAGAGGTTGCCGTAGACGTGCACCGGCACGATGGCGCAGGTGGAGGAGTCCACGAGGCGCTCGACGCTCTCGGGGTCGATCGTGTAGTCGTCCTCCCTGACGTCGGCGAAGACCGGCTCCAACCCCTTGCGCACGATGGCGTGGGTGGTCGAGGAGAAGGTGTAGGGCGTCGTTATGACCCTGCCGCGCAGCCCCAGGGCCTCAAGCGCGCACTCCAGGGCGGCGTGGCCGTTGGTGAACAGGGCGACCCCCTCGACGCCCAGCCGCTCACGCAGCATCGCCTCAAGCTTCCTGTGCTCCGCGCCCATGTTGGTGAGCCAGTGGCTCTCCCACAGCGGCGCCACCTCCTCGAAGTACTCCTCCATCGGCGGCATGCTGGAACGTGTGACCAGTATCCTCTTCTCGGTTCCCATCTCTCTATCCCTTTCTCAAGATACGTGCTCTACAAAGACAACGAACGGCAGAGCTGAGACCTCGCTTAGCCCCTGCCCCGGGAGGCAAGTAGCCCCTTCAAAGTGGAGAGCAGATAAGAAAGTTCCTCGACCTTAAATGCCTTCGACAGCAGCAAGTAGACGGCAATCATCACCACAGCCTGTAGGACAATCTGAGGCAACGCCGACAAACTCAGCAGCGTCAAAGGCCAAGCTGCGACCGCCGAAGTAGCCGCCAGCAAAAACGCCGGGGCAATGTCCCGGACTTGTTCGACATAGGAGTAGCCGATGACTCTGCGATTGGGCCACGCATTGATAAAGGCTGAAATCACGCCCGTAACAATATAGGTTGCTACAATGGCATAGAGATTCCCGATAACGAAAACACTGAAGAGCAGTGCGGAAACCCCTATGGCTTTTTTCACGACCTCAAGCTTAAGAAACAAATCGCTACGTCCCATACCGTTGAGAGCCTGCAGGTTCGTAGTGTGTATTGGCAATAACATGTAGACAATGCAGTACATCTGCATAAAGGGCGCACAGGCCACCCATTGCTCGCCCAAAAGCAACGTCACCAGCGGTTCGGCAACGATAGCAAACAGCGCCATGGCCGGGCAGATAAGATAAGTCGAAGTTTTAAGAGCGCGCCTCACCAAGCGCTTAACCTGTGAGATATCTTCCTGCAGACGCGACACCGCCGAAAGCATGACCGGTTGAATAGCACCATCGAGCATCGAGCCTAGCGCCTGCGGATACTTTTTGCCCTGGGAGACCAGACCTAGGTCGGAGGTCGAGAACCTCTTTCCAATGACAAGATCCGACAAACTTTGGTAACCCTGATCCATCAGTCCCGAAATAAGTAATTTCCATCCGAAACCAAAGAGTTCTTGCGCTCTCCCTGGGCTAAAAGTTGTCTTGGGCTTCCAGGGGACCTGCAGGGACAGAACAAGACAATTCACAAGCTGGTAAGATAGCTGCTGCACAACCAGCGCCCACAGTCCAACCCCCGCGAAAGCGCATGCGATTCCCGACACTCCTGACACCAGCACCGAGACCATTGTAGCCTTGAATACCTTCTTGAACTCCAAGGCACGTTGGACCCAAGCAACTTGCACTGCATTGTAGGCATTAATCACCAGGATCAGACACAGCGCTCTCAGAGGCCACACCAAGCCCGGCGAAGAGTAGTAGACCGCAACCATAGGAGCACAGAGAAAGACAACGAGGTAGAGAACCAGCGAAACCGCCAGACTCATCCAGAACACAGTTGAAAAATCCTCATCGTCAACCCTGGGAGACTGTACCAACGCGGTATTAAGTCCCGACTGAACAAGCACGTTGCCCAGATTGACAAATACCAGCATCACCGCGAGCAATCCGAAGGCTTCCGGAGAAAGCAAGCGGGCCATAACAATTTGGACCAGAAGCTGAACAAGTTGCCCCAATCCTTTTTCAGACAGCCTCCACATTAAGGAGACAGCTGTCTTATATTTTAATTCCTCTATAATCATGGACATCGCCAACCTTATCAAAACCCTTAATCCCAGGGACTTGAAAGCGGCTTATATTGATGGCGTAGTCTACGAGTAACAAATCTATACAGATATTTTATTAACTCATACATTCTTTTAATGCCATTTATAGGAGTCACTGAATCATGTAGCTCAACTTCGGTCTCATTGATTGGTACAGTGAAATCTAAATAGTTGAAAATGGGATTATTACGGAGCGGCCTGTTTGACAGCTCGAGAGCGTTTGAGAAAGTTTCATTAAATCTCTCTCCATTTCCAAAAACGCCGTTATCTCGAGTCAAAGGTTCAATTGGACAAATCACGTATTTATCAAACACCATCATACATATATCCCACATTGAGTCAATTGCAACTAAGCGACCCTTATGCCAAGGCAGAGTTGTATCTGAATTGTATGTATGCGAAAGATACACGTAGGCGAACGTTTTGCTTTTGCTGTGCAGTTTGAAGAAGGCACGGGGATTATCCCCAATTGACAAGTAGTTCCCTTGTTCGGCATATCTAAGAATGGACTCCAATCGATTTCTCCACGTCGCATATGAATGCCATATCAATTGGCGTTTCTCTATATTTCCAGTTGATGAGCTAACATCTCTTATGGGTGGGGTAAATCCATTCGCACACATCACATAATCGCTTGGATTAATAGCCACAACATCGGCATCGTTTTTATATCTCTCTAGTCCTTTTGCACAAAAACCAATAAAACAAGGAGCAACTTCTACATCGTCCTCCATAACTACAATGCAATCATGTCGAGCAAGCACATACCGTTTCAACCATTGACTATTTTCTATTGAACCCAGATTCGATGAATGTGCTAGTACAATTGTATCCTTGAAAAGGAATGTAGTCTGATTTAAGTAATCCCGTACTTGAGAATAGCCTTCCCAGTATTCCTC
>DBEYOB010000184.1:0-6115 GCA_048173955.1 Coriobacteriales bacterium
GCGGGGCGGGGCGCGGCATACACGCGCGGCTTTTCCGGCCAGCGGGGCCGGGCGCGGCATACATGTACGGCTTTTCCGGCCAGTGCCCGACAGGCCGTCTACCAGGTAAAACAATGCATTTCCCCTGGTAGATGGCCTGGCCCGATATCCCTTGCGTGTATGATTTCCTCGCAGCCCACGCCACCCTGCAGCCTCGTAGTGTTTTGCGAGGCTGCAGGGCATCTTTCAAGGTGCTGCAGGACCGAATCGCGACTCGACACCTGCCATTTTGCGACGTCTATCCCTTACTCCCGGGGTTGCTCAGCCGCGATGTTCTGACCAGCCTTGCGGCCCCAAACCATCGTGCCAAGGATGGCCCATCCGCATCCGGGGCAGAACGGCGGCATCCAGTTGCCTCCCATCGACATGCCGGCAGCATACAGGCCGGGGATGACGTTGCCGCTGGCGTCGAGGACCTGGGTCTCGATATTGGTCTTGAGACCCGAAGCGCTGCCGAGCACGCCGGGACGTACGATGTCGGCATAGAACGGAGGTGTGACGATGGGGCCAAAGTCTTCGCGACGGTCGAAGTCGGGGTCAACGCCGGTCTCGCAGTAGGCGTTCCATTCCTCGACTGTTTTCGCTAGCGTGGCGGGATCGGCCCCTATTTTCTCGGCGAGTTCTTCAATGGTGTCGGCGGACACGACCGTCTCGTCTTCGAGGGTTACGTTGCCGTTGGTCCACACCCATGTGTGGTCGGCGTCACAGATGATGTGACAGTGTTTGTCAAGTGCATCGAAATTCATGCCGCAATCCACCAGTTCGCGTACGCTCTTCGAAATGACAAAGCCCCATTCTGCATCTTCCTGAACAAAACGCTTGCCTCGCGGATTGACCAAGATGTTGCCTTCGAACTTGTAAATCTCCCACTGATTAGGGGTGTGACCGGCCGCCGTGGCGTAATCGCCAACGCCACCGATGTAGTGCAGGTCGTTCATACAGCAGGCGGGGCTGCAGGCAAGGCCTGCGCCGACTTCGATACCCATGCGTACGCCGTCACCGGTGTTGTAGCTGTTGTCGAAGCAGGACGGGTGACTTAGGCCTGCCTCAATCATCTTGAGGCCCCAGTATTGCTGGCGGTTGTGGTCTTTGGCCATCTCGAGGTCGTGATCGATGCCAGCGGTCGAAATGACCACGCCCTTCTTTGCCTTCACATGAATGGTACCGTCCTCGCCTTCGGCTTCGACGCCGATGACGCGACCACCGTTGTTTCGAACGAGGTGCGTTGCCTCGGTGTTGGTGAGGATGGTCACCAGGTCGGTCCCGTAGGAGTTGAGTTTGTCATCAAGATATGGGAAGTGCCCTCCATAATACGTGGTGTCGTTTACTAGGCAGCGCGGGTAAATCTTGCGACCATCGTCAAACTGCCAAATAGGCGGGATGTATTCGACGGTGTTGAATTCACGGCCGAGCGACATGAGCCAATCGGCCATCTCTCCACTCTTGATGCACATCTCACGGATCATTTCGTCGTTGGAGATTCCTTGCGCCCAACGCAGCATGTCCTCGGCGAACTGCTCCCCGGTGTCCTCACGCATTGCAGCGAGTTTTTCCTCGGAGTCACCCTCAACACCCTCAAACTCCTTTTGGAACGTCGACCCGGCGCACATTACGTGCCCACCGCACATGTAGGAGTCACCACCGCATGTGCCGCTCTTTTCAAGAACGAGAACGGTGCAACCAGCCTCGGCGGCTTCGATGCCTGCGCAAAAACCTGCCCCGCCACCACCGACCACGACCAAATCTGCTTCATAGTCCCAGGTTACCTCTGTCGGCTCATCTGCCTTGCCGATTTTTGCCATGCATGCGAAGCTGGCGACTGCCGTAGCTGCTCCGGCTGTTTGGACAAACGTACGGCGATTCATCGTCTGTTCCATTGTGCTCCCCTTGTCTTTATCAATCAGACGAATGAAACAGGGTTTCACATCGCGCTCGACAACGCCCCTGTTTCCCGATGGCGTCTTTTAGGTTAGAGATGGCGTGCGGTAATGTAAAATCCAATAAAGATGTTTTAAAATGCCTGGTAGAGATATCAGTTTCAGTCGAGGGTCGATTATCGACAGTTGGCGGTTTGCGTTGGGGCATCAGGATTGAAGCGCGTTCGACGATTGGGGGGCCATGGGAGTTGGGGAAGAAGGGCGGGAATCACCGCTTACACGCGCGCTCCGGCGAACGGACGTTGTGCGTTTTGTCCAAGATTCAGTGTTTTCCTATGAGCCTAAAGAGGTATTTGTAAAGCGTTCGGATATCCCGAAAGATTTCGATCCGGAGTTTGCGTGGGAGCTTGTGTCATTTGTCCGTTGTGTGAACGGCAGGCCGACGATTCGCTCGCGTACGATGCCGGACGGCAATTTGAGCTGTTTCAACCTCTCGGACAGCGAGCGGCCCGAAATCACGCGGCGAGCGGCATCGCCGCCTCGGTCCTCGCGGCCTCGTCCACGCGAGCCATGAAGGCCTCCATCTTCGCGGCGGGCGCCTCGCCCCCGATCGAGGAGTGCGGCCGGCGGCGGTTGTAGTAGCCCTCGATGTAGCCGATCGAGGCCGCGCGCGCCTCGTCGCGAGTGGCGAACTCTCGGCGGTGGTGCATCTCGTTCTTGAATGTGCCGAAGAAGCTCTCGGCGACAGCGTTGTCGCGGCAGCTGCCCGTGCGCCCGACCGACAGCCTCACGCCGTGCGCCGCCGCCCAGTCGGCCATGGCCCCCGAGGTGTACTGGCTCCCGCGGTCGGAATGGAACGCCGCCCCCTCGGCCACGTAGCCGCGCCCCCAGGCGCTCTCGAGGGCCGCCGTCGGCAGGTCGGCCGTCATGCGCTCGGAGAACGACAGGCCCACGACCATGCGCGTGCACAGGTCTATCACCGTTGCCATGTAGAGCCATCCCTGCCCGGTGCGCAGGTAGGTGATGTCGCCGCACAGGTAGCACGTCGGCACGGGCCGGTCGAAGCGCCGCCCGATCAGGTCGGGGCGCCCCGGCGCGTCCGGGTCGGGCACCGTCGTGCGCCTGGACGCGTGCGGGCAGACGCCGCGTATCCCCAGCTCGCGCATGAGCCTGCGCACGCGGTAGAGCGTGATTCCGGGGAAGCGCGGCCCGACGAGGGCGAGCAGCGTGCGCGCCCCGGGAATCCCGTGCGCCGCCTCGTGCTCGGCGCGGACCGCCTCGCGGGCCTTGGCCCACGGGTCGGCCGGCTCCGGGCGCGGCCGGCGCAGCCACGAGTAGAAGCCCGAGCGCGAGACCCCGAGCGCCCGCGCCATCATCGGCACGGGGAACGCCCCCTTCTCCGCCTCCATCAGCCGGTAGCGCTCGGTCACCCCCGGCTGGCGGCGAAGAAGGTCGCGGCTTTTTTTAGGAACTCGTTCTCCTGCCTGAGGCGCTCGACCTCCCTGCGCAGGGCGCGCGCCTCCTCGGCGGCGGCCCGGTCGGGCTCGGAGAGCCTCCTCGCCTGGACCCACTTCCCGAGCGTCCGCTCCGGAACGCCCAGGTCACCGGCGCACTCGCGGCGGGTCTTGCCGCTCGCGAGGACGTAGTCCACGGCGTTGTCCTTGAACTCGGGGGTGTACTTGGCCGGCCTCCCCGGCTTCCCGTTGGCCATATCGGCCTCCCTTCCCATCGGTGTTTGCAGGTTAACCCATCAAGCCGGTTTTGGGCACCTCGGTGTCCGAAAGGAAGATACAGCTCAATTTGCGCGTGCGGGCGTTTTGGACCGAAACCCCTGTAATATACGCTGCAATGGCAGATATTGCGGCGCGCTCCGACGAGGCGTCTTCGCTTTGGTTTTCCCTTAGTCATTTGATTCATCGCGATGACGTGGCGCGGGTTTTGGTTCAAGAGCTGACCGCTGCTTGTTTTCGCGATGGACTTAGTGCTGATTACGAGACGGTGCGCTCTTTGGTGATTGGGCGTCGCCCTCCGGAAAGTTCCCAAGAACGACTGGTAGTCCATGCTGCTGGGCTGTTTTACGACCTGGTGGATCGTTCAAAGGAACTACTTCACGTCGACATCCCCTTTATGCGTGGTCTTTATTCCCGCCTCACGACGGGGGCGGAAGACATATACGCCATTCCATATCTACCTAAGCATCCTCCGCAAGGAAAGGGTGCCAGGGGAACGAATGGCGATTTGCTTGCCAGTATCGCCGTCAATCATTCCGATGAGTTGGCATGGGGAACAAACCCTGCCTACGGTGTTGTGCTCAATGCAGATATTATTTGGGATAGTCGCCCCTTTGAGCATTTCAACGGTCTTATGGAATTCTTGGTTCGAGTTGCATCTTTCCGACGGTTTGGTTTTCACTGTCTGTGTTTTGTCCCTCTTTCGAGCATGAGGCTTGATTGGGAGCGCGATTTGGTGTCCCCCTCTATTGCTCCGTTTAGATGGGGAGAGGCTATTGTCGAAAGTTCCCATGGTATTGACAGCACACCGTATCTCGAATGCATGGTGGGCTTTTTACAAGAGGGCATTTGTCGGCTCGAGGGGTTGGTCAGGCGTATTGAAAGAGCCGATACAACAAGTAAGAGACGCATCAATTGCGATGGTCGCCTGAATTACCGACAGCGCGATTTGCTCATGGGAATGGTTGACAATCCGTCGCGCGAGATAGATGTGCACGAGTATCAGGTGTGTTATGGCGTGGTCGCATCCACGGCACGAATCGACTTAAACCGTCTCGTGACGATGCGTCTTCTGAACGATGGATTTCGAGGACGAAAGCAAGTTTTTTGGATACGTTCGGATATGACGGATAATCTGGTTGGGGAGTAGCCCTTGCTAATGTTAGCAAGGCATCAAAGATGCCTAGGTGCGGGAGGGGGTGCCCACCGTGTCTGTATTGCATGGGAGTTGCCCCGCCGACACGGACACATTGCCTATTCGTTGGGTATTAGGATGACGTCGGATGCGCCTTCTGCGCCGATTCCGAGCATCACCCCACGGCCCCGCAGCCCGACCTCGCCGGTGTTGAGATCGGTGGGATGTCTTGCGTGATGCGTCTGCCGTGGAGGGGATGAATCCGAGCGTGGTAGACTATCGTGAACGAATGCGATATCCGAGGGGCATCGATGTTCTACGGCTATGTGAAGCTAGAAGACGAAACGCAGTTTACCTACTCTGAACTGCGGGACGACCATACGGTGCTTGTCTGCGTTGAGCGTCCAGTGGATATGGGGTTCGATTCGGCGGAATGTCTGCTCCCGGCGTTTCGGTGGAACAACGTCAAGGGTTTTTCCGAGGCGGATTTGGCATGGCTTGACGCGTTTGTGCGGAATAACGCGCCGCTGATCATGCGCTTTGCTCGAGAGAAATCCCGTGTGGCATATGCCTAAGATCCTTGAATTCGGTGCATACGTTATTTCTGGTCGAACGAAGAGGGCGAGCCCGTTCACGTGCATATTGCCGTGCGTTGACCTACCGAACATGCGACAAAAGTGTGGCTTACCGCTGATGGCGGGTGTCGTCTGGCGCATAACGACGGCCGTATCCCATCGGGTGATTTGTCCGACCTGATGGAGCTTATTGCGCTTAACCACGCGTATATTTGCGAGCGATGGACGCAACGCTTTGGTGGTCCGGAGCGGTTTTACCGCTAGGTGTTGTGTGCCGATAGGTTGTTTACGCCGACGATGCGCGACATGGGCGGGAGGCCCCCGCACGCGCTGTGCGGGCGGTCCCAATTGCAGCGCTCGATGAAGGCCGGGAGGGCGTCCGTCCTCCCGGCCTTGCCGTCCCAGGCGCGGCCGTGCCGCCACTCCTGCGCGGGCGTGCGGTTCATCCCCTCCGCCTTGCTGTTCTGCCGGGGCTGAAGGGCCTGGCGTACTTGTGCTTGGCCCCGCCCCCGGTCGGCAGGTCGTCGAGCTCGCAGCTCCGGCAGTCCGGCCCGTCGCGACCGCCACGCCGAGCCCCTCGAAAGAGACGAGGCGGCGTGCCATGAACGCCGGGCGCGTCCCCTTGCGCTCGTCCGGCAGGAGCTTCGCGTACGCCGCGCGGCCGAAGTCGTCGACGGCAGCGTGCAGGCAGGACGACCCGGCGCCGCGCCGCGAGCCGCACCCGCGGCCGAGCGCGCGGCGCACGGGCGCGACGATTCC
>DBEYOB010000185.1:0-59197 GCA_048173955.1 Coriobacteriales bacterium
CGACACGACCGACGAGGCCGTGGCGTGGGACGAGGTCGACCCGGCGTCCTACTCGATGCGCGAGGGCGGCTCCTTCGAAGTCTCCGGAACGGTCGACGGATGGGGTGAGACGGTCTCCGTCCAGGTGACCGTCGAGGCCGCAAGCATAGCCTCGGTCGAGCAGCCTGCGGGCGTGGCCACGCCCTCCGGCACCGCACCTTCCCTTCCCGCCACCGTCGAGGCGACCTGGTCGAACGGCGACACGACCGACGAGACGGTGACCTGGGACGAGGTCGACCTGGCGAGCTATGCCGCGCGCGAGGGCGGCTCCTTCGAGGTTTCCGGAACCGTCGGCGGCTGGGACGGGCCGATAACCGTCGGGGTGACCGTCGAGCCCGCGACCGTCGAGGCGCTCGCCGCAACCGAGGCGTCCACCCCCGCCGGCATCGCCCCCGAGCTGCCCGCGACCGTCGAGGCGACCTGGTCGAACGGCGACGTCACCGAAGAGGCGGTGACCTGGGACGAGATTAATCCCGCCTCGTACGCTCAGCCCGGGACGTTCGCCGTCGAAGGCGCGGTCGCCGGCGCGGACCAGGCGGCGACGTGCACGGTCGCCGTCGGGGACCCCGTCGTCTCGAACATCGCCACCCCCGACGCGGTCGAGACCTACGTCGGCGCCGAGCCCGCCCTTCCCGCGACCGTATCGGTGAGCTGGAGCGACGGCAGCACGACCGACGAGCCCGTCGCCTGGGACGCGGTCGACCCGGCATCCTACGCCGAAACCGGCACCTTCGACGTGTCCGGCACGGTGGGCGACACCGGCAGCACGGTCCTTGCCCAGGTGTCGGTGCGCGCGATGCGCATCGTCGACGTCGCCGCGGCCGACGTCTCGACCCCCGCCGGCATCGCCCCCGAGCTGCCCGCGACCGTCGAGGCGATCTGGGAGGACGGGTCCACCACCTCCGAGGCCGTGACGTGGGACGCCGTCGACGCCACCTCCTATGCCGTGCAGGGTTCCTCCTTCGAGGTCTCAGGAACGTTCGCCGACTCCTCCGACGTGGCAGACGCCGCCCCTGCGGCGTCCGTCGCCGTCGAGGCGCCTGTCGCGACCGGCGTCGCCGCCATCGACCCCGTCGAGACCCCCGCGGGCATCGCCCCCGAGCTGCCCGCCACCGCCTCGGTCGTCATGAGCGACGCGTCGACCGTCGAGGTCGACGCGGTCTGGAACGCCGTCGACCCCAAGAGCTACCGCGACGAGGGAAGCTTCGCCGTCGAGGGGACGGTCGGGGACTTCTCCGCAAGCGTCGCCGTCGACGTCTCCGCCCCGCTCGCGGTCAACGCCCAGGACGTCTCCGTCACCACCACCGTGGGCACGGCGCCCGAGCTCCCCACGACCGTCCAGGTCACCTGGTCGAACAGCACCGTGACCTCGGAGAGCGTCAGCTGGCCGAGCTACGACGAGTCGTGGTACGAAGACCCCGGCATGTTCCGGGTGAGCGGGACGGCGGCGGGCCTCGACGTCGTCGCAAGCGTCACCGTGCGCACCGAGAACCTGGGGATCGACCAGAGCGGCGACGGCAGCGCCACGGCAGCCGTCGCGGTGGGCGCCGGCGCCGTTGGGATCGCGGCCGTCGCCGGAGCCATCTCCGCCCTCGTCGCCCGCTTCCGCAAGAAGCCGTAGCGGCCCCGGAAAAGAGCCCCGCGTCTCGGCGAAAGCCCCGTCTGCCCTGCGGCCGGCGGGGCTTTCGCCCTTCCGTCGGCGCACCCGCCCCTCGGCACGGCGGTGCGACGGCGCCACACGCCCTGCACCCGCGCCGGCACCCGTCCTGCTAGAATGGGCGTTTGTGCCGGCAACGGCACCGCCCCGACAAAGCCCGGCATGAAAGGCCTTCGCATGGCAGCTCCCTCCCCCGACCGCCCCACCGCGGCAGCGGCGGCCGCAGACCCGGACGCGCCCGCAACCCCCGCATCCGACGCCGCCTCGTTCGGCTCGCTCGGCCGCATCGTCCCGATTCCCTGGAGCGCATGGAACGGCGTGCCGCTCGGCGAGGCCCCCGAGGGCTACGCCGTCCCGACCGGCGACGAGGTCTTCGAGCTGTTCTACGGCTGGGTGGCCGACCGCGGCATCGAACCCTGGCCCCACCAGGAGGAGGCCCTCATGGACCTCATGGTGGGCGACCACGTGATCCTGGGGACCCCTACCGGCTCGGGCAAGTCGCTCGTCGCCCTGGGCATGCACTTCATGGCGATGTGCACCGGCAAGCGCTCGTACTACACCGCCCCCATCAAGGCGCTCGTGAGCGAGAAGTTCTTCGACCTCGTCGAGGTCTTCGGCCGCGACAACGTGGGCATGATCACCGGCGACACGCACATCAACACCCAGGCGCCCATCATCTGCTGCACGGCGGAGATCCTCGCCAACCAGGCGCTGCGCGAGGGCGAGTGGGCCGACGTGGGCTGCGTGGCGATGGACGAGTTCCATTACTACAGCGACGCCGACCGCGGCTGGGCGTGGCAGGTCCCGCTGCTCACCCTGCCCCACACGCAGTTCCTCCTCATGAGCGCGACGCTCGGCGACACGTCGCAGATCGCCGCGTCGCTCGAGGAGCGCACGGGCGTCGCGGTCGACACCGTCGCCGACGCGCCGCGTCCCGTGCCCCTCTCCTACCAGTACGTCGACACGCCGCTCGAGGCGACCGTGGAGCTCGCGCTGCGCAACGGCGAGGCGCCCTTGTACATCGTCCACTTCTCGCAGGACGCCGCCCTGACCTGTGCCCAAGACCTTGCCAGCTACGGCGTGGCGACCAAGGAGCAGCGCGAGGCTGTCAAGGACGCCGTCAAGGGGACGCGCTTCACCACGGCGTTCGGCAAAATCCTGCAGCGTCTGCTCGGCCAGGGTGTCGGCGTGCACCACGCCGGGATGCTTCCGCGCTACCGCCTGCTCGTCGAAAAGCTCGCCCAACAGGGCCTCCTGCCGGTCATCTGCGGGACCGACACGCTCGGCGTCGGCATCAACGTGCCGATCCACACCGTGGTGCTCACGGCGCTCACCAAGTTCGACGGGCACAAGATGCGCCGCCTGCGCGCCCGCGAGTTCCACCAGATCGCCGGGCGCGCCGGGCGCGCGGGCTTCGACACGGAGGGCCTGGTCGTGGCCGAGGCCCCCGAGCACGAGATCGAAAACGCCCGCATGCTCGTAAAGGCCGGAGGCGACCCGAAGAAAATCAAGAAAATCAAGAAGAAGCAGCCGCCCGAGGGGTTCGTCGGCTGGAACAAGGACACGTTCGACAAACTCGTCGCCGCCGTGCCCGAAACGCTTAAGCCGCGCCTCAAAATCACCCACTCCATGGTGCTCGCCGAAGTCATGCAGGGCGGGGACGCCGCCGTGCGCGTCGCCAGGCTCATCGAGGACTCGGCGCAGACCCCTGAGGAAAAGGCGAAGCTCGCAACCCGCTCCGACGAGATTTTCGCAACCCTGATCGACGCCGGCGTCGTCGAGCGGCGCACCCGCGAGGACGGAGGTTGCGACTACCTCACCACGGTCGACCTGCCCGACGACTTCGCGCTCGACCAGCCGCTCTCGCCGTTTTTGCTCGCCGCGCTCGAGCTGCTCGACCCCGCAAGCGAGACCTACGCCCTCGACGTGGTCTCGATGGCGGAGGCGACGCTCGAGGACCCGCGCCAAGTGCTGCGCGTGCAGGAGAAGCGCGCCCGCGAGCAGGCCATCGCCGAGATGAAGGCCGACGGTGTCGAGTACGAGGAGCGCATGGAGCGCATCGCCGACGTCACCTACCCCAAACCGCTTGCCGACCTGCTCGACGAGGCGTTCGCGCAGTATTGCGAAAAGGTGCCATGGGCGCGCGACTTCGAGCTCAGCCCCAAGTCGGTGCTGCGCGACATGCTCGAGACGGCCTCCGACTTCAAAGGCTACGTGTCGGGCTACGGCATGGCGCGCTTCGAGGGGACGCTGCTGCGCTACCTCTCGGACGCCTACCGCGTGCTCGCCCGCACCGTGCCGGCGGACAAGCGCGACGAGCGGCTCGAGGACATCGTGTCGTGGCTCGGGCTCGTGGTGCGCTCGGTCGACTCGAGCCTGGTGGACGAGTGGGAGGCGGCCGGGACCGCGCTCGACGCCGCCCCTCCCCAGGCGGCGGACGAGGTGGTGCGCGACCGGCGCGGCCTCACCATCCTGGTGCGCAACGCCCTCATCCGCCGCGTGACGCTCGCCCAGCGCGACGACGCCAAGGCCCTCGGCGAGCTCGACGCCGACTGGGGCTTCGGCGAGGGCCGCTGGCGCCGCGCGCTCGACGCGTTCTACGACGCCCACGAGGACGTGCTGCTCGACGCGCACGCCCGCTCGACGGCGTTCTTCTCGGTCGACGACTCCGACGAGAAGACGGCCCACGTCTGGCACGTTCACCAGGTGTTCAGCGACACCGACGAGGACCACGACTTCGGTATCATGGCCGACGTCGACCTCGACGCAACGCAGGAGGCCGGCGAGGCCGCGTTCAAGAACTACCGCGCGGGGTTCGTCGAGGAACTGCTGGGGAGGTAGGGATGGACAGGGGGACGACAGGAGAGGCCCGCACGCCGGGCCGCAGCCCTGAGCGCACACGGCCCTGCGTGGACACGAAATCGCGTGTTGGGTGAAAAACTGGGCGTTACGGATGGCCTGTCGGTGCTTCGATAGGAATCCCTGGGTGCCAATGGAAAATCAATCTTCCGTATTGGCATATACGATTGTCAATTGCACCAGAAGCGGACTGCCGCAGGCCCCTTCCGACTCCTCGTCGTCAACCGTAACGGCGATTTCTTCACCCAACGGCAGTTTTGCCGTGCATCCGGAGACATCGTTCGAACCATGAGGGGCCTGCGCCCCTACTCCCCCAACACCGCCGCCGAGGTCTCACGCGCGATGCGCAGCTCCTCGTCGGTCGTCACGACGCAGATTTTGATGGGCGAGTCGTCGATCGACACGATGCGATCGGTGCCCACGGCACCCACGACCTGGTTGCGCTCGGGGTCGAGGATCATGCCCATGTGGGCCAGGCGGTCGAAGACGCGCTTGCGCAGCTCGGCGCTGTTCTCGCCGATGCCCGCCGTCATCACCACCGCGTCGGTGCGCGTCATGACGGCGTAGTAGGCTCCGATGGCCTTCTGCACCGCATAGACGTACATGTCGACGGCAAGCGCGCACGCCTCGTCCCCTTCGCCGGCCGTCTGCAGGATCTCGCGCATGTCGCTCGACTTGCCCGAGACGCCAAGCAGGCCCGACTCGCGGTTCAGGATGTCGTCCATCTCGTCGAAGGTGATGTGCTCGCGGCGCATGATGTAGGTCACGATGGCCGGGTCGATAGAGCCCGAGCGCGTGCCCATCATGATGCCCTCGAGCTGGGTGAACCCCATCGTCGTGTCGACCGACACGCCGTGGTCGACCGCCGCGATGCTGCCGCCGTTGCCCAGGTGGCACGTGATGATGCCGAGGTCGTTGAGCGGCCTGCCGAGCAGGTTGGCCGCCTGCTGCGCGGCGTAGCGGTGGCTCGTGCCGTGCGCGCCGTAGCGGCGGATGCCGTACTCCTTGTAGTAGCGCATCGGCAGCGGGTACATGAACGCCTTGGGCGGCATCGTCTGGTGGAAAGCCGTGTCGAACACCGCCGCCTGGGGCACCCCGGGCAGCCGGTCGCGGCACAGACGGATGCACGCCGCCGCACTGGGGTTGTGCAGGGGCGCAAGCGCCGAGCACTCGTCAATCTTGGCGAGCACGTCGTCGTCGACGAGCACGGTCTTGGAGAAGTACTCCCCGCCCGAGACGATGCGGTTGCCCACGGCCTCGATCTCGGAGAGGCCCGCCAGCGGCGAGGCCGGGTCGGACGCAAGCGCGTCGAGCACGCATCCCAGCACCTCGTCGACCCCCTTGCCCGCCACGTCGAGCTCGCGCTTGGCCTCGCCGAACGTCACCTTGAGGCGTGCGGCGTCGGTTCCGAGCCGCTCGCCAAGTGCCTTCATGAGGCAGCGCTTGCCGTCGGTCTCGACGAGCTGGCTTTTGAGCGAGCTGCTGCCCGCGTTGACGACGAGGACTTTCATGGGGAACCTCCCGGGGAACAACGGCCGTTTGCCTGCTGGCGGATGCCAAAAGCCAACGATACCAGGTCGGCGGCACGACCGCCAACCTCAACGGCAAGCGGCAACGGGGCGCGGCGGGACGGTTTGCGGCAGAAGCGCCGCCGGGCGCGAATCTGCGGAGCAGGTCGCGGCAAGAACGCGCCCGAGTGTACTTCCCCAAAAGCCATCCCGGAGGGCGTCGATGCGCTACCGGAGAACCCGACCTGGGGTTTTGCCATCGGCCTATCTCACCTCCAACCCGCTTCGCCTCCCTGTCGGCCCCAAAGCAAGTACACTCGGCGCATTTCCTGCCACAACCTCTCCGTCAAACGCGCACTCGGGCGGGTTTTTGCTATATGGACCAGCTCGGCCCACATGCCCATCTCCGCACGGGCCGGACAGCGCGGGTCCCAGGCACGGCCATCGGGAGGCGGACTACTCCCACGGCTCCTCGACCACGGCAATCTTGTCGGCATTGCGGCCGAAGACGAGCGCCTGCGAGACGCCGCCCAGGTAGAACAGCCCCGCCTGCTCGGCGAATACCCTGGTCGGCGCTGAACAACCCCTGGTACGGAAAGCTCTCGAACAACAGGATTGCCCGCAGGGACCAACGGCACCGCGCACGAACGAAAATCCGTGCCATGGGCTCGGCCGCAAGCGTGCACGGACGTCGATTCGTGCCAGCCCACCGGCGCAAGGCGCGCACAACCGTCGGTTTTGGCCGCGGCACGCATGCACCGCGATTCCAGCCGCCCGTCTCAGCCCTCGTCCGGCTGCCTGTGCAGCTCGACAAGCACGACCTCGGGCCGGTTGTTCACGCGGAACGGGAAGAGGCTGTTGCCCAGACCGCGGCTCACGACCATAGAAGTCGCATGCCCGGAGGGTCCGGAAGGCTCCCCCGTGTAGAGCCCGGCGTCGTAGCGCGGGAAGAACCCCTGATTGGGCGCGAGCACCCCGCCCACGAACGGCAGGCGGAACTGCCCGCCGTGGGCATGCCCCGCCAAGACCAGGTCGACGCCCGCCTCGGCGTAGACGTCGAACAGCTCGGGTCGGTGCGACAGCAGCAGGGTGAACGGGGCACCGTCCCCCGTCGTCTCGCCACCGTCCCGCCCTGCCCCGACGGCGTTCCCCGACCGGACGCCGACCGCAAGTCCCGCAAGCCGTCGGCGCATGATATCCGCCGCGTCCCAGGTCGCGACGCCCCGAAAACCGTCCTCCGCGCCGGTCTGCGCGCTCGGGTCGTCGACCCCGAGCACGGCGATGCGCGCGCCATCCCGCTCCGCCGTACGGACCCCGCCATGCAGCACCGTGGCGCCTACCGCGGCAAGGCGCCGCTCGTGCGCCGCATATCCGGTCGGGTCACGCCGCGCGACGCGCGCCTCGTGGTTGCCCGCCACGCACATGACCGGCGCGACGGCCGCAGCCCCCTCGACGAACCGCGCCGCAACGTCGAAGTCGGTGCGCCGGGAGTCGACGAGGTCGCCGGTCACCGCGACGAGGTCGGGCCCCAGGCTGCGCAGCATGTCCAGCAGGTCGCGGTTGTCCGGGCCGAACTTCGCGTTGTGCAGGTCCGACACGTGAGCGACGCGGTACCCGTCGAACGCCCGGGGCAGCCGTGCGGACGCAACCGCGACGCGCGTCGCCTCAAGCGCGCCGTTGCCCCAGGCAACCCAGCCGGACAGGGCGGCCAGCGCCACGGCCGCGCCGCCGAGCACGAACGCCCGCCGCGTCAGAAGGCCGCGCTTCCACGCCGGACGTGCACCGTCGCCCCGACGGCCCCGCGCCGCCCCTTCCGTCGCCCCGCCCCTCGGCGGGCTACCATCAGCAGGCATCGCAGGGCCCCTCCGTCACCACGACAGCCCGGCGTCCTCGCCGGAATGGCGCTCGTCCCACTCGTCGAACAGCTCGCCGGTGCGCCATGCGTGGATGCGTCGGTTTGCCGCCTCCAGGCTGAACGGCTCGTAGAACTGCGACTCGCCCCAAGCAACCATGTGGCCGTCGCCGTAGTCGTAGCTGTAGCGCGCGATACGCGTGCGCGGGAACACGTCGTCGAGGCGGATATCGTGCGCGTCGACCTGCGTCTTCGGGATGCTCCCGCCGAACATCATGCCGAACATCGCGTCGACCCCGCCCTGGTCCGGGTCGGATATGCGCAGCTTCTCGCCACGGCTCGTGAGCTCAAGGTCGTAGAGGTGGTAGTTCCACCACAGGAACGCCGCCTGAATGGCCTCGTGCAGCTCGGCGAAGGTGAAGCGCGCCGGGACCACCAGCTCGCGCCAGCAGTCGTGCAGGCCGTCGAGGTCGAGCTCGACCCGCAGGCGAAACGCCCGCTCGTTGGACACCGGCATGCCCGCGAGGAGCTCCCGGGCGATCTCTTCGCGCGCCGTGGCGACGGCTTCGGCGCAGATGCCCGCGATGAACGCGCCCAGCCCGGCGCCCTCGTCGGTCAGGTAGAGCGACTTGGCTTTGTTCGAGCAGTCGATGAGCCCGTCCTCGTACAGGGAGTCGACCGCGTCCCAGTCGAAGCCCTTCCAGCAGCGGCGGACCGGACCTCCCGGGCCCTTCTCCTCCCAGGAGGTCAGGAACATGAGAGCGAGGCTCAGGTCGCGCACGAGGCTCCGGCGCATCTCCTCCCCGTCAGCCTCGGACGCCGCGTCGGCGGCACCGGCGCTTTCCTCGGGTTTCCCTCCGGCCAGCGCATGCAGCAGGTCGGCAACCGCCATGGTTCCGCCCGCGTCGGCGCTCCCGCCGTCCTCGCCCACCCACGTCACGGCATCCTCCCATCGCATCGGCGCCCCCGCCCGCCCCGCGGGCGGGAATCGAAAGTATCCGCGGCAGGCCATTGCAGCCGACGGTCCTGCCGCCAGTCTAGAGCACGGCCGGCCTCGCCACAATGGCATGCGCGGGCCCAACCGGGCGCGGTGCCGGTCGGGCCTCACCGTTGCGCCCTCCCCTCCAAAAGCGAGAACGCCCCGCCCCGCTACCGACCCGGCGCGCCTGCCGCATCCAGAATCTCGCGCTGCAGCCGTTTCGTCAGCTTGGCGAACACGAGCCCGTACGAACGGTCGCACAGCTCGAACACCAAACCCTGCGGCAGGTCGGCATCGAGGTCGACGGAAATCCAGGTGCGTTTGTCGGAATAGAACCCCGGGAAGACCGCGTCGGGGTACTCGGCCCGCAACTCGAGCGACCGGTCGGGGTCGCATTTGAGCGACAGCAGGTGCCGCCCGGCATAGGGCGGCTTGTGCTCCGGGCCCACCGTGTACTCCGCGGCGAACTGCTTGCCGCCCACCCAGTAGCACATCCAGCCCAATGCGGGCTGGAACTTCTTTCCCGCGCCGGGATGGGCAAGCAAACGCGCATCAACCGTGGCAACGTCGACGCTCATGTAAACGCCCTTTCTGCCATTCCGGCATTCCGCCATGCAAACGCGCAAAGCTGTGCTACGACTGCGGGCAATCCCTGGGGCAATCGGAACGCTCGGCAACCGGGTGGCGGACGACCGTCTTGAGGTTCTCGGGCTTGGTGCGGCGCGGGTCGCCCAGATAGATTTCGTGGTGCAGACGGACGGATGGCACCCCGCCGCCCGCGTCGAGCGCAGCGAGCACCGCCTCTCCGTCGAACGGCGCGACCGCCGCATGCCCTGCCGGCGACTCCCCTCCCGCGATGTCCGCCGCAAGCCCCGCACCCTCGATGAACGCCGCGAGTCGCGCCACCGTGGCGGGCTCGTCGTCGTAGGGTCCCTTGTGCAGGACCTGTGCGCACGGTCCCTCGGCAAAACGCACGAGACGCAGATCCCCTGCGGCAAGCATGCCGGCGAGCTCGGGCTTCTTTTCGGCAAGCATCCCGCAGATGCGGTCGAACGCCTCCCGCGTCACGAAGTCGGGCTGGCGGACGAGCGACACCCACGACAGGCGCGACTTGTCCGCCACAGCAGCACCGTCGAACGCCCCTTCCCCGGCCCACCACAGCCCTTCGAGCGGGGGCACCACGTAGTCGAAGTAGCCCTCGGGCTGCCAGGTCCCCATCTTGCACATCTTCGCCGTGTACGAGAACCCGTAGAGCAGTGCAAGCGCCCGGGTGTAGGCGCTCCCCTCCTCGTTGGGGTCGCCCGTGCCGGCGACGGCGGCGAAGGTCATCGCCGGGACCTCCACAAGCGAGGGTTCGACCGACGGCAGATAGAGGTCCTTGAACTCCTTCTTGTAGTCGAACGCTGCAGCCACGGAGGCTCCTTTCGGTCTAAACGGTATGGGGACGGGCGGGTCGCTCCCATCCAGGCTACTACAGATGCTTAGAATACGCCAAAGGCGCACGCCCGGCCCATGCCCCATCCCACCGCGCGGCAGGAAGGTCCCTCTACTGCCAAAGCACCCGGCGGTACCTGTGACCGCATCATCTCCTCCTCCACGACGGGAGATGGGCAACGGGTCCGTCGTAGCCGGCAGAGCCAGCAGGGAACCAACCGGTCGCCGGAAATGATGGGACCAACGGCCGATAACCGAAACACCCTCGGTGCGTCCGGAATCGCCGTTTGGGTGAAAAATTTTCCCTCGTGAGCGATTCAAACGGACGCCGGAACCTCGCCCAACGCTCATCGCGTGCCGAATTAAAAAGTCCATTTTCTATTTCGTAAAATCATATTGCACCTATATTTTCAGACGCCAATTGACATGCATAAGTAACCGCTCACTCGGGCCGAATTTTCACCCAAACCGCGATTCCCGACGTTCCGCACGGATCCCGCTCGGCAGCACGTCCGCCAACGCGCCAAACCGCCGCAACCCGCGACGATACCGCGCGCAAAGAAGGCACGCTACCGTTCCCGCGGGTTCGGCAGCATGCCGAAGAATCCCTCCTTCGAAAAAGGCCGCCTGGCGTAATGCGTGAGCTGCGGAGAACCCAACCGCCCCTATCCCGTCCGCGACCCCCTCGCAATCTTCGCCGCGGTAGGTGGAGCACATTCGAGGAACTGCGGGGGCCACAAGCGCGCGGCGGCCCGGCGTGCCCCGTGCCTACCTGCACTCCTGCAGGATTTCGTAGATCGCGTCGGCGTCGAGCACCTTGGGCGCGGTCGGGATGACGATGGTGGAGTCGGCGACGGCGCGCAGCATCTCGTCGGTCCCCTCACCCGCAATGCCCATCTCGGCCAGCGTCGTTGGCAGGCCGATCTCCTTGATGAACGCCTCGAGCGCGTCGATGCCCGCCTGGGCGAGCTCCTCGACCGTCCTGCCCGCAGCGTCGACGCCCCAGACCTCGGTCGCGAAGCGCGCGAACTGCTCGGGCGCGCCCTCCCACATGCGGCGGTACATGAGCATGTCGAACGCGCCCGAGAGGGCCTGCTTCATGGGGGCCGACAGCGTGTAGGCCGGGTCGAGGACCGCGAAGCCGTGGAACGAGCCGAGCATGCCGTTCTTCTGCTTGGTCTCTTCGTTGGTGATGACCGCGCCGTTGTTCATCTCGGCGCCCGTGCCGAAGATGGTGACGACCGCGCCCATGGGGATGCCCGTCGACGACATGCGGCGTTCGGCGAACTCCATCGTCCAGACGTCCTCGTCGGTCTTGGCCTGAACCGAGACGATCTTGCAGCAGTCGATGACCGAACCGCCGCCCACGGCCAGGATGAAGTCGACGTTCTCGCGGCGCGCGAGCTCGGCGCCCTCCTGAACATTTGATGCAGAAGGACCTTCCTCCCGCAGGGAAGCTCCCCAGGGACCCATCGGACGGTCCCCCCCCCCTGCAGGGCCGTCCGTTTCGCAATCCCTATCCCGCAGTATCCGACGCTCCATCTCCAACAATCCACATGGCGAACCGCTCGAGCTCTTCGTTGACGAACGCCGGGTTGTCGACGTTCGCGTTATGGCCGGCATCGGGCACCCAGCGGAACGCAAGGCCGCTCCGGTGCGCCCAGGCCCGCATGTAGCGCTTGGTCGATGCCGCCCGGTCATGCTCACCGCAGAGCAGCAGCATCGGGCAGCCGAAGTCGCCGCTGCCGCCCCGACCCACCGCGCGGACACCGTCGGCAAGCATGCGGTAGCCGTGCGTCGCCAGGTCGCAATAGGCGCGCTTGGCGTAGGCTGCCATCATCTCTGCCATGTTGCCGCGGCCCGCCTCGGTGCACGCCGTCTCCGCAACGCCGCACTTTACCAGCAACTTCCAGGGCATGCTGCGATATAGGAGCCGAGTGTGGCGCAGCAGCCACAACTCGGCCGCCGTGTAGTACGCTCGGTCGAGCGGGGCGGAGTCGATTGCCGCAAACCCGGCAACCGTGTCGGGATAGCGCCGCAGATAGGCCTGCGCCACGTAGCCGCCGAACGACTGGCCCACCAGCACGGGCGCGGCGACGCCATTCTCGGCCAAAATACCGTGCAGGATGTCCGCGCAGTCGTCGAGCGAGAACGCAAGCGGATACGGGCGCGACGCCCCGTGCGCAGGCGCATCCCACGCAAGGACGCCGCCAACCGGCGACGCGGGACGCCCCATGCGTTCGATGAAATATGCGAGCTGCGGAGCGAACATGCTGCGGTCCGCCGTCAACCCGGGCAACAGAACAAGCCAGGGGGCCGCCGACGGGCGAGACGCTGACGGGACGGGCGCGGCAACCGTGTAGGCGACGGTACCGTCGGGTGTGCGGTAGGTTCTCTCGACCGGCTCGATTTTCTCTATCGATTCCGGGCGCTCGTCGCAGACCACGGCGTGCTCCCCCCCCCTCTTTACAGGTACAGCGCGAACAGCACGGCGGCATAGACCGCCACCCCGCGCAAAACATACCCCACGGCCATCCCAAAGCGCGCAGACCGCGCAGGGGCATTTGCGGAAGAAGTGGCATTCGGCGGAACTGCATGGCTCGCGGCGGTGGCCATGGCGCACTCCCTTCTGAAACTGCCTAGTCTGTTTTTATTGTACCCGCAGACCACCCTACCAGCCTTTATCCGCCCCTACGTCGTAGCAGCGAACAGTTGAGCCTTGTGTTGACAACTCCGTTGACAGCTCGACATTATATGCTATATTTGTCTCATTAAGTGATAAATGTATCACATATCACGACGCGATGAGGTGTCCGACACCCCTCTTTGCCACGAACCCCGCACCCGGATAGAAAGGCCCCGCTATGGTCACCACGCCGTCAGCATCCTCGCCCCGCCCCGAAAGCCCCCGACGCCCCGGGCGGCGCGCCGTCGCCATCGTCGTCGGCATCGGTGTCGCGTGCGTCGCCTTCCTGCTCGCCTCGGTCTGGTACGCCGTCACCTGCAACGAATCGCGCCTTGTGGAGCCCATGGACTTCGCGACCTACGAGTTCCGCCCGCAGGACCTCCCCATGATCTGCTCGGTAGGCCTTCTGAGCCTGTACGCGCTGTCCGTGGCCGCCTGGTTCGTCGCGCGCGTCGCCGGCACCATGCTGCGCAACCGCAACCGCAACCGCAACCGCGCCGCAACCGCCAATCGGACGCGGAGCATCGACCCCAAGTTGGGCCTTCTCGGCGTCCTCGGCCTGCTCGGGCTCCTCGGCGTCTGGACGTACTTCCGCGACGGCTCGGTGACCGCGTTCGCGTTCTTCTCGTTCCTCGGGTTCTTCGGCTTCTTCTACGAAGGCCGTATGTCGAACACCCTCATGGACGAGCGCTTCCGCGAGAACATGGCCCGCGCGCAGGGAACCGTCCTCAGGGTCGTCGTCGCCGTGACGTTCGTCGTGCTCATGCTCGCCAGCCAAGGCGACCTGTTCGGCAGCGCGCAGGCGACCCTGGCCGTGGTCGTGGCCGTGCTCGCCTTGACGTGGGGCGCGGCGCTCTTCCTCTACGAGTACCTGCTGTGGCACTACGACACCGACGAGCCCGTGCTCGAAGGCGACGGGGAGTAGCGCGCCATGGCCGAGTTTGAATGCCGCCTCAAGGCGTATCGCCAGCTCAAGTGGCTCACCCAGGAGCAGCTCGCCAACCTGGTGGGTGTGCGCCGCGAGACCGTCGCCCGCCTGGAGAAGGCGCAGTACAACCCGTCGCTCAAGCTCGCCGTCGACATCTCGCGCGCCGTGGGCGCCCCCATCGAGGAGCTGTTCGTGTTCCCGTAGGGGCGACGAGCCTGCCGGGCACAGGCGGTCGGTATACTTCACCGGAACGGCACAAAGGGCAGACTGCTGAATGGAGCGGCCATGGCGCGCACGATTTCTATCGGGGCGCAGGGTTTTGCAGACATTCGCGAACATGGCTGCTTCTATGTCGACAAGACCGACTTTGCCCGCCAATGGTGGGCGCACGGCATGCCAACGACGGCGAAATCCGGCCACCCCTTGAACCCTCGCGCGCTTAAGCCCGTGCCGCCCCGTTCCCGCCGAACACATCTTCGAGATGCGCCATCAGAGCCTCGGCGTCGTCGAACGCCGGGCACAGACGCGCCGTGCCCGCCCCCATGAAACCATCGTCGACCATGCGGCGGTGTAATTCGACAAGCGGGGCGAAGAAACCATCGACGTCGAGCAGGGCGACCGGACGAGAATTCGCGGCATCCCCGCCGCCGAGCTTCTCGGCCGCCAGCACGTCGTAGAGCTCGTCGAGCGTGCCGTAGGACCCGGGCAGCGCCACGAAGGCGTCGGACAGCCGCTCCATGCGCGCCTTGCGGTCGGCCAGGCCCGTTGCCTCGACCAGCTCGTCGCAGGGAAACGCCTCCCGTCCCGGCAGCTCGCCGTCGCGGCACGGCAGCACTCCCACGACCCGCGCCCCGGCGTCGCGGGCGGCATGGGCCACAGTGCCCATAAGGCCGTCGTCGTACCCGCCGAACACCAGCGTGTGGCCGCGTCGGCCGATCAGTTCTCCCAGCCGCTCGGCAGCAGTGCGGTACGGGGCGGCCAGACCGTGGGCCGACGAGCAGAAGACGCATACGTTCATGGGAGGGCCTCCGATGGGAGCGGGTTGCCGGTACAGGGGAAATTATGCCACCGCAGGGGCGCGAACGGTGGCCAACATGCCTTCGGGAAAACGCGCATAAACGGCTTTGGTGACCATGTCGGCGTCCGGACATCGTCCTGGGCACCGCCGCCCCTTACGCCTCCGCCTCCTCTCCACCCTCGGGTCGCAGGCAGCGCTTGATCTCCTCCAGGAACACCTCGGCCGCCGGCGAGAACACATGGTGCTTCTTCCACACCAGGTCCGAGGCGGCGCGCAGCGGCGGGTCGAGCGGCACGAACCGCAGCACGTCGGCTTCGGGGACCCTGATGGGTCGAGAGAGGGTCAACGCACTGCCGACGCCTTCCGTAACGAGCAGCATCGCATAGAACACGAGATTGTACGTTCCGATGACGTTGAGCTTGTCGAAGCCCTCGCCGAACCAGTTGGCAAAATCATTCTGCGTGCGCTGCCCGCCGACCGTCTGCCGGGACAGGATGAGCGGCTCGCCCATCAGGTCGCCGAGGCTGACGGTCGATTTGCCCGCCAACGGGTGGTCGGTGCGCACCACGAGTCCCCAGACGTCGTCCTCGGGCACCCGGATACTGTTGTACTTCGCCAGATTCGCCGGGTGGACCAGCACGCAGAAGTCGAGCGCGCCCCGGTCAAGACGGTCTGTCAGGTCCTCCTCGTTGCCGTCGTAGACATGGAAGCGGACCTGCGGGTGGCGGTCGCGGACGTTGCGGATGGCACGTGCCAAAAACCGCGCGGTATACGACTCCCCGACGCCGACGAACACGTCGCCCGCCATCTCGGCCTCGGCCGACGAGCACTCCTCGGCAGTCTTGTCAACCAGCTCGAGAATCTCCTCGGCACGCTTCTTAAGCAGCTGCCCGCGCTTCGTCAGCTCGATGCCGCGGCTCCCTCGGCGGTACAGCTTGACGCCGAGCTCCTCTTCAAGGTTTTTGAGCTGCCGGGACAGTGCCGGTTGCGTTACGTAGAGCGACTCCGCCGCGCGGGCGATACTCCCCTCGCGGGCTATGGCCAGATAGTAGCGAAGCGTGCGAATCTCCATGCGTCCCCCCGTATGCCGGTGGCCCATTATAGACCGAACCGGAGGACTTCCGGCATCGTGCCGGGATTGGGGCTTGCCGGCAGCGGCCGTCGATGCAATGCGACGGACCGCACCCGGGCTCGTCCATCTCCCCTATCGGAACCATGCAAACCCCGATGGGAACAAACGGTGAGTTTCGGGAACGAGCGCGGTCTTTCCTTCGGCGACCTGGCAGTCTTCCTCCGCGGGCGGTACACTGTTCAGCTCGAAGCATACCAGACAAGGAGAGCGTTCATGGATACGCCCGAACACGTGCTCGAACCAAAGCCCAACGCCGCCAGCCCCCGTCCGCTCGGCACCCGCCGCCTGGCGGTCACCGCCGGCCTGTGCGCCGCACTCGCACTCGCCCCGCTCGGTACGGCGCTCGCCGACGGCGGCGCCGAACCGCCGTCGCAAGATTCCACGGCCTTGCAGGATATCGCCTCGGTCGGCGCCGCCGGACCGACGGCCGACTTCGTCACCGCGCCGATCGAACCGACGGACGTCCAAGGCGCGGCCGGCGAGCCCGCAACCGACGGGAAGGTCGAATCCCTCGCCCCCGAGACGGCAGACGCGGACGGAATCGATGAAACGGACGCAGACGCCGCCGACGACGCCGTCGGCGGTGACTCGGCAACCGGAGGAACGGCCGAGCCCGACATGGCGGAAGCCGGCGTCCTCGACGACGCGGCAGGTGACGAGGGCGCCGCGGCGCAAGACCCCCTCACCGCCGAACCCGATATGCCGGAAGGCCCGGCTGCCGCCGCGGAGAACGGCGGGACGGGCGGCCCCCTGCCGACGACGGAGGACGGCGTCGGCGACGAGGCAGGGGAAGAAAACGGCGGCAGCCCCGTCGAAGACGAGGGATACCTCTGCGTCGTCGCCACGGAGCAGGACGGGTATTCCCTGTTCGACATCGTCGGCGAGACCGGACTGTCGTACGTGGGACCGGGCGCCTACGTCGTCTTCACCGAGGTTCCCGCGTCGGGCGCGCTCTCCGTGCCCGCCCAGATCGACGGCGCGCCGGTCGTCGGCGTCGGCATCTCCAGGCTCGCCGTGACCGAGCTCGACACCTCCGCCTGCCCCACGCTCGCCTACCTCGACTGCCGCGGGTCGGGCATCGCCTCGCTCGACCTTGCGGGGTCGGCGTTGGTGGCCCTGCGCGCCGACTCGTGCGGCTCGCTCGCATCGGTCGACGTCTCCAACTGCACGTCCCTGCTCAGACTCCGCGTCGGCGACTGCTATTCCTTGAACTCGCTCGACGTCTCGGGCTGCACGCAACTCGCCACCCTCTCCTGCATGGGCCTATCTGCCCTGGCGACGCTCGACGTGACGGACTGCGCGGACCTCACCCAACTCGACTGCCGCCGATGCGCGCTCACCTCGCTCGACCTTGCGGGATGCGGCGCCCTGGATACGCTCAGGTGCTCGAACAACCCGCTTGCGAGTTTGAACCTCGCCGGCTGCGCCTCGCTCACCTCGCTCGAATGCCAGTACACCTCGCTCACCTCGCTCGACCTTGCGGGATGCGGCGCCCTGACCACCGTCGACTGCAGCGTGAACGGGCAGCTGTCGCAGCTCAATGTGACCGGTCTGTCCTCGCTGCGCTCGCTATCCTGCTATGACGACGCGCTCACCGGGCTCGACCTGTCCGGCTGCACCTCGCTTGAGACCCTGACCGCCGTTCGCGCCGGCCAGCTCTCCTTGCTCGACATCTCTGACTGCACCGCCCTGCGCAGCCTCAACGTGGGCAGCTGCGGCCTCGCCGAACTCGACCTCGCAAACCTCGACATGATGGAAAATCTTGCGGTCGGCGACAACACCCTGACCTCGATCGACGTATCGCAAATGGCGAACCTGACGGGACTCTCGGTCAACGACAACCTGCTGAGCGAGCTCGACGTCTCGGGTAATCCCCTGCTGACGCAGCTCGACTGCTCGGGCAACCAGCTTGGCGGGCTCGACGTGGCCGGGATGTCGAGCCTCGTACATCTGCATTGCGAGAGCAACCTGATCACCGCGCTCGACCTTACGGGCCTGACCTCGCTCACCTGGCTCACCTGCAACGATAACTTGCTCACCGCGCTCGACGTCTCACCCTGCACGAACCTCTACAGTCTGGAATGCCAGAACAACCGCATCGCCGACACCTCCGCGCTCGAAGCGTGGGCCGCGGCCGACCCGAACCGGACCGCAACGATCGACCCCCAGAACCCCGGCGGCGAAACGAGCGAGCGGCCGTTCACCGCGGTGATCGTGACCGAGGCCGACGGCTATGCAATCGGCGACCCCATCGAGGGCGCGGGGATGCTCTACGAGGGGCCGGGCGCCTACCTCGTGTTCGATGCGACCTCCGGCGTCACGGACTTCGCAGTTCCCGCCGAGGTCGACGGCCAGCCCGTCAAGGGACTGAACGCCCAGATGGCCGGTCTGACCTCGCTCGACCTCTCCGCATGCCCCACGCTCGCCTATTTGAACGTCATGCTCAACGACCTGACCTCCCTCGACGTGACCGGATGCCCCGATCTCGCAAATCTGAACTGCTTCGGAAACCAGATTGCCGAACTCGACCTCTCCGCCTGCCCGGTGCTCACCAGCCTCGACTGCGGGCGCAACCAGCTCGCCGCCCTCGACGTGACGCCGTGCACGGGGCTGACGTATCTGGACTGCATGCAGAACGCGCTCGTCTCGCTTGACCTTTCGGCCTGCCCCCAGCTGACCTATGTGGGCTGCAGCAACAACGCGCTTGCGGAGCTCGACCTTTCCGGATGCGTCGCCCTGGAGATCCTGAGCTGCAGCAACAATAACCTGACGGCGCTCGACGTGTCGGGATGCCCTGCGCTCGCCTCGGTGAGCTGCTCCGGCAACGCCATCGCCACGCTCGACTTCACGTCTTGTCCGCGGCTCGATTTCCTTGAATGCTCGTATAACGGCAACCTGTCGACACTTTCGTTCTCAGACACGAAGGCCCTCACCTGGCTGCACTGTTCGGGAGTGCAGCTCGCCGCGCTCGACCTGTCCGGCCAGACAGGGCTGACAAGCCTGGACTGCACCAATGCGCAGATAGCCGCGCTCGACCTGACGGGATGCTCGTCGCTCGAGACGCTCGACTGCTCCGGAATCGAGCTGGCGTCGCTTACGATTGCGGAATGTCCATCTCTGAAAGAGCTCGACTGCTCCGCAAACCAGCTCGCCGCGCTCGACCTGTCCGGATGCCCGCAGCTAGAAAGCCTCGGTTGCTCGGACAACCTGCTCACCGTCCTCGACATCTCGCCGTGCCCGAACCTCGCGCTGCTCTCCTGTTCCAACAACCGCATCGCCGACGTGTCGACCCTGCTCGCCTGGGCCGGCGAAGAGGGGCACCGCGCCTTGGACGACTTCACCGCGCAGAACGCGGAGCCGGCGAACCCCGATCAGCCATCCGACCCCGACGAACCCGCCGACCCGGACGACCCCAACGACCCGGACAGCCCGGCCGACCCCGATCAGCCATCCGACCCCGACGCGCCGGCCGACCCCGACGAACCGGCAAGTCCCGACGAGCCCTCCGACCCGTCCGTCCCCGACGGCGCGGGGGACGACGTCCATGGCCAAGGGGGCCAAAACGCGCAAACCGGCGACAGGGACGCGCAGCAGGCAATCCCGCAAACGGGGGACGAGGGCATGTCGCTGACGCCGTTCGCCCTGGTCGGCGGAGCCTTGGCTTCGTTTGGAGCGGCCGTGCTTGCGCTGGTGCGCCGCGGCGGCGCAGATAGCGCCGCGTTTCCCGGCAACCGGTAGCGCTTCGTCGGCCTGACGAGGATACGCGCCGGATCCCGATGGATTTCAATGCCGCGGGACCGGAGAGGCCCAACCGCGCGGCCGAGCAACGAGACAGCCAGGTGGGCGCCGAAGACGCGTCGGCCTGGCTGTCCGTCTACGGAAATAAACTATAGTAGAACTCATATCACGCTATCAGCAATAAGCATTAGTATCCCCATTCTGGAGCCCCTAGAGTACGAACCGGGCAGCCGCCGGGACCTCCCGTCAAGGAAACGGCTCGGCACGGTTGCCGAGACGGGTCGTTCAAGCAACTTGCACGGCACAGATGAAAGGGGATTCACCATGGAAAACTGCACGCGCAGGAACTTCGTCAAGGGGGCCGGAGCCGGTCTGGCGGGCGCGGCGCTGATGGGCATGGCCTCCGGCGCCCTCGCCGACGAAGCCGTCTCCGAAGAGGCCGCATCATCCGACACGCCCGCCTACGACTACGAGGCCGACGTCGTCATCGTCGGCGCGGGCGGGGCGGGCCAGATGGCAGCCGTGGGCGCCCACGAGAACGGCGCGTCCTCGATCATGCTCGAGAAAGCGGCCTACACCGGCGGCGACTCGATCACGAGCCACAACGACCTGCTCGGCTACTGGCCCGACCACGCCGGCGAGAACGGCGACGACTTCGACGCCTACCTGGAGGACTGGAAGGCCACGCACTGGGTGTCGGTCATGGGCCAGGAGGGCCAGGACTTCCCCACCGACGAGTTCCCCTTCGCCCAGCGTTTCATGGAGCTGTTCGGGCCATCGATGCAGTGGCTCGAGGATAACGCCGGCGTGCAGTGGACCGGCGTCTCGCTCGGCCGCGCGCTTGCCACCGAGTACACGCCCGGCTACCGCACCTGGCACGCCGAGAACGAGCCGGTCATGACCTCGCTCTACCGCGTGATCCAGGGCTGGGACGACTGCCAGACCCTGCTCAACACCGAGGCCTGCGAGCTCGTCCAGAACGAAAGCGGCGTCGTGACGGGCGTGCGCGCCTATCAGTACGAAACCGGGAAGATGATCACCGTGCACGCCAACCGCGCCGTCGTGCTGGCGACGGGGACGTTCTGCGCCTCGCGCGACATGGTGAGCCAATACTACGGCCGCGACGTCGCCCAGCTCTCCACCACCGGCTACATGAACCTGACCGGAGACGGCCACAAGATGGCGCGCAACATCGGTGCGGGCTTCCGCGGCATGGACCTGGGCCTCAACTGGCAGCCCTGCGGCACCGGCAGCCGCAACTGGGACACCATCGAGGGCCGTTTGTACCTGTTCGGCTACTACGACGGAGCCCTGGCCGAGGCCGACCCGGCCATCGCGGTCAACCTCGAGGGCAAGCGCTTCATGAACGAGGACCAGGTCAACTACGGCATCGGCCGCGAGACGAGCCGCCAGACCGCCCAGACCGCCTTCTACGTCTTCGACTCGCGCTTCGACTGCCACGTAATCTATGAGGACCAGGAGGTCATGACCAAGAACGGCACGATCTACTACCAGGCCGACACCCTGGAGGACCTGGCCGTCCGCATGAACTGCGACCAGCAGGGCTTCCTCGACGAAATAGCGCGCTACAACGGTTTCGTGGACAACGGCGTCGACGAGGACTGGGGCCGCGACGTGACCGTCTGCTCGCGCATCGAGCAGCCCCCGTTCTACGCCTTCCCCATCGTGCCGCAGTACTACATCACCTTCGGCGGTGTGAAGACCGACCTCGACTCGCGCGTCCTGACCGACGACGACCGCGTCATCCCCGGCCTGTACGCGGCGGGCGTCGTCACCGGCACCTACGCCGAGCAGGAAGGCCTCGTGTACTACGGTGGCTTCAACCAGGCCCTTGCCTGGGGCTTGCAGGCCGGCCAGCTCGCCGCGCAGTTCGACCCGGAGGGTGCCGTCATGGAGGAGCCCGCTCCCGAGGCCGAGCAGCCCGCGGAGGAGGCCGCCGCACCCGTCGCGTCCGACGCCGTGTACGTCGACGGCACCTATGAGGCGGCCGGCACCGGCATCGGTGGCGACGTGCCCGTCACGGTGACCGTCGAGGGAGGCGCCGTCACCGCCGTCGAGGTCGGCGAGAACTCCGAAACCCAGGGCATCGGCACCAACGCCATCGAGCAGCTGCCGGCCGCCATCGTGGCCGCCAACGGCGTCGACGGCGTGAACGCGGTTTCGGGCGCCACCGTGACCTCGAACGCCATCCTCTCCGCCGTGGCCGAGGCGCTTGCCCAGGCCGCAGAGTAACGCGGGACGCCGCGTTCCGCGCGGGCGGCGGAGGCGGAGCAGCCGACGGCATCCCCCGACGACATCGACCGCCCTTACCCTGCTGTCTCGCCGAAAACCGGCGTCGACGCCGCCCGAACGCCCTCTGGGGTGCGTCGGGCGGCGTCGACAATTCGGGCGTTTGCGCGAAGGACGCGCGGACGGCATAGAGACGGGAGGGACACCGCACAAGCGAAGAAAGGCCGCGCAAAGACGGGCGAGCGCTCATATACGAAGGATTTGGCATAAACGGCTGAAATCAGTGCGAGACCGACATGCACCGTCCGCGTCGACCTTTCCGCAACCGTTCGCGGAGGCAAGCATCCCGGAACGTCCCGAAGGAAAGCCCAATCCACCCGAAGGGAAGGTACGCCATGAACACATCGCCCCACCCGTCGGTCATCGCACCCATCCTGACCCGCCGCGCGTTCGCCCGCTGTTTGGCCGCGGGCCTGGGCCTGCTCGTCTGCGGCCCGGCCGCCGGATGCACCGAACTCCCCAACGGGCCCGGCAACGAGCCCATAGGTTTCGCCGACCGCACCAGCGGCCCCTCCTCGAACGACGGGACTGCCGCGGGCGCAGAAGAAACCTCCCCGGCGCAAGGAGCAACCGACATGGCGCAGAGCAATCCGGAGAACCTCGTCCGCGCGACCCTCAACGGCGTTGAGCTCGAAATCGCCCTTGAGGACAACACCGCCGCCGACGCCCTGTGCGACCTGCTGCCGCTCGAAACGACCCTCTCAGAGCTTAACGGCAACGAGAAGTACGTCTATCTCGACACCGCCCTGCCCACCGACGCCCGCAACCCCGGCACCATCGAGAAAGGCGACGTCATGCTCTACGGTGACAGCTGCCTCGTGGTGTTCTACGAGACGTTCGCGACATCGTACCGCTACACCCGTCTCGGCCGCGTCACCGACCCCGACGCGCTCGATGCCATCGCGGACAATGCAACCGTCAAGGCCGTGTTCGAGTCGGTCGGGTGAGCCGAGCAGATCGAACAGACCTTCCGCATCGAACGGAAGACGCATGGGCGGTATACTTTCCGCGAGAAACGGCGCGAAGCGCTCGCATGCAGCGAAGCGAGGCGAACGGAGCGGACCATGGCACGGACGATTTCCATCGGAGCGCAAGGTTTTGCGGACATCCGTAGAAACGGGTACTTCTACATCGACAAGACCGGCTTCGCACAGCAATGGTGGACGTCCGGCGACACCGTGACCCTCCTCTGTCGCCCCCGCCGCTTCGGCAAAACGCTCAACATGAGCATGCTCGAATGACGGCTTCTCGTTCGGAGGGGTGCACGACATCTACAACCCGTGGTCCATCACGAACTATCTCAAAAACGGCAAGGCCACGGCCTATTGGGCGAACACGAGCAGCAACGCCCTTGCCGGCAAACTCGTGCGCGAGGGGGACATCGACCTCAAAACGGACTTCGAGACGCTCTTGAACGGCGGGACCGTGCGCAAATCCCTCGACGAACAGGTCGTGTTCGGCGAACTCGGCCACCGTCCCGGCGCCGTGTGGTCGCTGCTGCTCGCCAACGGCTATCTCAGGGCCGTTGCAAGCGAGCCGTCCGATCTGGGCACGCTGTGCGAGCTCAGCCTCACGAACCGCGAGGCGCGCATCGCCTTCGACGCCATCGTGCGCGGGTGGTTTGAAGAAAGCGCGCCGTACTACAACGGCCTTGTCCGCGCGCTGCTCGCCGGCGACCTCGATGCGATGAACGCCTATATGAACGAGGTGGCGCTCGACACGTTCAGCCTGTTCGACGCCGGAAGGCGCCCCGCCGAACGCGAGTCCGAACGCTTCTACCATGGCTTTGTGCTCGGCCTGCTCGTGGAGCTGCGAGGCCGCTATCGGGTGACGTCGAACCGGGAGAGCGGCTTTGGACGCTACGACGTGATGCTCGAACCGACCGATCCCGCGCATGACGACGGCATCGTCATCGAGTTCAAGGTGCGCGACCCGCGCAGGGAGGCGTCGCTCGAAGAAACCGTCGCATCGGCACAGGCTCAGATTGCCAAGAAGCGCTACGCCGCCGAACTCGAAGCACGCGGGATATCCGCCGGGGGCATCCGCACCTACGGCTTCGCATTCGAGGGGAAGACCGTGCTCATCGGGTAATGCCGGTTGGGAACGGGGTTCGGGCGAGACAAAGGAACGGGCGGAGCCGTTCCCAACTTCAATTCATCGCAGCGAAGACCTGATTTGGGCGGAGACCCGGTCCGGGCATCTTTGCCGAGCAACCCGCCGCCGTACAGGCGAAGAACGACCTTCTGACCGCACGGGAACTCGAAGTGGCCGAGCTTGCCGCAACGGGAAGGACGAACCGCGAGATTGCCGACGCGCTCTGCGTTTCGCCCCTCACCGTCAAGGCGCATCTGGCCAACATCTTTTCCAAGCTGGGAATCCATGGCAGGGTCGAACTCGCAGCTTGGTTTCTGTCGAATCGGGAAAAGACGTACGGCAACCTTTGACTCACCGGCACTCCCCTCCGTCAGAATCGGGCAGAGGTCCGGTTCGCAAGAAGGCCGACCCGGCCCGCAGGGACAGCTCCGCAGGGGGACGGTCCAACAGGCACGGACGTTATCAGTAGCCCATCGGCCCAAAGCGGCCGAACGTGAAAAAGTCGTCGCCCGGATTGCGAGGGACGAGCGCCACCACGCCCTCGGCCCTTGTGGCGGCGTTGCCGGCGTCGAGGTTGCAGATTCCCTCGCGGTAGCCGCGGCACTCGATACGCACGTTGTAGGGCGCTCCCTCGACGATGAGCGCGTCGACGAAACCTTCCCCGTCGCTCACGGCGCACAGGGGGCGGACCTTGGCGAGGTTTCTGTGGTAGAAGTAGGCCGACGCGTCACTCAGGGGCTTGCCGCTCTTCGCGTCGGTCACCTGCAGGCGGACCGGACGCGTCGGGCGAGGTGTGACCGACAAGGGGATGGGCCGGCCGGCGCCGACGCGAGCGTCAGCAATCGCCGGTACGGCGTGCCAGGTTTGGGGGCCGGTCTGTCCGGGAGCCTCAAGGTCGACGGCCGTCTCGCAGGCAAGGCGATCCTGGGCCAAATCTGGTTCAGTCGACGCAACCTGCCTCCCGTTTCCGTCGACGACCGCGATGCGCAAGCCGTCCAACGGCAGGCCGTCCAGACTCTTTGCCGCGATGTTCACAGAAAACCGTTCACCGGAAACCAGGGGGTTCTGAACACCCCACACGGTGACGGCGACGCGTCGCGCAACGGGCGTGCCCACAGCGGCGGCGGCCGCGGCAGACGAGGCCTCTTCGCACACGGCGGCGCCGTGTGTCGAAGAATTGCATCTCATGGTCGAATCCTTTCTGAACTAAACACGGGTCCTGAAAAGGGTTCCGCGGCGTCGCAAAGAACCCCGTGCCCCAAAGCGCCCCGTACCTGCGCCCCGCACCCACCAGCGCCGCCACTCGGAAACGGGGCCAGCGAGGGCGGGACCGCCGCCCGCGAACGGCCTGCAGGTGGCCTGCGAACAGAGCGGCCCCGCCCGATTCGGAAATCTAGCTGACCGAGGAGGACACCCGGTGCGGCCTCTAGCGCTTCAGACCTTCGGGGTTCTCGGAAGTCTCGTGGGTCTCTGACCAGTTCTCGTAGACCGAGGTGTCCACGATGGCGATGTCGGGCACCGTCACGCCGTCCATGCAGCTGCCGTCGGCGGCCTCGGCGAGGTAGCGCTCGGAGTTGGCCTGCTTCGCGGCCTCGTTGGCAGCCTTGGCCTCCTCGGACAGATCGTCCTCGGTGACCGGCTGGCCGATGGCGGCGCGGGCGGCGAGGAAGCCGCCGATGCCCGACATGGCCACGCCGCCGGCGAACGAGGGATTGCCGAACTGACCGGCGTAGCAGCACTCGCCGCAGATGCCGCCGGCCGCGTAGAAGCCCGCGTAGAGACCGGGGATCGGGTCGGCGTCGGTGTTCAGGACCTCCATCTTGCCGTTGACGCGCAAGCCGGTGATGATCTTGCCGATCTGGCCGGCGCAGGGGATGCAGTAGAACGGCGGCTTCTGGACGGGGACGAGCCAGTCCGGGAAGTACTGCGGGGTGAAGTCGGAGTCGTCGCCGGTCGCGACGTGCTCGTTCCAGGCGTCGACGGCTGCGACGAACTTGTCGACGTTGAGGCCGGCCTTCTCCGCCAGCTCCTCGAGCGTGTCGGCCTTGAGGACGGCGCCGCGCGCGACGGCCTTCTCAAACTCGCCGGTCCAGTCGGTCGAGACGTAGGGGGTCTCAGGCGTGCCGTCGCCCTCATGCACGGGGATGCGGGCACGGTCGCTGCCGGTGTGGGCGCTCTTGAAGTTCCAGATGTTCACGCGGAAGTCGTCATCGAAGACGCAGTAGTTGCGGTTGCCGATGGACGACATCCAGGCGGCGTTGTTGGGCAGGTCGCCCATCGACTGCGTCAGGACGTCGAAGCCGGGCTGGAACTCCTCGCCGGGTTTAAAGTTGACGCCCGAGCCGCAGTAGTACGGCAGGCGCTCGCAGGCCTTGTCGAGCAGCAGCCACGGGTTCTTGGCGACCTGGCGCTCGCCGCTCCAGAAGTAATGCCAGTAGTTGCCGTCGCCCGTGCCCCAGTACTCGTCGGCGGCACCGTCCCAACAGTCCCAGGAGTTGAAGCCCGAGACGTCGGCACCCAGGGCCAGCGCCATGCGGAAGCACTCGCCCGTCGCCCAGGGCATGGGGCCGCCCTGCGACGCCTCCATGTAGGCGATGGGGCAGTACTGCTCGAGCAGGTCGAGGTTCATACCGAAGCAGCCTGCGGTAAGGCGTAGGCTGGTTGCCCAGCAGAGTGCCCACGGTACCGTCCATGATCTCGGGGTAGCCGAAACGCGACTCGACGTTAATCCAGCCCGGCTTCTGGGTGTCCTGCATCCAGTCAAGCCACACGGCATTGCCGATGACGCAGGAGCGGAGCAGCTCGAGGTTGATGGTCTGCTGGTAGACGTTGTTGAGCTTGTTGACGATCTCATGGATGCTGTAGGTCTCACCCGGCCATGCGTAGCCGTTGAGAATCTGCTCGCGGCTGCCGCCGACGAGGGCCACGTTGATGGCGGAGTGGGCCGAGGCGCCGCCGATCTCGGCGTTCTTCTCGACGATGACCGTGCGGTAGCCGGCCTGGGCAGCAACGATCGAGGCGGTGAGACCGCCCATACCCGTGCCCACGACCACGATGTCGGCCTCGATGTCCCACGACACGGGGGCTCGACGGGAGCGATCGGCATGGCGTCGGGACCGACGTAGCCGGTGGTCATCGGCATGGGATGGCCGGCGTGAGGCTCAGGGCGCATCCTGCCACCGACGAAGGTCTGAGCAGCCGTGGGAGCAGCAGCCCCAGCAGGCGCCTCTTCGGCCGGTGCCGCCTCGTCGGCCCTGGCCGACGCGACGATGCCGGCGCCGGCGACGACGGCCGTGGCCGCCGCGGCACCTTGGACAAACGAACGGCGTGTGACGTTTTCCATATCTGGTTCCCCTTTCGGATTTCGCGGCTTCGGATTTGCCGCGCATCTGAAAGGTACCAAGCCTGAAACGGACAATCGAGTTGCAGCATCCGGTTGCCTGATGCACCGTCGTCCCAGCTTCGACAGGGCTGTTTCGCCTGCGGTACAAATGGGGCTCCAGTGTTACATTGCGCGTCGCTCATGCCCGAAAACCTAAAGTATTGACGTGTGCGTCGTCGTGAAACAATTGGTCGCAAAAGTCTCGCGTCGTAAAATCAGAACAGGATTCAGCCATTCTCGACAGGGAGGGCATCGCACCATGGACGAAGCGTTCGACCACAGCTCGGCAAACGAGTTAAGACGGCTGCGCGTCGTTTCGGTCATGGACTATCTGAGCGAGACGACGCTGTTCAACAAACTCTCGGTGACCGACATCTGCAAGGCGGCGAACATCTCCCGCACGAGCTTCTATCGCCTCTTCGAAGATAAATTTGATGCTGCCAACTGGTATGTCCACACCGTATCACGCATCGGGCACGTCGAATGCGGCAGGACCCTCTCCTGGCACGACGCAAGCATCGTCACGCTCTCAGGCCTCCTCATGATGAAGAACCTCCTCATGAGCACCAAGGTGTGCGACAGCTACGACTCGTCGGAAAACACGGGCATCAGGCTGCGCATCCAGAGCTTGACCGAGACGGTCGAGCGCTTCCACGGCATCCCTCTGGATGGCGAGCTGGCCTTCCAGATTAAGTTCTTCGCCCGTTCCGAGGTACCGCTCGTACGGGAGTGGTACGCGGAGGCGGACTCGCTTCCCATCGAAGAGATGGCAGCCCATATAGAATCGTGCGTTCCCCGTCGATTGCACGACGCCATCGCGCTTCCCAACGATCCGTCGCGCGGCGTACAGCTGACCTACAACCGGCTGGTCGCCTTGCTGTGACGGCAGGTGCGGAGCCCCCGACGGGATCGCCGGGGCGCACCATGGTGTCGACGTCCACCGCACCTCACCTGCCGCGCCGCCCTTCCCCGCCCCCGAACGTCGCCCGCACGGCTGCGCCGAACGCGTTGAACCCGGCGACCGTGTTGGACTGGTACAGGCTCACGCGCATCGTGGGGACAAAGCCGACGAGCGCCGCCGCGACGAGCAGCGGGGCGAGGCCGAACCCGAACGCCTCGATCCCCAGGACGGCGGCTGCGAGCGGGCAGTTGCTCGCGGCGGCGAGCATGGCCACGAGCCCCACGGCGGCGCACGCCCCGGCGTCGGCCCCCATGGCATGGCCGAGCGTGCAGCCCAGGCAGGCCCCCATGCACATCACCGGCATAATCTCGCCGCCCTTGAAGCCGCACCCGAGCACGAGCAGGGTGAGCGCGAACTTGCCCGCAAAGTCCCATGGGGCCGCCTCGCCGTGCAGCGCGGCAACCATCTGCGTGCCCCCGGTACCCCAAAACCCGTCGAGCCCGCATACGTGGGCAACCGCGACGACGACCGCCCCGCCCACGAGCGCCATGGCCCACGGCTTCGAGAACCTCCCCCAGCTCAGACGCTTCAGGCGGCCGAGGACCACGCAGAACAGCGCCCCCAACGCGCTCGCCGCGCACGCGACGGCGGCGCAGGGAAGCAGCTCGCCCGCGAGCGGATCCATAGGGACGAGGTCGAACCACGCGTAGCCAACGTTAAACAGGCGCGCGACCCCGTAGCCCGCAAGCGCCGCGATCAGCACCGGGGCGCCGCGGCGCAGGCCCACGTGGGAGCGGGAGACCTCGGCCGCGAACAGGGCCGCCGAGAGCGGCGCGAACATGAGGGCGGAAAACGCCGCAGCCATCCCGCAGAGCACATACGTCCCCGCCCGGTCCTCACCGAGCAGGGCGAGCGCCGCACCGGCGCGCCGCTTGCGCCGCTCGACAGCGCCGGCGACGCCCGAGGCGAGCGAGCCGCCAAGCTGCAGGGCGGCGGCCTCCTTGCCCACCGACCCACCGAACAGGTCGGTCAGGCAGGTGCCGAGCAGGATGGCCGGGGCGAGCCCGAGCGGGACGGCGCGGTCCTCCCCCACGGCGCTCACCACCGTGTTGGTCGAGAAAAACCACGGCACGCGCAGCATGCGGTACAGCCCGACCGTCGCCAGGCCGCCGAGAGGCAGAAGCCAACAGAGCCAGGGGAACGAGGCGGTGAGCGCAGCGCAACCCTGCAGCGCGGCCGAGAGCGCAACCGCGCCCAGCCCGGCGACGACACCGACGAGGGCGACCAAGGCGGTCCCCAGCGCATAGGCGCCCAGACGCGCCGCATCTATGTGCGCACCGCGTGCCACGGCTGTCGCCCGCACCCCTTCCTCCGGACCGGCCTTCCTCCGGACTAGCGCAAAAACATCCTCACCAAGCGTTCCTTGAGCTTCGAGTAGGGCTGGTAGCGCATGGAAAGGTCGAGCCACAGGCCCTTTTTGAGCACGCTCTTCTCGTGGCTGAACGTCTCGAAGCTCTTGCGGCCGTGGTAGGAGCCGATGCCGCTCGCGCCCACGCCGCCAAAGCCCATGCGGCTCGTGGCAAGGTGCACGATCGTGTCGTTGACGCACCCGCCGCCGAACGGGACGTGCAGCAGGAACCGCTCCTCGAGCGCCTTGTCGCGCGTGAACAGGTAGAGCGCGAGCGGCTTCTCGCGCGCTTTGATGAAGCCCTCGGCCTCCTCGGGGGTGCGGTAGGTCAGGACGGGCAGCACCGGGCCGAATATCTCCTCGCCCATCACGGCGTCGTCGCCCGTCACGCCGCACATCACGGTAGGCTCGATCTGGAGCGTCTCGCGCCGGCCGTGTCCGCCGTACGCGACCTTGGCGGGGTCGATGAGCCCCATCACCCGGTCGAAGTGCTTGGCGTTCACCATGTGGCCCCAGTCGGGATTGGCGAAGGCGTCCTCGCCGTACATCTTGGCGATCTGCGCCTTGAGCTTCTCGACGAGCTCGCCGGCGATGCGCTCGTCGGCCAAGACGTAGTCGGGCGCCACGCAGGTCTGCCCGCAGTTGAGATACTTGCCGAAGGCGATGCGCGCCGCGGCGACGTCAAGGTCGGCGTCGGCCGCCACCACGCAGGGGCTCTTGCCGCCGAGCTCGAGGCTCACCGGCGTGGGCCACTTCGACGCCTTTTCCATCACAAGCTTGCCCACCGCGACCGACCCGGTGAAGAAGACGTAGTCGAAACGCTGCTCGAGCAGCTCGGCGTTCTCCGCGCGGCCGCCGAGCACCGCATCAACATGGCCGCGCTCGAACGCCTCCGCGACGATCTCGGCGACGATGCGCGAGGTTGCCGGCGAATAGGCGCTCGGCTTCACCACGCAGCAGTTGCCCGCCGCCACGGCGCCGATGAGCGGCTCGACCGTGAGCATGAAGGGGTAGTTCCACGGCGACATCACGAGCGCGACGCCGTAGGGCTCGGGCACGCGGCGGTAGCTCGAGGGGAAGTTGGCGAGGTCGCTCGGCACGACGCGGCGCGGCTTGGCCCAGCGCCGTACGTGCTTGAGCTGGTAGGACAGCTCCGCCAGGGTGAGACCGACCTCGCACATGTACGACTCGAACGCCGACTTGCCGAGGTCCGCCTTGACGGCTTCCTCGATGTCGGCCTCGCGGCGGCAGACGACCTCCCGCAGGCGGCGCAGGGAGGCGATGCGGTAATCCACGTCGATCGTCCTGCCGGTGGCGAAGAACGCCCGCTGGCGCTCCACGATCTCCGCGATGGCATCCGGGACGAAAGCCGACCCGCTTGCCACCGTCCCGCCAGCCACCTTCTCGGCCGCCGTTCCGCCCGTTGCCACGTCCGTCGTCGCCATGTCCGCGGTCCTCCCTCTCCGTCCTACGCCATCACCATGCGGTAGATCTGCTCGAGCTCGCCGGCGTCCATGAGGCGCGGTACCGGGTAGAGCGGGTTGCTCTCCTTGTCGGCGTGCGCTGCCATGGCGGGGATGTCCTCCTCGCAGATGCCCTCGAGCTTGTCGGGGATGCCGAGCGAGGCGTTGAGCTCGCGGAACCAGTCGATGAAGAGCTGCGACGCCTCGGCGTCAGAGGCGCTGAAGGGGGCGACGCCGGCCGCGCGCGCCAGGGCACCCAGGCGCTTGTGGCAGCTCGCGCCGTAGAGGTCGAGCACGTAGGGGCAGACCACGGCGTTGGCCAGCCCGTGCGGGATGCCGTACTGCCCGCCGAGCGAATGCGCCACGCCGTGCACGTAGCCCACGTACGACTTGGTGAAGGCCGCACCGGCGCAGAAGGCGGCGTGCAGCATGCCGGCGCGCGCCTCGGCGTCGCTCCCGTCGTCGTAGGCGCGCTTGAGGAACGCCCGGATGAGGCGCACGGCGTTCTCGGCGTTGGCGCGGGTCTCCTTGGTGGTGGAGCGGCCGATGTACGCCTCGACCGCGTGCACGAGCGCGTCGATGCCCGTGGTGCTCGTGACCTGCTTGGGCAGGCCGAGCGTGGTGCGGTAGTCGAGCACCGCCACGCGCGGGATGAGCGGGAAGTCGTTGATGGGGTACTTGTAGTGGGTCGCGCTGTCGGTGATGACGGCGGCCAGCGTGGTCTCCGAGCCCGTGCCCGCCGTGGTGGGCACCGCCACGAGCAGGGGCAGGCGCTTGCGCACGCGCAGGATACCGCGCATCTTGGCGACGGGCTGGCGGGGCTTGACGATGCGCGCGCCGGCCGCCTTGGCGCAGTCCATCGAGGAGCCGCCGCCGAAGGCGACAAGCGCGTCGCAACCTTGTTCGAGATAGAGCGCCCGGGCCGCCTCGACGTTGTCGACCGTGGGGTTGGCCACCGTTTCGTCGAACACCGTGTAGGCGACGCCGTCGGCGGCAAGCGCCGCCTTGAGGTTGTCGATGAGGCCCAGGGAGTGGATCACCTTGTCGGTCACGATGAGCGGGTGCTTGGAGCCCTCGCGCTCGAGCAGGCCGGGCACCTCGTCGACCGACTCGAGGATCTTGGGCTCCCGGTAGGGCAAAAACGGCAGCGCGAGCCACAGCACGGTCTGAAAGGTGCGGCAGTACGCCTTGCGCAGCGGGTTCACGGGCGGGTCCTCTCCTGATGCGGGGCCGGGCGCGGGCCCGAAATCGGGCACGGGGCCGGAAACGACGCCGACGGTCCCGACGTGCAGCCGGGCAACGCAACATCGGCGGTTAAATCGAGAAGGATACCACTCCGGAACCTTACGCGAAACGCTGGCACGGTTTTTCGAAAGATTCCGTGCCAGCGTTTCGCGTAAGTTATTCAATGATTGATTGTTTGACGAAAGGATGCACACTTGGGGTGCGCAGGACCGCCCGGAAAGACTGCTGCAACCCTACTCTGCCCACCCGCAGGCAACCGCCGCATGTCTTCCGAAGAACGCTATGCCCCAGCGCATGCGCCCTGCCGCACAGGCAGGGAGAGGGTCGGCATCGTAGCCGCGCCGGGCGATCTGATCGAGCGCTTCTTGCGCAAGCGCGCGCATCTTTCCCTCGTCAAGAGGTTCCCGCTCGTCGTGTCGGCGGAACTTCACTTCGATCGTCACACGCGGCCGGACAGCGGGAGCGCTGTACGATTCGGGAGACCCGGCGGGCACGGGCACCGGCTCCAACCGGATGTCATAGAGCCCAAACCCTCCCTCTCGATTGGAGCGCGGATTTTCGTAGCCGGGCAAGCCAAAGCAAAGTCCCAGCATCAGCATATGGCAGCTGTTCTCGGATGCGAAATCGTGGATACCCACCGTATCGCGCGCCACACGGTTAAGCTCCTCCTCGACCAGCTCCGCATTGCCGGCGGACAAAGCCGTCTGCAAGCTGAGCAGACGGGTCGAGCCGCCCACCTCGCCTCTGAAACGCTCCACCACCTCGCTCCGATAAAGCCGCATGACCTCGAGGTTGGGGATGCGCAGAGGCCGAGGCAGCACGGTATCGTCGGGCGCCACGGTCAGGTCGGTAGTCAGGTAGCCTGCCAGATAGAGCATGGACCAAATCGCTTCGCCGCCAACACCCGTCTCGGGAAAAACAATGCCGAGATCGAGCGCCTTCACAACAGTTCCGCCCGGCTCGAGCAGGGAATAGACTTCCGCCAGCGTTTCGCTGTCCGACCTGCGTATGAGGCTTTCGAGCACCTCGTTTCCCGAGGTGTTGGCCCAATACGTGCCAGGAACGCAACCGCGCTCGAAGTAGTTGAGAACGCTCCAGGGATTGTAGACGTCGGTGTTCCCGAAGCGGTAACCGTCATACCACACCCGCGCCTCGTCTACCGAATCGGGGCAGCCGAGATATTCCGCCAACGCCCGGACTTCCGCCGCAGTAAACCCATACCGCTCGTCAAAGCGGTCGTCCAGCGCCGTCGACACGCGAAGGTTGTTCAGGTCGGAGAAGATCGACTCCTTGGTGATGCGCTGCACCCCCGTGAGGCAGGCAAAGGCAAGGACGTCTCCCCCGTCTTTGAGCGCACCGGTAAGCCAGGTCTTCAAAAAGCTCACGGCCGCACGATAGTAGCCCCCACCCGGCGCCGAATACGCGGCCATGACCGGTGCGTCGTATTCGTCGATGAGCACGACAACCGCTTGCCGATGATGCTTGCGTAGCAGCGACGCCAACATGAGCAGCGACGCGGCATAGTCCGCCTCGTCGGCCTCGCCGGTCCGGATACTCGAGAAATAAGAGCGGTCGGCCTCGTCAAGCGCCCCGGAGTCAAGCAGGTAGGCATGCCTGCCATACTCCCGCGCGACCATGTTTTTAATCGCACCATATGCCTGATCCCACGTATCTCCCTTCGCCGTCCTCAGGCTCAGGTGGATAACGGGGTAGCGGCCTTGATGCGCACGATAGCAACCGTCGCCCGCCTCCCAGACCTCGGTGCCCTCGAACAGCGGGGCGCGCGAACACCCGTCGGGAGGAATCTCAAAGAACGACTTCATCATGGTCATGTTGAGCGTTTTTCCAAAACGGCGCTGCCTGCAGAACAACGTGGCGAGGTAGCCGCTCTCGATGACGTCGGCAATCAGCATCGTCTTGTCCACCAGCACCGAGCGGCCCATGGCACGCTCGAAGCCGTCGTCGCCGATGGGAAGCTTCTTGCGCCCAGAGCGATCGATGATGCGGGCGGCAGGCGCACGCCAAATTCCGTTGCCGCAAGCCTCAATTCGGGAGACTTGGGGCAGCGAATCGCCATCAATGGACATTGGAGCCTCCCCGTCGTTCCGCAAACCGGACACCCTTCTCTAAAAGAAGTATAACCGTACCGCATCGGGCATATCCGTCGACAAGCACCCGCCTGCAAACACATATACAGCGTGCTCGGGTAAAAAACTTACGTACGAAAACTTACGCGAAACGCTGGCACGGTTTTTCGAGAAATTCCGTGCCAGCCGTTCGCGTAAGTTATTCAATGATTGATCGTATGGACATCGCACCTACGTACTGGCCTCACGCCTACGCCCCCGAGCGTCACCGCGTCAAAACCAGCTGCTCCCCCGCGGTCGTCTCGAACGTCACCGATGCCACGGCCTCGACGTCCACAAAGCGGTTGAAGACGAAGAAGGTGCCGACAGAGTCCGATCCGAGCGTGAAGACCGTGTTGTCCACCAGCTCGGGCGCGTTCTCTTTGTCGTCGAACTCGTAGTACCGGTCGTCTTTCACGACGTACTCGGTGCCGTCGGAGAACGCCACGACGCAGCGCCGGTAGAATCCCGGATCCATTGTCTCAATCGACTCTGACGCAACCATGCCGAGCGGCGACATGCTCACCGTCTCGCCCGTCTCGGCGGCGAACACGCTTGCGGGGATGGCCGCCTCGGGGGCATACGTTATGGTCGGCCCCGCAAGACGTCCACTTTCCTCGTCCCACACGGAAAGCTGCCACCTATAGCCGTTCTCGTCGCGCTCGCCGAAGGGCGGGCAGAAGTACTGGACGGCATGGAGCTCGGCTTCCGTCGAAAGCAGCTCGTCTTTGACGCTCCGCTGGTCGAAGGATATGCCGCCCGTCATGCCGTTTCCTATGCCGCGCTGCGTGGCGCCCTCGATATGCACGCCTCGAATCGGTGCGTCGGGCATGAACCCGAAATGCCCGTAATAGCCGTCGACCTCCCCCACGCCGTCGGGGTTCGACAGCGTGTAGGTGGCCACGCCTATGCCGTTCTCGTCGACGACCACCTCGTCGACCGTAAGCGTATAACCGTTTGCCGAGACGCTTTGACCCACCGTTCCCACAAAGGGACCCAAGATGCGCTCGGCGTTCGCCGGGTCGGTCTGCACCCAGGTCATCTCGGCAAGCCGGCAGGTCGAGTCCTTGCCTTCCACGGGAATGTCGCGCGCCTCGACGTCCCCCTGGCCCTTGTCGCCAAAGGCGCTCTGGAAGAAGTTCGACTGCACCGCGGCGTAGGCCCCGCCGCCCGCCAAGGCCGCAGAGAGCGTCGCGCCGATTACGACCGCACGCACCGGGATGCGGTGGACGCGGTGCCCGCGCGTGTTTCTGTTGGAGGTCCCTGCCATGCGAATCACCCTTTCTGCCATGTCGTCTGGAGCATCGATGGGAGAAAACGCCTCACGGAACAGAACGCGGGCGCGCTCGTCGTTCGGCACCCGCGCATGCGTCCCTTTCGAGCCACTGCCCCCGAAACAATCGCATTCCTCGCGGTCGAACATCTCGTGTTTCATCGCGCACCGCCCTTCTCGTCGCAGCCGCCGTCGAGGATTCCCCTAAGCCTGCGCCGACCCCGCGCAAGCCACGCGCGCCGTCGACGCGGGAACACCGAGCAGCTCGGCCACCTCGCCCGTCGCATAGCCCTCGAAGTAGTAGAGGTAGACCGCACCGCGATAGCGCACCGGCAGCTCCATCACCGCGCGGACAAGCTCCGCATGGCGGGAGCTTGGGGCTGCGAGCGTCTCGATGTAGTCGTCGATGTTTTCGGGACGCCGCCGCAGCACGCGGTAGAGCGACGTGCACTCGTTGACGGTGACGCGGATAAGCCAACGCTTGACATGCTCCTCGCCTTCGAACCTCCGCTCCGAGCAATACAGCTTGAGCAGCACATTCTGCACAACGTCCTCGGCGTCGGCGCGGTTTTGCAGATAGCCGAAGGCCAGCCGGTACATCGTGCCCTTATACGCGTTCACCTCCCTTGTGAACAGCGCCTCGTCGCGCATGTCAGACCCCCAACCGTTGTTGTCGCCGGGGCTGCGCCATGGCTCCCAAGTCATCGCACCGCGCGCAAGTGCGAACCGGCAAGCAGGGCGAACCCTCCGTAAAAGATGCTCTCACCACCCTATACGCGGGGGTGCGGCGGTTTGTTGCACGTCGAGCTGAAACTTTTTTCACGCGATTTGAGGCCATGGCAACTGGGGGCAGACGACAAGGCGGTCATGGCAACAAAGCGGCCATAGGCGTCGCTTCGACAGCATCCCCGGCACGTCGGACCCCGCCACACGGCATGCTGGGTGACAAAAAAGAGCCGGCCCGAAGGCCGGCTCGCTCGTGCCGATTGCCATCCGCGGCATACTGCCCGCGGCATGCCCGATGCAGGCGCTACACCTGCGAGGCGCTACGCCTGTGGCGTGAACACCACCTCGCCGTCGGGCGTGCTGCACACCACCGACTCGATTGCATCCACGTCGACCAGGCGGTTGAACAGGTACGCAATGCCGTGGTCGGTGTCCCCGCCCAGGTAGAAGCCGAATACCACGTTGTAAATCAGCTCCTGGGCATCGGGGCCGTTGTCGAAGACGACGTACTCGCTGCCGTCGGTGAAGCGCACCACGAGGCGGTCCGGGTAGAGCGCGCCCTCGCCGCCCGACTCGTCGAAGGGGGCCACCAGGCCGATCGGCGAGATGCTCAGCGCCTCACCCGACGCCGCGACGAACTCGGTCGCCGGCAGCTCCTTGGTCGGCTTGAACACGATGTGCTCCTCGGCATACCCGCCGCTGCCCTGCGCCGGGAGCGACCAATCGAGGCCGTTCTCGTCGGTCGCGCCGAGCGACGAGGCGAAGTAGCGCACCACATGGGCCTCGGTCGCGGTCGACAGGCTCTCGTCTTTGATGTCGTGGTAGTCGTACGAGGTGCCGAGCGTCCAGCCGTCTTCGATCTCTTGCTGTGGCGTAGCTCCCTCGAGCCCCGGCGTGCTTATCGCGTCGTCGGGTCCCATGCAAAATGCTCCGTACCCCGCGTCGTAGCCGCCGGCCCCATCGGGGTTGGCGAGCGTGTAGGTGGCCACGCCGAGGCCGTTCTCGTCGACGAGGCAGTCCTCGACCGTGAGCGTGTACCCGTTCGTCTCAAGGGTCTGGCCCACCTCCTCGACGTAGTCCCCCACGATGCGCTCCGCCTCCGCCGGGTCGGCCTCGACCCACGTCATCGAGGGCAGCGTGTAGGGAATCGTCTTGCCCTCCTCGAGCACCTCGTGCATCTCGACGTCCTCCTGGCCCTTGTCGCCGAAGGCGCTCTGGAAGAAGTCGGTCTGCACCGCAGCATAGGCCCCGCCGCCCACGAGCATCGCCCCCGCCAGGGCCGCTGCGGCCGCACGGGCCGGCAGGCGGTGGGTCCAGCCCTCGCGCCGCGTCGCATGTCGTCCGACGCTACCGCGTCCGAGGCCAATGCCCGCACCGGCGGTATCGCGTTCGGCGCGCTCTTCGTTGCGTATCATGTCAACCATCCTTTCGGTGCTGTTGCCGGGAGCGTCGAGGCCATCGAGCGCCCGGTGCATCAAGGCGCGCAGACGCTCGTCGTCGGATGGGGACCATGTGTCTGACGGAAACCGACCGTCGGATGGGAGGCGCCCATCGGACGGCAACCGGTCGCGGCCGGCCGTCATGGTGCGTCGCGCTTCCTTCATCGGTCATCGCCCTCCTTCGTCAAGATGTCCTTGAGCCTACGCCTGCCGCGCGTCAGGCGCGTGCGCACCGTCGCCTCGGGAACGCCGAGCATCGCGGCGATCTCGCGAGTCGGGCAATCCTCGTAGTAGTGGAGGTACACCACGTCGCGATAGCGCGCCGGCAGCTTCAGCACCTTTTTCGCGAGGTCCCTCGCAAGGTCCGCCTGCTCCCCGCCGTCGGGGACGTCCGGAGCCGCGATCGTCTCGACATAGTCGTCGATGCTTTCGGGACGGCGGCGCAGCGCACGGTAGAGCGACGCGCACTCGTTGACCGTCACGCGGACAAGCCACCGTCTGACCAGCTCGTCGTCCCCGCATATCGGGTCGTCGCGGCGCATGGCCCGGTACAGCTTCATGAACGCGTTCTGCATCGCGTCCTCGGCATCGGCCCTGTTGCGCAGGTAGCCGTAGGCGAGCCTGAACACCATGCCCTTGTTCGCATCCACGCGACGCGCGAACAGCGTCTCGTCAAACACCCATTCCCCCTCTCGGCACTCCCCGTCCTTTTCCGCCGACGCCGCCCGGCCCGGCAGCACCGTGGTACCGTCGGCCGTCGGGCGCCGTCAAGCGGCCCATCGAATTCCGAAAGGCGCCTTTCATCCCAAGAAACGCAGAGCGCGCCGCGATGTTTCACCGCACGGGGAAACGCCCGGACACCTCCACACGCCCGGCACATCTGCGGCGACGACCGCGCGGGCCGGGCGGACGACTTGCGGCGGCCTTGGGGCCGGGCGGGCGGCCGAGCGCGAACCGACCAGAACTGCTGTGAGGGCTGACAGCTGTCTAGTTTCTGAAATACTTCAAGTAGTGATATTTCTGAGCTGGGGTTTTGTCGTTCCGGCATCCAAATCCCCAAAAACAAACACCTTGTCAGCCCGCACAGCCGTCGCGCCACCCCCCCGCGGCCGTCGCGCCACCCCCCCCGCGGCCGTCGCGCCTCGCCCCGCATCCCAACCGACATATTTCCTCATTCCAACTATGGAGAATACCTTAGTGCATTATTGTGAGATATTTACGAAACCGGCAGCTATCTGCCGAACGAGGCGCCCCGGATGAACATCTGCTGGGGTAGAACTGTCCGGACAGACATACCGGTGCCCCCTCCCGACGACCCCGCCGGCGCGCGGCACCGACCTCGGACGGAAAGGAAGCGCACGGCCCATGAAGCAGTTCCAGACCGAGAGCAAGAAGCTCCTCGACCTCATGATCAACTCGATCTACACCAACAAGGAGATCTTCCTGCGCGAGCTCGTGTCCAACGCGTCGGACGCCATCGACAAGCTCGTGTTCAAGAGCCTCACCGACTCGAGCATGCAGGTCGACCGCTCCACGCTCGCCATCGAGGTCGGCTTCGACAAAGAGGCGCGCACCATCACCGTGAGCGACAACGGCATCGGCATGACCGAGGAGGAGCTCGACCGCAACCTGGGCACGATCGCCCACTCGGGCAGCGAGCAGTTCAAGGCCGACACCGCCGCCGGCGCAGGCGAGGGCGCCGAGGGCGCGGCGCTCAAGAGCGGCGAGGTCGACGTCATCGGCCAGTTCGGCGTTGGCTTCTACTCCTCGTTCATGGTGGCCTCCAAGGTGCGCGTCGTGAGCCGCGCGTTCGGCTCCGACAAGGCGTACGCCTGGGAGTCCGACGGCGTGAACGGCTACGAGGTCTCCCCCGCGCAGGCCGGCGAGCGCGACGGCGCCGACGACCACGGCACCACGGTGACCCTCTACCTGCGTCCCTCGACCGAAGAGGAGAACACCGACGGCCTGCTCTCGGAGTGGCGCCTCAAGGACCTCGTCCGCAAGTACTCCAACTACGTGCACCATCCCATCAAGATGGAGGTCACCAAGCGCCGCGAGCTCCCCAAGCCCGAGGACGCCGGCGACGACTACAAGCCGCAGTACGAGAGCTACCAGGAGCTCGAGACCGTCAACTCCATCACGCCCATCTGGCACAAGCGCTCCTCCGAGGTGAGCCAGGAGGACTACAACGGGTTCTACAAGGCCACGTTCCACGACTTCGCCGACCCGGCGCGCACGATCTCGTTCCACGCCGAGGGGCGCATCACCTACGACGTGCTGCTCTTCGTGCCGTCGGCGGCGCCGTTCGACCTCTACAGCAAGGACTACAAGAAGGGCCTGGCGCTCTACCAGTCCAACGTGCTCATCCAGGAAAAGTGCGAGGAGCTCGTCCCCGACTACTACAACTTCGTGCGCGGCGTCGTCGACTCCCCCGACGTGTCGCTCAACATCTCGCGCGAGACGCTGCAGCAGAACTCGCAGCTGCGCGCCATCGCCCGCCAGGTCGAGAAGAAGATCCACACCGACCTCCTGAAGTGGGTCGACGACGACCGCGCAGGCTATGAGAAGTTCTTCGCCAACTTCGGCCGCGGGCTCAAGTTCGGTATCTACGCGAGCTACGGCATGATGGCAGGCGAGCTGGCCGACCTCATGCTGTTCTGGAGCGCGCGCGAGGGCAAGCTCGTGACGTTCAAGGAGTACGTCGCCGGCATGGCCGAGGGGCAGGACAAGATCTACTACGCCGCCGGCGAGTCGCGCGAGCGTCTCGAGAAGACCCCCGCGGTGAAGGGCGCCCTGGCGCACGGCTACGACGTGCTGCTGTGCACCGAGGACGTTGACGAGTTCATGTTCCAGGCCATGCGCTCCTACCACGTGGCCGAGATCGCAGGCATCGAGCCCACCGACGACGACCCCGGCACCCCCGCCGTCCCCGCGCGCGACCTGGAGTTCGCCAACGTCGCCGATGCCAAGCTCGACCTGGCGACCGAGGAGGAGAAGCAGCAGGCCGAGAAGGCCGCCGACGAAAACCGCGGCCTCATCGACGCCGTGAAGGAGGCCCTGGGCGACAAGGTGGCCAGCGTCGAGGTCGCGGCCGGCCTGGGCGACTCCCCCGCCGCCGTCACCGCCGAGGGACCGGTGTCCCTGGAGATGGAGCGCCTCATGGCGCAGGGGCCCGAATCGGCCTACGCCCCCAAGGCTCAGCGCGTGCTGCAGCTCAACCCGACGCACGCCGTGTTCGGCAAGCTCGCGGCGGCGCAGGAGGCCGGCGACAAGGACAAGGTCGCGCTCTACGCGAGCCTGCTGCTCGACCAGGCCCTGCTCGTAGCCGGCATGCCGGTGGAGGACCCGGTGAAGTTCGCCGAGAACGTCTGCGAGCTGATGTAGCGCAGTGCGGGTTGGCCCCGCACGGCCGGGACCGCCCCGCACAGCCGTGCGGGCGGACGGCTGTGCGGGGCGGGGGGGGCCGGACGGCTGCGCGGGCCAACCCGACGGCCGTGCGGGCTGATAGGCTTTCTGTATTGATACTCATTCGCTAGACGTTCGATAAAGCCGCTGGTAGACGCTGTGCGAGCTGACTGACTTTCAGAAATGTAACAGCTGTCAGCCCGCACAGCCGTTAAGGAGCCGCATCCGTCAAGGGGCCGCGCCCGTCATCGGCCGCCGCCATCGGCAGCCGCCGTCGGCCGCCAGTCCGCGCAGCCTCCCGCCCGGCCTACCCTCGCTTGGACCCCTGGCGCCCCATGCCGCCCTTGTGGCCCGACGCCTTGTTGGGACCGATACCCTTGCCCGCCGAAGACCTGCCCTGCGGCGGCAGGGGCTTCCCCGCCCCGGACGCTCCCCGTCCGGGCACCGCGACCCCGGCGTCTCCGCTCTCGCCGGCCGCCTTGCCGGGTGCGGCGTGCCGCCCCGGCCGGGCGCCGCGCCGGCCCTTTTCGCCCGCCTTGGCGGCAAGAGCCTGCAGCCACAGCTCGCGCTGCCGGTCGCGATCGCGCTGGTTCTCGCGCTGCCTCTCGCGCTCGCGCTGTCGGCCGGGCGCACCCCCGTCTCCTGGCTCCCCCATCGGGGCGCACCCCCCGCCGGGCTGCGCGCCGGCCACGTCGGCTCCCATGCCGCTAACCTTCCTGCGCCGCGCCACGCGCCGGACCCTCGTCCGCCGGGTCGCCCTCGCCGTTCACCCCGGCGGCGCCCACCAGAAGCGGGGTCAGCTCGCCCTGGGCGACGACCGTCACGTGCTGCGTCGCGCGCGAGACGGCGGTGTAGAGCCTGCGCCGCGCCAGGTCGTCGCCCGCGGGGAACTCCTCCGCCTGCGCGTCGGGGACGATGACGCGGTCGAACTCGAGCCCCTTGGCAAGCGCCAGGTCGATGAGCACCACGCCGCGCTCGGGCAGCGTCGACCCCTCGCGCACCACCGTCGGCGCCTCGTCGCCCATCTCCTCGGTCAGGAGCTTCGAAAGCCACCGGACGCGCGCGGGGCTGTTCACCACCACGGCCGCCAGGCCCTCCTCGCCGGCGGCCTCGCGCACGGCGGCGACCATCTCCGCCCGATAGGCGTCCAGGTCGGCGCAGGCGACGATGCGCGGCTCCTCCCCCGGCCGGCGCACCGACGACAGCTTGATCCGCTCGTCCTCGGGCAGCAGGCGCGCGAACAGCGCGGTAATCTCGGGCGACGAGCGGTAGCTCGTCATGAGCTCGCACTCGTCGACCTGCCCGCGCTCGGCCTCGAACACCGCGCGAATCTCGTCGAAGCCCGCCGTCCCGGGGCGGATGGCCTGGTTGGGGTCGCCCAGCATCAGGAAGTGGGCGCGCGCGAAGTAGCGGGCGAGCACCATGAGCTGGGCGGCGGAATAGTCCTGCACCTCGTCGACCATGACGAACTTTGCGGAAAGGTCCGCCTTGCCGGTCAGCGCCAGCTTCAGGTAGACCCATTCGACCGCGGAGAGGCTGAGCGCGCCGAGCATCCGCATGCCGATACGGTCGTAGCGCAGCCAGTCCCCGCGCTCGACCACCTCCGCCGCCTGCGCACACAGCCCGTCCGCATACTCGCGCGCGCATGCGGCGAGCTCCTCCTCGTCCTGCAGGTCGACGGGGCGCCCGAACACGCGGTCCTGCTCGTCGTCGTCCATCGCCGCAAGCTCGTCGCGCAGCGAGTCGCTGCCCGCAAGCTGGTCGGCGCGCCGTTCGAGCTTCTCGAGCAGGTCCTCCTCCACGAGCGCCATGCGCCGCGGGCCCATGGGGACGCGCGCGTGCTTCTCGATCGTCTTCCACACCTGCTCGACGGTGAGCAGCACCCGGTCGCCCACCCGCACCTCGGCGACGTCGGCCGGCTCGAGCGCGAGCCCCGCAACCCCCTCGTCGATGCGCCGCAGGGTCGCGGGGTCGGTGTCGTTGCCCAGGCTGCGGTCGCCCGGGCCGAGGAGCGCCATGAGCTCGGGCCACATGAGCGTGCGGGGGTTCTTCTCGCCCAGCTCGGGCAGGACGTCTTTGATGTAGCGCGCGAACACCGGGTTGGGCGTGATGAGGTAGACCTGCTCGGCGTTCAGGCTCGCCCGCTCGCGGAACAGCAGAAACGCGATGCGCTGCAGCATGACCGACGTCTTGCCGCTGCCGGCGACCCCGCGCACGAGCAGCGCCGGGACGTCCTCGTGGCGGATGACGAGGTTCTGCTCCCTCTGGATCGTCGCCGTGATGGCCTGGAGCTGGGCGGAGCGGTGCTGGGAGAGCGATTCGAGCAGCATCGGGTCCTCGATGGCGACCGTCGTGTCGAAATACGCGTTGAGCCGGTCGCGGTCGACGTCGAACTGGCGGCGCAGCTGGAGGTCGACCTCGATGGTGCGGCCGTTCGCCTCGTAGGACGTGGGGCCCGTCTGCTGGTTGTAGTAGGTCTCGGCGACCGGCGAGCGCCAGTCGACGACGATCTGGCGGTGCATCTCGTCGGCGATGCCGGCGCTTCCGAGGTAGATGTCGCGCGGCTCGGCGCGGTGCGGGAACTTGAGCCGCACCTTGGCGAAGTAGGGCTTGCGCAAAAGCTGCCGGGCGCGCGCGAGGTTCTCGGCGTCGAGGTCGATGGAGATGTTGAAGCTGTCGACCACGTTGTTCATGACGGCGATCGCCGAGTAGGTCTCCATGTCGACGTCGGCGTTGAAGCGGTCGAAGTCGAGCGAGAGCTCGTCGTTCATGTCTCCCTTGAAGCCCTGGACCTCCTTGAGGTTGGCCTCGAGGCGCTCGGCGAAGGTCCGCTCGAGCCGCTGCAGCTTGGCGTAGGTCTCGCTCAGATGGCGCTGCTCTTCTTCGAAAATGGGGTCCATCGGCCCTCCCCCGGTCGGTCATGGACGCGCTCCGGCGCTCGGGTGCGCCGCGCAATGAGCGAATCATTGTAGCGGCCCGCGATGGCGTATGCGTGAAGCGCTCGACAGTTGACGTACAATCGTGCGGAAACGGGGCAAGCCAAAACCGCGGAAGGACGGCGCCATGAACATCCAGATCTTCGGCACCAAGAAGTCGTTCGACTCCAAGAAGGCCGAACGCTACTTCAAGGAGCGCCGCATCAAGTACCAGTACATCGACATGAAGGAGAAGGGGCTGAGCAAAGGCGAGCTCGCGTCGGTGGCCCAGGCGGTCGGCGGCCTCGACGCCCTCATCGACCCCGACTGCAAGGACGCCCAGCTCGTCGCGCTCGTCAAATACCTCGCCGCAGACCAGCGCATGGAGAAGGTGCTCGAGAACCAGCAGATCCTGCGCACCCCCATCGTGCGCAACGGGAAGCAGGCCACCGTGGGCTACCAGCCCGACGTGTGGAAGGGCTGGGAGTAGAGTCGCGCAGGCGGGGCGGCCGGCCGGCGGAAGGCCAAGTACGGCTGTGCGGGGTGACAGCTGGTAAGTTTCTGAAAAGCTATCAGATTTTATATTTTTGACCAGGCATTTTGCCGCACATCGGGCGCGTCTTTCAGAAAGTAGACAGCTGTCAGCCCGCACAGCCGTTTCCGAAGGCACGCAGCCGTTTCCGGGGGGCACGCAGCCGTTTCCGGGGGCACGCAGCCGCCCGACCAACCCCGGCCCGCCCGGGCGACCCCTCGGCATCCTTTGCAAGCGCGTTACGCCGTCTTGACCGGCGGGGGCCGCAGCCTTATAGTTCCACCCAACCGCAAAGCGCAGCCAAAGGCTAAGACCGGGGATCAGTACGGTGCGGCAGGCCCACAGAGAGCTGCCGGTTGCTGAGAGGCGCGGTGTCCCCCGCACCCGAATACACCCCGCGAGCCGCGCACCGAACGGAAGCGCGCCGGCACGCCGCCGCAGGGCAGGCCGTCGCCGCGATCCCAGTAGGCTGCGCCGGGTACGCCCGTCATCGCGTACGGACTCTCGAGGAGTTCGCCCGGCCCGGTTTCGGCCCCATTCGCCGGCCCGTCCCCGCGACCGCCCCTCGGCAGCCCCAAAGGTCGGAACCCGCGAGGGTCCGGCAAACGGAGGTGGTACCGCGGACCGCCCGAGCTTTCACCAGGCCCGCCCTCCAGACGTCGATCGTCGGGAGGGCGGGCCTTTTCGTACCCGTCTCGCTCTGCGGCCACAGGCCCCTCTCCCACCAACGAACGTTCCGGTTCGCGGGAACGCCGCCCGCGCCGGAGAAGGGAAGGTGGGACCCATGGTGGCAAAGGTGGGCATGCTCGTCCTGTTCGTCCTGGTGACCGTGGCCATCGGCATCTGGTGCCGGCGCCAGGTGACGAGCGTCGACGGCTTCGTCCTCGGAGGGCGCAACGTCGGCCCGTGGCTGACGGCGTTCGCCTACGGCACGTCGTATTTCTCCGCCGTGATCTTCATCGGCTACGCGGGGCAGTTCGGCTGGAAGTACGGCCTGTCGGCGACCTGGGTCGGCATCGGCAACGCGATCATCGGCAGCCTGCTCGCCTGGCTCGTGCTCGGCCCGCGCACCCGGCGCATGACGCGCGCAATCGGCGCCCAGACCATGCCCGAGTTCTTCGGGGCGCGCTTCGCCAGCAAGGGCCTGCGCATCGCCGCGGCGCTCATCATCTTCGTGTTCCTCGTGCCCTACACCGCCTCGGTCTACAACGGGCTCTCGCGGCTGTTCTACATGGCGTTCGGCCTGCCCTACGAGGCGTGCATCGTCGGCATGGCGGTCATCACCTGCGTCTACGTGGTTCTGGGGGGCTACCGGGCAACCGTGCTCAACGACGCGGTGCAGGGCGTGATCATGCTCGTGTCGATCGTTGCGGTGGTCGTGGCCGTGCTCGCCGCCAACGGCGGGCTCGGGACGGCCGTGGACACGCTGGCCGCCGTCGAGTCCCCGGCCGAGGGGATCGCGGCCGGCAGCCTCACCTCGCTGTTCGGCCCCGACGGGGCCGGTCTGCTCAGCGTCGTCGTCCTCACCTCGCTGGGGACGTGGGGGCTGCCCCAGATGGTCCAGAAGTTCTACGCGATCCGCGACGACGCCGCGATTCGGCGCGGCACCATCATCAGCACGCTGTTCGCGCTCGTCGTGGCCGGCGGCAGCTACTTCCTCGGCAGTTTCGGACGGCTCTATGCGGACCAGGTCTCCTACGGCGCCGACGGGACGCCGGTCTTCGACTCGATCGTCCCCACGATGCTCTCGACCGTGCCCGACATCCTCATCGGCATCGTCGTGGTCCTCGTGCTCTCGGCCTCGATGAGCACGCTCTCCTCGCTCGTGCTCACCTCGAGCTCCTCGCTCGCCCTCGACGTCGTGTGCGGCAGCATGCTGAAGCGCGTCGACGAGCGGACGTCGGTGCGTCTGATGCGCGCGCTCGTGGTCGTGTTCGTGGCGATCTCGGCGGTCATCGCCCTGGTGCAGTACAACTCGGCGAGCACCTTCATCGCCCAGCTCATGGGCATCTCGTGGGGCGCGCTTGCCGGGGCGTTCCTCGCGCCGTTCTTCTACGGGCTGTACTGGAAGGGCGCCACGGCCGCCGGCGTGTGGGCATGCTTCGCCTTCGGCGTGGGCTTCACGGTGCTCAACATGGTCTTCGGGTTCGCCGGATCCTCGATCGTGGCGGGCGCCATCGCCATGGTCGCCGGGTTCGCCATCGTGCCGCTGGTGAGCGCGCTGACCAAAAAGCCGCCGGCCGAAAGCGTCGAGCCCGCGTTTGAGAGCCTGAAGCGGTAGCGCCAGCATCGACAAGCAGCGACGACGGCAGCGGCGGCGGAGGCGGCCGCCGCGCCGCGCATGCCCCCGAAATGGGTACAAGCACGGTCGGGCGGCACGGGACGCATGCGCCGCGCAACCTTCGTCGAAAGGGCGTGCCATGGCCGGCCAGCTCACCAAACGCGCGATCGAGGCGTCGCTCAAGCGGCTGCTTCTGGAGAAGCCGTTCAACAAGATCACCGTGGCGGACATCGCCGAGGACTGCGGCATCAGCCGGATGACCTTCTACTACCATTTCCAGGACATCTACGACCTGGTGGAGTGGGCGTGCGAGGAGGACGCCGCCCGCGCCATCGCCGGCAACAGGACCGCCGGCACCTGGCGGACCGGCCTGCTCAACACGTTCCGCGAGGCGGCCGCCAACAAGGCCTTCATCGACAACGTCTACCGGCACATGAGCCGCGAGCAGATCGACCGGTTCCTGGTCCCGGTGGTGCGCGAGCTCATCATGGGCGTCGTCGAGGAGCGCGCGGCGGGGCGGGCCGTCGCCCGGCGCGACCTCGACTTCGTCGCCGGCTTCTTCGCCCACGCCTTCGCCGGCGTCATGATCGACTGGGTCCGCGGGGGCATGAGCGAGGACCCGCAGCAGATCGTCGACCGCGTGGGGACCTTGATGGAAGGCCAGATCGAGCTCGCGCTCGACCGCTTCGAGGAGAGGCGCCCGCGGCTCTGACGGCGTCCTCGACCCCGACGGCGTCCCCAGCTCTGACTGCCCCTGCGCCCGCCCCCTTCCTTACAATCGGCCCCACATGTTCAAAAACCGTACAGCGAGCCGCACGTGCCTATGGTGCCGCACCCCCGCGAACCCCATGCTGAAGGGGCGTTCGGGAAAGTGGGACCGCCGGCCGAGGCGGCGTGGCCGCCGGCGGACGGTTCCGGCACCCGGGCGGGCAACCGATTGTCCGACGAGACAGGAGCCGACCATGTACTACTCCAGCGGAAACTACGAGGCCTTCGCCCTGCCCCAGAAGCCCCAGGGCGTCGACCACAAGCACGCCTACATCGTCGGCACGGGACTCGCGGCGCTCACCGCCGCCTGCTACCTCGTGCGCGACGCGCAGATGCCCGGCAGCCACATCCACATATTCGAGAAGGACGAGGTCGCCGGCGGCGCCTGCGACGGGCGCATGGTCCCCGGCCTGGGCTACGTCATGCGCGGCGGGCGCGAGATGGACAACCACTTCGAAGTCATGTGGGACCTGTTCCGCTCGATTCCCTCAATCGAGGACCCCGACGTGTCGGTGCTCGACGAGTACTACTGGCTCAACAAGCGCGACCCCAACTTCTCGCTGTGCCGCGCCACCCGCAACCGCGGCGAGGACGCCGGCACCGACGGCAGGTTCTCGATCTCGGACAAGGGCGCGCTCGAGATCATGACCCTCTTCTTCACGCCCGACGAACAGCTCTGCGGCAAGAAGATCACCGACTTCTTCGACGAGGAGGTGCTCGGCTCCAACTTCTGGATGTACTGGCGCACGATGTTCGCATTCGAGAACTGGCACAGCGCCCTCGAGATGAAGCTCTACATCAAGCGGTTCGTCCACCACATCGGAGGCCTGCCCGACTTCTCGGCGCTGCGCTTCACCCGCTACAACCAGTACGAGTCGATGATCCTGCCCATGGTGCGCTACCTCGAGCGGGCGGGCGTCCGGTTCCATTTCGGAACCGAGGTCGTCGACGTCTCGTTCGAGATCGGCGAGGGCGACGGGCCGACCCGCGCCATAACCGGTACCGGGCAGGACACGATCCAGCGCATCCAGCAGGCGCACTTCCCCCGCAACCCCTTTGGAACGACCGCCCGCAAGGTCGCCCGCAGCATCACGGTCGCACGGGCGGGGGCGGACGGCGAGGCGGGCGCGGTCGACGTGATCGACCTCACCGAGGACGACCTCGTCTTCATCACCAACGGCGGCTGCGTCGAGAACGCCTCGCTCGGCGCCCAGGACAGGCCGGCCGGATGGGACCCTGAGCTTCGCCCTGGCGGCGGATGGGACATGTGGAGGAAGATCGCGGCCCAGGACGCGAGCTTCGGCCATCCCGACGTGTTCTGCGGCGACCCGCAGGCCACCAAGTGGATGAGCGCCACCGTCACGACGTTCGACGGAGAGATCCCGCCCTACATCGAGCGCATCTGCAAGCGCGACCCGTTCAGCGGCAACGTCGTGACCGGCGGCATCGTGACCTGCACCGACTCCGCCTGGCTCATGAGCTGGACGCTCAACCGCCAGCAGCAGTTCCGCGACCAGCCGAAGAACGAGCTGTGCGTGTGGGTTTACGGGCTGTTCCCCGACGAGCCGGGTGACTACGTGAAGAAGCCCATGGCGCAGTGCACCGGCGAGGAGATCTGCCAGGAGTGGCTGTACCACATGGGGGTGCCCGAGGAGCGCATCGCCGAACTCGCGCGCGACCACGCGAGCACCGTGCCGTGCATGATGCCCTACATCACCGCGTTCTTCATGCCGCGCTCGGCGGGAGACCGCCCCGACGTGGTCCCCGACGGGGCCGTGAACTTCGCGTTCATCGGGCAGTTCGCCGAAACGCCGCGCGACACGATCTTCACCACCGAGTACTCGATGCGCACCGGCATGGAGGCGGTCTACACGCTGCTCGACGTCGACCGCGGCGTGCCCGAGGTGTGGGGCAGCACGTTCGACGTGCGCGACCTCGTGAACGCGAGCGTCATGCTGCGCGACGGCAAGCCCCTCACCGACATGCGCCTGGGACCGCTCGAGAAGATCGCCCTCGACGTCGTGCTCAGGCAGGTCCATGGAACCGACATCGAGAAGCTGCTCAAGACCTACGGAGCGCTGGCATAGGGTACGGTGCGCGGGCGTGCGGGCGGGCGCGGGCGTGCGGGCGGGCGGGCAAGGGCGCTCGGGCGGGCGTTTTGGGAACGCGTGCAACCGGAAACGCGAGTTGTCTGAAGAAATGCGCGATGCGAACGATTCGAAAAGGAGTCGGACCGGACTCTCGGCAAAGAATCGAAACTGTGGTAGCTGGAATGGAAAGGTGATTTACCGTTAGCGTCCGGATTCGAAGGGCGCAAAGGTTTTTCGGCCCAGCAAATCGTTCGTAACGTCGATTTTTTCAGAAACCCGCGCCCTCGCACCGCGCTCCCCCGCCCGCATCCCCAGCCGCGCTCCCCCGCCCGCTCGCGCCTGGCCCGCTCCCCTGCGCCCGCACGGCGGCGTTCGCCCTGGCGCAGGGGCCCGTCCACGGATGCGACGGCGCGAGCCCGCCGCCCCGCCTTCCGACTGGGGTACAACATTACGAAAGCCGTCCGACACCGGAGGCAAACCATACCCCGACCGAAAGGAACCCCCATGGGCCTCGTATCCGGAAAGATCGCAGCCGTCACCGCGTCGACGAGGGGCATCGGCCTCGCCTGCGCCCAGAAGCTCGCCGCCGAAGGCGCCAAGGTCTACGTCGCCGCCCGCAACCCCGAGCGCGCCCAGGGCGTGATCGACGGCATCAAGGCGGCCGGCGGCGACGCCGCCTACGTGCGCTTCGACGCGGCCGACAAGGCGACCTACGCCGGCTTTGTGCGCGAGATCGTGGAGCGCGAGGGGCGCATCGACATCCTCGTGAACAACTACGGCTCCACCGACGTCGCCCGCGACCACGACATCGTCAACACGACGTTCGACGCCATGCAGGAGATCGTGATGGACGACGTGCGCAGCGTGTGGGACTCCACCCAGGTCGCCGTCGCCTCCATGAAGGGGGTCGGGCCGCTCTCCATCGTGAACATCGCGTCCACCGGCGGCATCTACCCCGACCTCGCACGCGAGAGCTACGGGCTGGCAAAGGCGGCCATCATCCGCCTGACCAAGGACACGGCCATCCAGTACGCCCGCCAGGGCGTGCGCGCCAACGCGGTGTGCCCGGGCTGCATCGCGACCGACGCGGTGAAGAACAACATGAGCGAGGAGTTCACGAAGGCGTTCCTCTCGACCGTGCCGCTCGGCAGGCTCGGCGAGCCCGAGGACGTCGCCAACGCCGTGCTGTTCTATGCGAGCGACATGAGCGCCTACGTGACCGGCGGCGTCATGGAATGCTCGGGCGGATCGGGCCTCGGAACCCCGATGTACCCGCTGTACCAGGCCATGGCCTCGCGCGGCTAGCGTCGGGAGGGCGGCCTCTCCTGCGGATTCACGCGGGTTTGGGCCCCGCACCGGCCTGCATCTTGTGGAAATGGGGTCGGCGGGGCCCGGCCGGCGGGCGGGGCGTCTCGCGCCGGCGGGCGGGCGGTCGTATACTGTTCCCATATCGTTGGATTCAATCCGGACCCGGCACCTGCAGCGCCGGGTCCCGCGCGAACAAGGGCAGTGAGACATGAGCGAACGCTACGAGAGCCTGCGGCACCGGTCGACCTTCGACCTCCATCCCCTCGACGAGGACGGCGACGCGTTCCTGAGCGCGGCCGACGTGGTGGTCGACTGGATCGTTCAGAAGGAGCGCCGCTACGGCAGCAGCCCCGTCGCCGACGACCTGGGCGAGGGCGAGGCGTTCCCCCGGGCATGGGAGTACAGCGCCCCCGACCACTATCGCGGCGGCGACTTCGACGAGGACCGCTGGCCCGCGCTCGCCAGCGAAGCGGAGCACGACGACGAGGGCCGCGTCACCCGCTGGATCCTGGAGTACGACGAGCCCGACGCCAACCACGACGACCGCCGCTGGCACACGGTCGTATGCCTGCAGCGCGTCGAAGGCTCCGAGGGTACCGAGCGCGGCGTCTGCCGCATCTCCGTCCAGTCGGCCTGCCGTCTGCTCGGCCGCAAGGGCGAGCTGCCCGAGACGATCGCCACGCCGTCGCTGGTGCGCACCCTCATAGCCCTCCCCGGCTTCGAGGCGCGCGTCGGGACCATCGCCCTGCAGACGGCCCCCGTCAAGCTCGACGCCGAGAGCTTCGAGCGCTTCGCCGCCGACCTGGTCGACCAGAAGCGCAAGCTCCCGCTCGTGCTGTTCTGCACCGGCTACGACGGCAAGATTCCCGAGCAGGCGAAGCAGCTCGCGCGCCGGTCGCTCGGCACCGCCAACGTCTACGTGCTCGACTGGTCCAACGAAGGCCTGCGCGACGGCGTCCAGAAGCTCTTCGAGCGCGGCACGAGCGCCGGCGAGTACGCTTGCCCCAAGAACTCCTGCCGCATGTACCTGCCCCATCTCGACCTGAGCAACCCCAACCGCTCGATGTCGCACAAGAGCTGGAACCGCGGGGAGATGCAGGCCGTGCTCCCCTCGAAGTTCGCCGAGAGCCTCGCGCGGCGCTTCCTCCCCTCGATGCCTGTGCCCACCATCGCCGACCCCCATCCCGAGGTCGCCTTCGCTGAGGCCCTGGCGCATGCCAAGAAGATGGCCCGCATCCACGGCGAGCCCGTGGAGGTCGATTTCGACGGCGGGGCGCATGGTCGGAACGCCGAACGCGACGATCGGCACGGCGGGCGCGACCGCGCACGCGGCGGGCAGCGAGGCGACAACCGCGGGCGGCGCGACGACCGCGGGCATCGTGACGACCGTCGCGGCGAGCATCGGGACGGCCCGCATGGCGGCAGGGACCGCAACCCCCGCGGCGACGGGCAGCGGAACGGTCGGCGCGACGACTCCTCCGCCTGGTACGGCCGCTATGCCAAGCACCATGGCGGTCCGCGCGGGTAGCGCGACTCGGTCCGCAGCAGCACCGCACATAGCCCGATTTCCGAGGGCACCGACGCCGCGCTATACGCCGGGCGTCGGTGCCCTTGGTGTATCGGGACAAAATCAAGCGCAGCCGTCGACGTGGTCGCCGACCGAAAGGCACCGGAAAGGCGCCGCCGTCCCGAAAGTCGAATCTGGTCGGCTTGCGCCGCTGCATGCGCCGCTCGTTGCACGCAACGTTGCACTTGCGCGTTCCGTTGCAACTGCGCATGTCGTTGCATGGCGGAGTTTGTTCCGCAAAACGGGGGTTCGTGCTAGGCAAGACCAGCCCTGCAGGAGCGCCTTCTTCCGCTAAATCGCGATCTGACTCCCGACCAGTCGGCATGGCAAACGTCTGAACTGCTCTTTCGTCGAACCATTCGGGTTATAGGACAAAAAAGCGCGCTATCGAAGGCACCTGAGCATGGTCCAGTGATCGCAACCAGCTAGCACGAACCCCCGTTTCGCGGAAGCATCAGGGCGCAGAAGAGCATCGTGCCGCAGGCGAAGCGGCATCCCGCCCCGGGACGGACCGCTCGCCCAGGACACGCGCCGTGCAGCCAACCGCTCGCGCCCACCTCCCTGCCGTCGCGTTTCCGCAAGTACCGTCATATTTTCGCAAGCTCTATGGGGCAATTGTCCGCATCGACGCCCGGCGTCGCCGACGGCGGGTCTGCCGCACGCCATCCGCGGGCTGAAACCCTTCGGCAGGCCGCTTCCCTCCACCCGTCGGTACAATCGAATCGGGATCCGCGGCATGCGAACGCGAACCGTCCCGCACGGGCGCGACCCGCGCCGCGGCCCAGCACGATGACGGTACGGCAACGAAAGGAGAACCTGCCATGCCCACCAAGAAAATCCTCATGCTCTGCGGCGACTACACCGAGGACTACGAGACGATGGTCCCGTTCCAGGCCCTCTCCATGCTGGGATACCAGGTCGACGCCGTGTGCCCTGGCAAAAAGGCCGGCGACACCGTGCGCACCGCCGTCCACGACTTTGTGGGCGATCAGACCTACACCGAGCTGCGCGGACACAACTTTGCCCTGACCGCCGACTTCGACGCCGTGGACACCGCCGACTACGCCGGCCTGTTCATCACCGGCGGGCGCGCCCCCGAGTACATCCGTCTCAACGCCCGCGTGCTCGAGATCGCGCGCGAGTTCTTTGCCGCCGGCAAGCCCGTGGCCGCCATCTGCCACGGCCCGCAGGTGCTCACCGCCGCCGGCGTGCTCAAGGGCTACAAGGCGACCGCCTACGCCGCCGTGGGCCCCGACATCGACCTCGCCGGCGGCACCTACGTCGAGGTGCCCGCCGACCAGGCGGTCGTGGACCGCAACCTCGTCACCGCCCCCGCCTGGCCCGGCGACACGGCGATTTGCCGCGAGTTCGTCAAGCTGCTCGGCGCGAAGATCGAGATCTAGCGGGCTTGTCCAGCAGGCGTCCGGCGAGCGTCCGGCGCACCGGCCAGCGCACCGACCGGCAGGTGTTCGAACGGCCCCTTGAGCAACCGCCCGAGGGGCCGGGGCAATTCAAGGGACCGTCCAAGGGACCGCTCGAAGAATTGCGCGCAAGCCGCACCAGTTCGAGGGGCCACCCGAGGGGCCGGGGCAAAAGTGGCAAAAGCGGAACCCAAAAGCAAGCCCGGGGGTCTGGTCGACCTCAAAATCGCAGGCCCTCCCCGTCGAGCCGCTGCGCCGACGGGGAGGGCCTGCGGCGTTCACCAAGAAAGAGGCGTCCACCAGGGTCGGCGCGCCTTGGCCCTTCGAAAACCCCGTAGTACCCGCCGACCTTGCACCAACCGGGGCCGGTTGCCTGAGAAATCCCGAGAAATGAACGACCCAGAGTCGGCAAAAGCCGTCCTCGCCATCTCAACCCGAAAGAAGCCTTCGGAAAAGCGCAGGTAAACCACACGGTGGTCGCGCGACCGATGCCTCGACTTGCCGGATTACCCCTGTAGAGCGTCTCCAAGCCGTTCACAACTCGCTTATTTTAGACAACCGGCCTCCTTTGCTGCAACGGGGCTCCCCCCGCCACGATGCGGTCCGCCCCACGGCGCGCTCCTCCCGCCGCAGCGCGTCCCTCCGCTACGGCGCACCGCCCGCGGCGCCGGCCCCAACGCCGCCCGCGCCACCGGACTCGGCGGATTCGGCAGCCGACTCGGACCTGCTCCGCACCCATGCGAACAGCTCGGCCGCCAGCCCCATCGCGTCGGCGCGCGCGACCAGGTAGAACACCGCGTGCGCCATGGGGTCGTCGATGGGCACCACGGCACGGCCGGGTATCGGGTCGCCCAAAAAGGGCGCGTCGGTCGTGAAGGCGCACAGCGGCGTGGAGCGCACGAGCCGGGCGAACACCTCGCGGTCGCGCTGCTCCACAAAGGTCGCGTGGGGCAGGGAGGCGTCGACGCGCCCCCTCCAGAAGCCGATGTCGGAGAGGATGAGGAACGCGTTGCCGTCGAGCTCGGCGACCCCCACCGAGCGTCGCGCGGCGAGCGGGTGGCTCGGCGGCAGGGTGACCGAGAGGTTCTCCCGCATCATCTCGCACGAGCGCAGCAGCGGCAACGCGGGCCGCCCGGTCACGATGCCCAGATCGAACGTCCCGTCGGACACGCCGCGCTCCACCATACCCTCCTCGAGCGTCTCGGAGGTGAGGGTCTCGCGCGGGAAGCGCTCCACCATAAGGCTGGTGAGGCGCCAGAGCGGGGCCGGCGCCACGGTCGCCACGCGCAGCGTGCGGGAGCGGCGCACCGCGGCGTCGACCGCGTCGCGCATGAGCCGCTCGTCGCGCAGAATCTGGCGCGCCCACTCCACCGCCGCGCGTCCTGCCTCGTTGAGCGCGACGTGCCGACCCGTGCGGTCGAACAGCTCCGCGCCCAGCTCGGCCTCGAGCCGCTGGACGGAACGGCTGAGCGCCGGCTGCGAGACATGCAGGGCGCGTGCCGCCGCCGACATCGTGCCCTCGCGCTCGATGGCGTCGAGTTGGCGCAGCTGCTCGAGCTCCATGTCGTCCACCGCCCCTCGTCGATTGCCGCACCACGTTCAGGGTTTGTCGCACGTTCAATCGGCGCATGCCCTCGGGCGCCGCAACATGCCCTCAGGCGCTATGGCATACCCTCGAGCGTCATGGCATGTCCCCGAGTGCCGTGGCATTCCCTCAAGTGCCATGTCGGCTTATGCGCATCATGCATATAGATTTGCCCATTCGGTATTTTACATCTGCCGTGGAGGACCGCACACTATGCATGTCAGGAAACTCAGGAAACCGCAAGCAAAAGGAGCACCCGCCATGCAGAGCTTCGCCCTGAACAACGGACTTCAGATTCCCGCCCTGGGCTACGGCGTCTTCATGATGACCTCGGCCGAGGTCGAGCGCCACCTGCCCGAGGCCGTCGCCGCCGGCTACCGCCACGTCGACACCGCCAACGCCTACTTCAACGAGGTGGCCGTGGGCAAGGCCCTGCGCGCGACGGGCGTGCCGCGCGAGGAGCTGTTCGTCACCACCAAGCTCTTCCCCCAGAGCTACCCCTACGAGCAGTGCGGCCCCGACATCGACGCCACCCTGGAACGTCTGGGCATGGACTACATCGACCTGTTGCTCTTCCACCAGCCCTACGGCGACTACGTGGGCGGCTGGAAGGCCATGGAGGAGGCGGTGGCCGCCGGCAAGGTGCGCTCCATCGGCCTCTCCAACTTCCCGGTGCGCAAGATCGAGCAGATCATGGAGGTCGCCACGATCAAGCCCGCCGTGCTGCAGGTCGAGATCAACCCCTACTGGAACCAGCATGCGCTCAAGGAGCAGCTCGCCGGCATCGGGCTGGGCGACGTCGTCCTCGAGGGCTGGTACCCGCTCGGCCACGGCGACCGCAAGCTGCTCGCCGAGCCCGTCTTCGCCCGCCTGGCCGCCAAGTACGGCAAGACGGCCGCGCAGGTCATCCTGCGCTGGCACTACCAGGAGGGCAACGTCACCTTCCCCAAGACGCTCAACCCCCAGCACATGGCCGACAACATCGACATCTTCGACTTCGAGCCGACCGACGACGAGATGGCCGAGATCAACGCCCTGCCCCAGCACGCCTACTACACCGTGCCCGACGAGGCGCCGGCCTTCGTGCTCGCCCACAACGACTACAGCCGGCAGGCGTAGGGGCGATGGGGCGACGCACGACGTGAGAAGGGCGGCGAGCGGCGGCGGGGCGGCGGGAAACCAACCGGCCGGCGAATGCGTGCCGATGTGGTCAATCATCCAGCCGATGCGTGATTTCCGAAAAATGCTGGTCATTCGCACATCGAATGCATGCAACCAAGGGGCCGAAAGGGACGATTGCCTAAGGGTGTCAATTCATCGTAAGGCATCTACCAGGTATTTTGTCAAACCGGAACGAGCCGGCCGTGTCCATTGGCAGCAAAGGCGCATACATTCGCTGGTCGATTGACCGGTTTTTTTGAAAAACACGCATGCGCGCCCTTAATGACCATCCCGCGCCGCCTTCGACGTTTCGGCTCCATCGTCCGCACACCTCGCCGCCCGCCGGCCCCGTTGTCCGCCGTCCTCGTTGTCCGCCGTCCTCGTTGTCCATCGGCCCCGTCCGCCACCCATCAATCGTCCTGCTGCCACCCCTGCCTGCCGCCCATCAATCGTCCCATTCGCCCTTTCTATTCGGTCCACATGGAACGCTGCACTGAAAAATCGGCCTATCCGTGCAGAACACCCTCGGGTGAGCGGGCTCAGGGCCCACTTGGGAGAAGGCAACCGTTCTACCAGGGTAGCAACCTGCATGAATATCACAGTCATTCGCTCGAAACGCCCGCCTTCCCTCCGCCAGCCCGCGCACTCGGTACGGTTCTGCTCGCAAACGGCGATTTTCAGGCGAAACCGCCCGGACGCCCTCCACCCGGACATCTTCGTTCGGACGCCCACCACCCGGACACCCTCACTCGTATGTCCCAGCCCGCATCTCCCCCATCTGCACGCCCTCCGCTTGTACAAGCCCCTCCCCACCGGACGCATTACGGTAGACGTACGCAAATAGCCGCCACCCGCCCGCAGACCCATCCGCCGACCGCCCGCGGGCCCATCCCCCGCAGGTCGGGCCGCTTGCACCCGGCCGGGCCCGCCGCCCGCCCCGCGGGTTCATCCCACCCGCTCGCCCGCGGGCCCATACCGCCCGACACGCGTCCGTCGTAAGGAGTCCGCCCATGACCCTCGTCCCCGCCAAGTGCACCCAGTGCGGTGCGACCCTCAGGCTCGACCCTGCGGCCGACGCGGCGGTGTGCCCGTTCTGCAACACGCCGTTCGTAGTAGAAAAGGCCGTCAACTACTACAACGCCCGGACCACCATCGGCAGCGTCGGGCACGTGGAGCACCTGCACGTCGACGACGCGCGCTCGGTGGAGGCGCGCCTGCGAAGCGCCGAGGACAGCCTGGTGAAGCTGCACGACTACGGCGAGGCGTACCGGGTCTTCAAGTCGGTCGCCGCCGACAGCGCCGGCGAGTGGCGCGCCTGGTGGGGCATGGCGCGGGCCACAACGCACGACCTCGGTCAGGTGCTCCTCCTCCCCGAGCTGCTCGCTGCGGAGGACTGCGTGCGACGCGCCAAGGCCGTCGCCACACCCGACGCGCGCGGCGAGATCGACCGGCAATGGTCGGCGTACCGGACCAAAGTGCGCCGCGCCCGCGACGAGGCGTATGCGCGCCTGGGACTGGGCGAGCCGGAGGTCAAACGGCTCGGGACCCTCTCCGTCGCGGAGGCCTCACAGCGCTGCCAAGAGCTGAAAACCGAGTCCGCCAAGCTCGCCAACCACATCGAACACAAGCGCACCCAGGTCAAGGGGGCGCGCAACCGGCTGCTCGTGCCCGTCGTGGCCGTCATCGCGCTCATCCCGATCTACCACCTGGTCGAACAGGTCCCCTTCGGCAACGGCGCCGTCAGCGTGCTGTGGTCGCTCGTCTGCGTGGTGTTCTGGATAGTAGCCTACATCTTCCTCGGACGGCGCGAGGCCGACGGGCTCGAGCGGCGCCTGACCGGGCTTGTCGCGGAGCGCGACCGCCTCAAGGCCGACCTCGACAACAGGACGCGACTCGAGGCGTTCTGGAAGAAGTGGGGCAAGGACGACGAGAGCGTCGCACCCGCGCGGTAAGCCGCCGCCCCGCCC
>DBEYOB010000186.1:0-60437 GCA_048173955.1 Coriobacteriales bacterium
GTGCTCGACCGCGGCCACGACCTGGAAGCCCCCGGGTCGACGCGCGACGGGGACCCGTACCGGCCGCCCCTGTCTCCCGAGGAGTTCCTCGAGTTCGAGCGGGGACGGACCTACCAGGGGCTGGGCTTCATGCGGCGCCTGCTCGTCCTGGTCGCGGGCGTGGCGTGCAACCTCGCGCTCGCCTTCCTCATCTTCATGCTCTACTACATGCTGCACGGGGTGCCCGCCGTCGTGTCGGACGAGGTCGTCGACGTCGTCCCCGGGGGAGCCGCCGCCGAGGCGGGCATGGTTGCGGGCGACCGCATCGTCGAGGTGGACGGGCGCGCGGTCGACGGCTACGCCGAGCTCGGCTCCGTCCCCGGGTCGGTCGACATCGTCTACGAGCACGAGGGGGAGCGGGTCTCGGCGACGGCGGAGCTTGGGGAGGACGGGCAAATCGGCGTCTGCTACCCGGTTGAAAACCGCGGCCTGGGCCTCGCGGAGGCCGCGTCCGCCTCGGTCGGCTACATCGCCTCGGTTGCCGGCGCGGTTGCATCGCTGCTCGTCCCGACGCAGACCGCCGAGGTTCTCGGGGATTCCGCGGGCGTCGTCGGCATCGCTGTGATCGCGCAGGACGCGGTGTTGGGCGGGGCGTGGTCCGTCCTGACGCTCCTCGGCATGCTGTCGCTTTCGATCGGCTGGATGAACCTGCTGCCCATACCGCCGCTCGACGGGGGAAAGGTGCTCGTCGAGCTCGTGCAGGCGCTCATCCGGCGCCCCGTGCCGCTCGAGGTCCAGGGCGTGCTCAACCTGGTGGGCATGGGACTGTTTGCGCTGCTCTTCTTCTACATGGTCGTCCAAGACGTCGGTCGCATCGTCGGGGCCTAGGCTTCGGCGCAAAGGGGGTCGGAATGCGGGATCTGGCACAGGGCGCGGCGGGACCGCGCGGGGGATCGGACATGGCGGCGCGCCTGCGGACGCGCAGGGTCCGCGTCGGTACGGTCGAGCTCGGCGGCGGGGCCCCGGTCCGGGTCCAGTCCATGCTGACCGCCCCCACGTCCGACCCCGACGCCGCGGCGGCCCAGGCCGAGCGGCTCGCCCGCGCCGGCTGCGAGATCGTGCGCGCCGCCATCCCGCGCGCCGATGCGCTCGACGGCTTCGGGGAGCTGTGCGCCCGCTCGCCGCTGCCCGTCGTGGCGGACATCCACTTCGACCACCGCCTCGCCATCGAGGCCACGCGGCGCGGGGCGGCGGCGCTGCGCATCAACCCGGGCAACATCGGCTCGTGGGACAGGGTGGACGCCGTGATCGACGCGGCGGGGGAGGTCGGCATCCCCATCCGCATCGGCGTCAACGCCGGGTCGCTCGACCGCGACCTCGACGGGCGCGACGACCTGTCGCTTCCCGACAAGATGGTCGCTTCCGCCCTGGGCTTTGTGGCCCACTTCGAGGAGCGCGGCTTTCGCGACGTGGTCCTTTCCGCCAAGGCGCACGACGTCCCCGCGACCATCGAGACCTACCGGAGGCTCTCGCGCGAGCTCCCGTCCGTCCCGCTCCACCTGGGCGTCACCGAGGCGGGCACGGCGCTCCAGGGCACCGTCAAGAGCGCCGTGGGCCTCGGCGTGCTGCTCGAGGAGGGCATCGGCGACACGCTGCGGGTCTCGCTGACGGCCGACCCCGTCGAGGAGCTCCCCGTTGCGTGGGGCATCCTCGCCGCCCTCGGCCTGCGTCGCCGCGGCCCCGAGCTCGTGAGCTGCCCCACCTGCGCGCGCTGCCAGGTGGACATGATCCCCATCGCCCGCGAGGTTGAGCGCCGCCTGGCCGACCTCGACATCCCCATCACGGTTGCCGTCATGGGCTGCGAGGTCAACGGGCCCGGCGAGGCGCGCGGCGCGGACATCGGCGTGGCGTGCGGGCGCGGGTCGGGCGCGGTGTTCTACCGCGGCTCGATCGTTGCCCGGGCGCCCGAGGATCGCATCGTCGACGTCCTCTTTGAGGAGATAGGGTCGCGCTTCGGCACCGCCGCGCGTCCGTAGGGGGCCGGTGCGTCCCCATTCCTGTACAATTGCCCTGCAACCAAACCGATGCCGCGCCCTGCGGCATGCGACGTTTTCGATTGGAGACATGCGCTTATGACTACCGCCTCGTTCATGAGGACGTCCCGTCTCTACGCCCCCACGCTCCGCGAGGATCCTCAGGAGGCCGACATCGCCAGCCACCGGCTCCTCCTGCGCGCCGGCTTCATCCGCAAGACCGCCTCGGGCCTCTACTCTTACCTGCCCCTCGCATGGCGCTCCCTGCGCAAGATCGAGCAGGTGGTGCGCGAGGAGATGGACGGCATCGGCGCCCAGGAGCTCATGCTGCCCATCCTGACGCCCGCCGAGCTGTGGCACCAGTCGGGCCGCTGGGACGACTACGGCCCCGAGCTCATGCGCATCGACGACCGCCACGGGCGCGAGTTCTGCCTGGGCCCCACCCACGAGGAGACCTTCACCGACCTGGTGCGCAACGAGCTGCGCAGCTACAAGCAGCTGCCGGTGACGCTCTACCAGATCCAGGACAAGTTCCGCGACGAGATGCGCCCGCGCTTCGGCCTTCTGCGCGGCCGCGAGTTCATCATGAAGGACGCCTACTCCTTCCACGACAGCCGCGAGAGCCTCCAGCAGACCTACGACGACATGCGCGGCGCCTACGGGCGCGTGTGCGAGCGCTGCGGCATCGACTACCGTCCCGTCGAGGCCGACTCGGGCCAGATCGGCGGCAAGGTGTCCGTCGAGTTCATGGCGCTGGCCGAGGCCGGCGAGGCCGAGCTCGTGTACTGCGACTGCGGCTACTCCGCCGACGTCGAGGCGGCCGAGGCCCTTGCGCAGGTCACGCCCTGCGACGCCGCGTCGTGCGAGAAGGTCTCCACGCCCGGCTGCGCCACGATCGAGGACCTTGCGGCCTTCCTCAAGGTCCCGGCCTCCTCGACGGTCAAGGCCCTCGCCCTCGTCGACGGGGAGGGCGCCTTCTGGGTGCTGTTCGTGCCCGGCGACCACGAGGTGAACGAGGTGGCGCTCGACCACCGCTTCGGCGCCTGGCACCTGATGGACGACGACGAGCTCAAGGTCGCGGGCCTCGTAAAGGGCTACATCGGCCCCAAGGGCATCTCCGGCAAGGTCTCGGTGCTCGCCGACGAGGCGCTGCGCGCCCAGAAGCGCTGGATCTGCGGCGCCAACGACGAGGGGTACCACTTCGTGGGCGCCCTCATGGGCGAGGACTTCGCCGAGCCCGAGTTCGCCCACATCGCCGCCGCCAAGGAGGGCGACGTGTGCCCCGTGTGCGGCAAGCCCCTGCACGCCGCGCGCGGCATCGAGGTCTCCCAGGTCTTCCAGCTCGGCACCAAGTACTCCGCCGCCATGGGCGCCACCTACGCCGACGAGAACGGCGAGGAGCAGCCCTTCCTCATGGGCTGCTACGGCATCGGCGTCTCGCGCATGCTCGCCGCCATCGTCGAACAGCGCAACGACGAGCACGGCATCTGCTGGCCCGTGTCGGTGGCGCCCTACGAGGTCGCCGTCATCCCGCTGTCGGTGGGCGACGAGGTGCTCGAGCCGCTCGCCGAGAAGGTCGCCGCCGAGCTCGCCGAGCTGGGCGTGGAGGTCGTGCTCGACGACCGCGACGAGCGCCCCGGCGTCAAGTTCGCCGACAACGACCTCATGGGCTTCCCGTACCAGGTCGTCGTGGGCAAGAAGAGCGCTGCGGAGGGCAACGTCGAGCTCAAGGTGCGCGCCACCGGCGAGCGCAGCGTGGTGTCGGCCTCCGAGGTGGCGGCGCTGCTCGCGGAGACCGTGAAAGCCCAGCGCGCCTAGGGTGCGCGGGGCGCGGCGCCGTTTTGGCCTGCCATGCGGGTTGCGGGCCGCATTGAACGCAACCTTGTCTGACCTGTGGCGCCGTCCGGGACTGCAACCGGGCGGCGCCGCCGCATGAGGGAGGAGACCTGCCATGTCCATGAGCTGGAACGAGATCGCCGCCGCAGCGCGTCCCGTCATCGGCGAGCACTGCAAGGCGTGCCCGGTGTGCAACGGCCGCGCCTGTAGAAACGAGATACCCGGCCCCGGCGCCAAAGGGGTGGGAGACGTCGCGATGCGCAACTACGACGCGTGGCGCGACGTGCGGGTGAACATGGACACGCTCGTCGCGGCAGGGGAGGTCGACACCTCGTGCGAGCTTTTGGGGCGTCGCTGGTCGATGCCGCTGTTCATCGGCCCGGTGGGCGACGTGAACCGCCACTACGGCCCCTCGATGACCACGCTCGACTACAACCGCACGGCGCTCGCCGCGGCCGCCGCGGAGGGGGTGGCCGCCTTTACCGGGGACGGCGTCGACGAGCGGCTGTTCGCGGATTCCTGCGCGGCCATCGCCGAGGCGGGCGGCGCCGGTGTCCCCACCGTCAAGCCGTGGGGCGCCGAGGTGGTGGAGGGGCGCATGGAGAAGGCCCGCGCCTGCGGGGCGTTCGCCGTCGCGATGGACGTCGACGCCGCGGGCCTGCCGTTTTTGAAGGGCCTCGAGCCGCCGGCCGGCTCCAAGTCGGTCGACGAGCTGCGCCGGATTATCGGCGCCGCCGGCGTACCGTTCGTCGTCAAGGGCGTCATGACCCTGCGCGGGGCCCTGAAGGCCGTCGAGGCGGGTGCCTCGGCCATCGTCGTGAGCAACCACGGCGGTCGCGTGCTCGACGGCTGCCCCGCAACAGCGGAGGTCCTGCCCGCCATAGCCTCCGCCGTCGCCGGGCGCTGCGCGGTCCTCGTGGACGGCGGTATCCGCAGCGGGCTCGACGTGTTCCGTGCGCTCGCCCTGGGGGCGGACGGCGTGCTCGTGTGCCGCCCGTTCGTAGTGGCCGCCTACGGGGCCGGCCAAGCGGGTATCGGGACCTTGCTGAGGCAGTTCAGGGCCGAGCTTGCCGACACCATGGAGATGTGCGGGGCGCGCTCGGTCGCGGAGATTGCGGGCGACATGGTCTGGCGGTGCTAGGAGCGGGCGGACGCGGCGTGCGGGCGGCCTGCGGGGTGCCTGCGCGTCCGCGGTGGCCGGCCTGCGAGAGGCTTCGCGTCGCGGTGGCCGGTCCGCCTCGTTGCCAGCGGGCGTTGCGACGAGGGAGGGCGGTGGGATGCCTCCTCTGCACCTCCCCCTGGATTCTCCGCTTTCATCCCATCTGTTTTCCGTGTGCCTGTGTGCCAAATTAATCATATATAAAATATTTCGAAGAAATTCTTTAAAATGACACCCATAAATCGGAGTAACGCGGTTTGGTTGCAGCTCCGTTGCCTGCCTGTAGGTGAGACGGAGGGTCGCGACCTGGGGTTTTCTGAGCGGTACGTCGTTTGGTTTCGACCCAGGGCACGCATTTCAAGGCATTTTGGCCGGGCGGGACCGCGTTTCATCGGAAAATGGGCTAAATTACCACTATTGATTTTTATGCAACGACGCGGCCGTCGCGCGTGACGAACAGCGCGAGGGCGAGCGCGGTCAGACCGGCGACCAGCTTGGCGAGCAGCATGTACCCCATCATCTGGGGTTGGACGCCGGCGACGAACGCGAGGTTGCTGGCGAGGGCGAACGATCCCGACACCGCGAACGCGCACGCGACCACCTTGCCGCGCTCGCTGAAGGTGTGCAGGTTCTGGAACATCGGGATGATGTGCGCGAGGCAGGCGAGCAGTCCGAGCGTCGCCTCGGCGCCGATGCCGATGCGGTCCCCGAGCGCTGCGAGCGGCTTGCGGGCGACGCGGGAGAGCACCTCCACCAGCACGAACGCGCCGGCGAGCGTGATGCCGATGCGACCCACCACGAGCAGCCCCTCGTCGAGCGTCGCCATGCCGGGCACGAGCTCGACGCCCACGATGAGCTGGGCAGAACCTAAGACGATGCCGACGACCGAAGCCGCGGCCACGATGCGGCCGAACACCTCGAACCCCTTGACCATGCCGCGGGGGATCTTCGCGATGCCGAGCATGAGCAGCGCCGAGACGACGGCGATGGGTGCGACGTCGCGCAGCAGCGCGACGATATCGACGCCCATGGCGAGTCCCGCGGCGAACACGCCGAGAGGGATGGTGACGAATCCGCAGAGCATCCCGAGGGAGAAGGCACCTTCGTCCGTATGCTCGATGATACCGAGGCCGACCGGGATGCTGAACACCACGGTGCAGCCCATCATGGTGCTCAGGACGCAGCCCGACAGCAGGCCGATCTGGTCGTCCAGCGCCAGGTCCATCGCCATGTTGTAGCCGCCCATGTCGATGGGCAGCAGGATGCCGGCGAACAGCGATGGGTCGGCCCCGACGGCGGCGAACAGGGGGGTGACGGCCGGCGCAACGGCGTTCGAGATGAGGGGGACGAGGGCCATGATGCCGACCATGCTCAGCGTGAGCGAGCCCATGGCGTTGAGGCCGCTTTCGAACTTCGCGCCGAGACGCAGGCGCCCGCCGAACAGATGGTCGGCAGCGCCGATGACGAGGCAGATAAAAATGAGCCACATGATGACGCTGCTGACGGACACGGGACACCTTCCGAAACGCTGTGGACGTAAACGCACGATGGGGGAATCATAGCGCGTCGAACGATGTTACGGGAGTGGTACGGGGTGCCGTATGCCGATTGGGCCGGACTTCCGATGCATGCGGGGAGGTGGGCGGCGGCGCTGCGGATGTTGTGGGCTACGGGTGCTTTGCCGTTGCGGCCAATTCGGGACGATGTCTGAAAAACTGCGCGTTGCGAACGATGTGTGATGCGTTGGGAGCTTCGAAAGCAGGCGCAATATAATACCAGTTTACGTATTTTGGAGCTAAATTTTATACGAAGGTTCTGACATGCAGATTTCTCCGGTCCGAAGCGGTTGAGAATCGTGCGCATCGCGCATTTTTTCAGACAACAGGATTTTCCATTGTACCGATTGGTCCGTCGGGGTGGTACGAATGGGATGAGGGCGGCACGAAAAGCAAAAGGTCGAACGGGACACCCCGTTCGACCTGCGAGTCTGCTGGTGGGCCCAGCAGGATTCGAACCTGCAACCCAGGGATTATGAGTCCCCTGCGCTAACCGTTACGCCATAGGCCCTTGTAAGTTTGGGTATAGTACCACACCGCATGTACCGCATCGGGTCGGCACACAATGGTTTCAGCCCATCCACATGCTTCAGATGCCCGTTTTCGGACGTTTGTCGGTTGCTGCCCGCAGGTCCGATCGTTCCGCATAACGGGGGTTTGTGATAGGCACTTTTCCGTCAGCTTACCGCCCGTCATCGCGCCGGAAGTGCCGCCGAAGCATCGATGGGTGAAAAAGCCTGGTAGAAGACCTGTCATAGAACGGTTCTCGCACCTGTTCGCACCCGATGCCTTCGCTGTGGAGACACGGCGCCTTTCCGGGGGCGGATTGAACTAGCACGAACCCCGACTGCGCGGAATAACCCCACGGTTTCGAATCGACCGCGCGACTCCGTCCGCCGCGCGGCCCGTGGCGTCCCCGCCCGCGTCGGCGCCGGTCGCGCTCCCGCGAGTGTCCATCGCGCTCTACGCGCTACCTCCGCCCCGAGTCCCCGTCTCGTCCCGCGCCTCTCGACCGACCGTCTGGCTTGCTGCCGCCGCCCGGCCTGCCTCCGCCCGGCCTGCCGCCGCCTTGCCGCCCGCGTCCCCGGCTGCCATCTCCCTGGTTGCCGCCGTCCTTCCTCCGGTCGCGGCCCTGCCTGCCGCCGTCCTGCCGCCCTCCGTCGGGCTGCGCCCCGTTCCGCTTGCTCCCGCCTCCCGGCGCCTTCCAGGGACCGTCGGGTCGGATCAGGCAGCGCGGACCGTAGCCGATGAGGTCGCCGCGGTGGGCCTTGAGCAGCGCCTTGCGCACGATCTCGTAGTTCTTGGGGTCGCGGTACTGTATGAGCGCGCGCTGCATGGCGCGCTCCTCGTCGTCGCGCGCGACGTAGACGGGCTCCATCGTCCGTGGGTCGACGCCGCAGCACCACATGACGGTCGAGAGCGTCGAGGGGGTCGGGTAGAAGTCGCTCACCTGCTCGGGCATGTAGCCCATGTCGCGCACGGCCTCCGCCAGGGCTATCGCGTCGTCGAGCGTGGAACCGGGGTGCGACGACATGAGGTAGGGGACCGCGTACTGCTTGAGCCCGAGCTCGGCGTTTGCCCGCTCGAACAGGTCGAGGAAGCGCCGATAGGCCTCGGGGCCGGGTTTTCCCATGTAGCGCAGGACGTTTGCGCTCACATGCTCGGGGGCGACGCGGAGCTGGCCGCTCACGTGGTGCTCGGCGAGCTCGCGGACGAAGCGGTTCCCCTGCGGATCGGCGAGCACGTAGTCGAACCGTATCCCCGAGCGGACGAAGACCTTCTTCACCCCGGGCAGGGACCTCAGGGTCCGCAGCAGGTCGAGGTAGGCGGCGTGGTCGGCCTCGAGCTTGCGGCACGGTTCGGGGAAGAGGCACTGCCTCGTGGGGCAGACGCCGCGTTTGAGCTGCGCGGAGCACGACGGGGCCATGAAGTCGGCCGTGGGGCCGCCCACGTCGTGGATATAGCCTTTGAAGTCGGGCTGCATGGTTATCGCGCGCGCCTCGCGGACGAGCGAGTCCTTGCTGCGCGCCTGGACGCGGCGCCCCTGGTGGAACGCGAGGGCGCAGAAGCTGCAGCCGCCGAAGCACCCGCGGTTCGCGGTGAGCGAGAAGCGCACCTCCTTTATGGCGGGAACCCCGCCGTCCCGCTCATAGGAGGGGTGGTAGGTGCCCATGTAGGGGAGCTCGTAGACGAAGTCGAGCTCGTCTTGGGTCAGCGGTTCCGCAGGGGGGTTCTGGATGACGAACTGGTGCTCCCCGTAGCGTTCGACGAGCGTCTTGGCGGTGATGGCGTCCATGTTGCGGTACTGCACGGCGAAGCTGCGGGCGTAGGCGAGGCGGTCCTCGAGCAGCTCGGGGTAGGACGGCAGCTCGACGCAGTCGCCGTCGGTCGCCGAGGTGTCGCGGGCGCGGTAGACGGTGCCGCGGACGAAGGTGATGTCGCGCACGTCGATGCCGGCCGCCAGCGCGTCGGCGACCTCGCGGATGGCCCGCTCGCCCATGCCGTAGACGAGCAGGTCGGCGTTGCTGTCGAGCAGGACCGACCGGCGGATGGAGTCGCTCCAGAAGTCGTAGTGGGCGAGGCGGCGCAGGGAGGCCTCGATGCCGCCGATGACGATGGGGGCGTCGCGGAAGCGCTTGCGGACGAGGTTCGCGTAGACGGTCACCGCGCGGTCGGGGCGCAGCCCCGCGCGGCCTCCCGGGGAGTACGCATCGGTGGAGCGGCGGCGTTTGTTCGACGTGTAGTGGTTGACCATGGAGTCCATGTTGCCCGACGAGACGAGGAAGCCCAGGCGCGGCTCGCCCAGGACTGCCACGCTCTCGGGGTCGCGCCAGTCGGGCTGGGCCACGATGCCCACCGAGTAGCCGAACGCCTCGAGCACGCGCGCTATGATCGCGGTGCCGAACGAGGAGTGGTCGATGTAGGCGTCGCCGGTCACATAGACGAAGTCGAGCTGGTCGATGCCCTGTGCGCGCATCTCTTCGCGCGTCATGGGAAGAAAGCCCATGCGTGTCACTCCTTGCCTGTCGCCGCCGTCGCGTCCCGCCCGAAGCACTCCCCGGCTATGCGGGCGGACTCGGCGGCGTCCTTGCCGTAGAAGTCGGCGCCGACCATCCGGGCGTACTCGGGGTTGAGCACCGCGCCGCCGACCATGACCTTGCATGCGGGCGCCTGCTCGTGCAGAAGCGCGATCGTCTCCTCCATGGCGCGCACCGTCGTGGTCATGAGGGCCGAGAGGCCCACGAGCCGTATGTTGTTGGCGAGCACGTGGTCGACCACGGCCTGGGGCTCGACGTCGCGTCCCAGGTCGTGTACCCGATAGCCGTAGTTTTCGAGCAGCATGCGCACGATGTTCTTCCCGATGTCATGGATGTCGCCCTTGACCGTCGCGAGGACGATGTCGCCCTTGTCGGCGGCGGCAGCGGCGGGCGAGGCGGCCCGCACGGTGTCGAATCCGGCCTTGACCGCCTCGGCGGACGCCATGAGCTGGGGGAGGAACAGCTCGCCGCGCTCGAAGCGGGCGCCGACCTCGTCGAGCGCGGGGATGAGGGTGCCGTCGATCACCTCGAGCGGGTCGCGGTCCGCGAGCAGCGTGCGCACGGCATCGGGCATGGGACCCTTGCGGCCGGCGAGGACGAGGTGGCGGACCCGCTCCTCCGGACCTTCTCCGCGCCCCGCCTCCGCACCGCTGCCGACTGCCGGGACGCCCGGATCCGAAGACGGTGAAGGAGCGCTCGAGCATGAAGGTGAGGCTTGGGTCGAGGGTGATACCTTGCCTGAGGCATCTAAATCTAACGGTAAACCAAAGCGTGAATGTTTGGCGGCGTCGTAGGGATTCTCCCGCCCCGCATACCCCTCGATGAACGCGCGTCCCCCCTCGTCCTGGGCGCAAAGGACGCGGTGGGCGGCCACGACGTCGCGCATGCGCTGCGAGCGGGGGTTCACGATGGCGAGGTCGAGACCCGCCCCGAAAGCGGACGCCAGGAACACCGCGTTCAGCAGCTCGCGCTGGGGCAGGCCGAAGCTGATGTTGGACACGCCGAGCACCGTGCGCACGCCGAGCTCCTCCTTGACGAGTGCGATGGCGCGCAGGATCTCGGAAACCTGCCGCTGGTTGGTGGAGGCGGCCATGGCGAGGCAGTCGATCGCGACGTCTTCGCGCGGTATACCCGCCCGCTCCGCCTCCTCGACGATGCGGCGCGCGACGGCGAGGCGCTCCGGGGCCGTCGGGGGGATGCCGCCTTCGTCGAGTGTGAGGCCGACCACCGCGCACCCGTAGCGCGCGCAAACGGGGAGGATCGCGTCCAGGCTCTCCCGCGTCCCGTTGACGGAGTTCACGAGGGGCTTGCCCGCGTAGCGTCGCGCCGCGCGCTCGATGGCGGCCGGGTCGGTCGAGTCGAGCTGGAGCGGCAGGTCGCACACGGCCTGGATGGCGGAGACGGCCTCGGCGAGGACGCGCGGCTCGTCGAGCTCGGGGAGGCCCACGTTCACGTCGAGCACGTCGGCGCCCAGCTCCTCCTGACCGAGTGCCTCGGCCACCAGGTGGTCGTAGTCGCCGGTGCGCAGGGCTTCCTTCAGGCGCGGCTTGCCCGTCGGGTTGATGCGCTCTCCGATGACCGCGACGTCGTGGCCGCGCGGGTCGAGAACGAGGCTGCGCCGCGCGCTGCAGACGGCGAAGGGGCGCGCCGCGCGCCCGCGCGGGCCGGGGGACGGTCGGGCGTCGAGCGCGGCGCGCAGAAGCCGCATGTGCCCCGGGGTCGTTCCGCAGCATCCTCCCAGGACGGTCGCCCCCGCGTCGAGGAGCGCCTGCGCCGCATGGGCGTACGCGTCGGGGCCGACGTCGTAGACCGTCGCCTCGCCTTCGACGCGGGGCAGCCCCGCGTTCGCCTGGACCATGAGCGGGATGCGCGCGAAGCGGGCCATGCGCGCGACGAGCGGGGCGAGCGCGTCGGGGCCCTGGGAGCAGTTGACGCCCAGCGCGTCGACGCCCAGCGCGTCGAGCGTCATCGCGGCCTCCTCGGGGCCGGTGCCCAAAAACGTGCGGCCGTCCTCGCCGAAGGTCATCGTGGCGAAGACGGGCAGGCTGCTGCATTCCCGGCAGGCGAGCACGGCCGCCTTCGCCTCGAGCAGGTCGCCCATGGTCTCGACGACGACGAGGTCCGCGCCCGCGTCCTGCGCGGCGCGCGCCTGTTCGGCGAAGAGGCGGTACGCCTCGTCGAACGAGAGCGTGCCGAGCGGTTCGAGCAGCATGCCCGAGGGGCCGATGTCGGCGGCGACGTAGCGGGCCCCCGAGCGGCGCGCGCAGCCCACGGCGGCGGCAAATACCTCGGCGACCGATGCCGCGCCCGCGAGCTTGTGGGCGTTGGCACCGAAGGTGTTGGCGGTCGCCACGTCGCACCCCGCCTCGGCGTAGGCGCGGTGGACGCCCTCGACGACGTCGGGGTCGGTGAGGCACAGCAGCTCGGGGAGCTCGCCCGGCCTGAGCCCCGCCGCCTGGAGCATCGTTCCCATGGCGCCGTCGAAGAGCAGGAAGGCCTTGCCGGCGAGGGCCCGCTGCAGCAGGTCCGCGTCTCGGTTTGCGGATGTGGGCGATGGGGGCATTGCTGTGCGCCTTTCTCTCACGGTTCGTTCGTCGCGCGCGCCGGGGCGAGGTCCCCGTCCCGATAGCAGCGCAGCCCCCGCTCGCGGAAGCCGCATGCCGTGCGCAGAGCGCAGCATCCGCATCCGAGGGGGGCGGCGTCGGGGCGGGGAGGCTGCGGGTAGATCCCGACGACGGCGGTGACGCTTTTGGTGGGCACGAGCAGAAGGTCGCGCGTCGCGGTGAGGCCCAGCCTCCGCGGCGCGTCGAGGACGTCGAGCAGGCGGGGCTGCACCTCGAGCGGCAGGTCGCCGTAGCCGGGGCTGAACCTCCTGCCGCAGAACAGGCCACGCTCGCGCGCCCAGGCGGCGACTTCGGCCTGCGCGGAGTCCGCGGCCCATTCGACGAGGTCCGAGCAGGCCGCGTCGTAGACGAGCTGGCCGAGCGGGTCGGTCGCCCCCAGCGCGCGCAGCCTGCGGTCCGCGTCGGCGCCGAGGGTGCAGGCGAGCAGCGCGACCGAGCGGGCGCCCTCGAGCAGCCTCTTTGCGGAGGCCCCCTCGAGGACGAGCGCCGTCCCCGCGACGGGGAGGCCGCCGGAGACGCCGGCGAGGCGTCCCGGGCGGGGCGCGAGGTCGAACGCCCGCCAGACCCAGCGCGGCCTCGCCTCGGCGTCGCAGAGCGCCGCGACCTCCTCGATGCGCGCGGCGAGGTCCCGCCCGACGTCCTGCCCGCCGTAGCCGAGGTAGCGCATGACCTCGGGGAGGCGCACGCGGCCCTGGGCCACGCTAGCCCCTCAGCGCGGCGACGAGGCTCCGGGCGACCTCGGGCCGGTTCATCGTGTAGAGGTGCAGGCCCGGGACCCCGTTGTCCCTCAGGTCGCAGAGCTGGGCCGCCGCATACTCGACGCCCGCGGCGCGCAGCGACGCGGGGTCGTCCTCGTAGCGGGCGAGCAGGCGCACGATGGCGGCGGGCAGCGACACGCCGCACATGAAGACCATGCGCGAGACCTGCCCCTTGCTCATGAACGGCATGATGCCGCAGGACAGGGGGGCGGTCACGCCGGCCCTCTCCGCGCGCTCGCGGAAGCGGTAGAACGCGCCGTTGTCGAAGAAGAGCTGCGTCACGAAGAAGCCCGCCCCGGCGTCCTGCTTGGCCTTGAGGCCCCGCAGGTCGGAGTCGAGGCTCTCGCAGGCGATGTGGCCCTCGGGGTAGGCGGCGGCGCCGACGCAGAACCCGGCGTCGACGAGGGCGGCGACCAGCTCCGCCGCGCAGGAGAAGTCGCCGGGCGCCGCGCCGGGGACCGCGTCGCCGCGCAGCGCGAGGACGTTCTCGATCCCCGCCCGTCTGAACTCCTCGACCTTCTCCTCGAATCCGGCGCGGGTCATGCCCTGGCAGGTGAGATGCGCGACCGTCGGGACGGCGTGCACGTCTTGAATCATCGCCGCCACCTCGGTCGTGGCGCGGGCGTTGCCGCTGCCGCCTGCGGAGTAGGTTACGCTGATGAAGGAAGGCTCGAGCCCGGCGAGCTCCCCGGCGATGCGGGCGGCGTCCTCGCCCGAAAGCTCGCCTTTCGGGGGGAAGATCTCGAACGAGACGGGCTGCGACCCGGGTGAAAACAGGTCGGCGACGCGGGGTGCCAAACGTGCGTCCATGGGCGGTCCTCTCCACGGGGTGTTCTGTCCGCGCTAGTATACGTGGCCGCGCGGCCCGGCGGCCCGCTCGAATCGGCCGGGCAGACAGTCGACGCATTTGGGCGGCCGGAGCCCTTCTGCCCTTTTGGCGAAGGCTGCCCCGCGCGCGGGCGCCCGGCACCGGCGCGGGGACGCCCTGGGGTATAGTGGGGTTCGGACGTACCCACGGAGGGCTCGCCTCCCGTGACGAGATTGGACGCACGGTCGCATGATTGTACAGGTCGACAAGCTCACGAAGTCGTTCGGGGGGCGCACGCTGTTCTCCGACGCCTCCTTCCAGATCAACCCGCACGAGCGCTACGCCCTCGTCGGTCCCAACGGCGCCGGCAAGACCACGATGCTCAAGATGATCATGGGCAGGGAGACGCCCGACTCGGGCGGCATCTTCTTCGCCAAGGGGACCAGCATCGGCTATCTCGAGCAGGAGGCCATCGAGATCTCGGGCCGCTCCGTCATCGAGGAGGTCCTCTCTTCGGCGACGGAGATCAAGGCGCTCGAGAGGCGCATCGCCGAGCTCGAGCGCCTTCTGTCCGACCCCGCCCAGGAGGCGGCCCACGAGCAGCTGCTCGAGGAGTACGGCCGCGCGCGCGACAGGTTCGAGAGCGCGGACGGGTATCAGATCGAGCCGCGCGCCCGCTCGATCCTCGCCGGCCTGGGGTTCTCCGTCGCCGACTTCGACCGCGACGTGTCCGAGTTCTCGGGCGGCTGGCAGATGCGCATCCAGCTTTCGAAGCTGCTCCTGCGCCATCCCGACCTCCTGTTGCTCGACGAGCCGACCAACCACCTCGACCTCGCCAGCGTGCGCTGGCTCGAGAGCTTCCTCACCGGCTACGACGGGGCGGTGCTCATCGTGAGCCACGACCGCGCGTTCCTCGACGGCATGGTGAACCACGTCGCCGCCATCGAGCACGGCAAGCTGACCGTCTACGTGGGCAACTACTCCTCCTACATCGAGCAGCGCGAGGCGGCGCTCGAGCAGCTCCGCGCCGCCAAGGCCGAGCAGGACCGCGAGATTGCCCACCTCGAGGAGTTCATCGAGAAGTTCCGCTACAAGGCCACCAAGGCGCGCCAGGCCCAGGACCGCGTCAAGAAGCTCGAGAAGATCATGGCCGAGCGCATCGTGCTGCCCGAGCAGCAGAAGCGCGTGCACTTCCGCTTCCCGCAGCCGCCGCGCACCTCCGACCTCGTGGTGGAGCTCGCCGGCGTCGCCAAGAGCTACGGGGACAAGCACGTCTACCGCGACGTCGACCTCAAGCTCTACCGCGGCCAGCGCGTCGCGCTCGTTGGCCCCAACGGCGCCGGCAAGTCGACGCTCATGAAGATCATCGCGGGGGACATCGCCCCCGACGCGGGGACGCGCAGGCTGGGCGACCACGTGTCGGTGGCCTACTACGCGCAGCACCAGCTCGAGGAGCTCGACCCGTCCAACACGGTCATGCAGGAGATGGACCGCTCGGCCACCGGATGGACCTCCTCGGAGGAGCGCCAGCTGCTCGGCGCCTTCCTGTTCAAGGGCGACGACATCGACAAGAGGGTCTCGGTGCTGTCGGGCGGCGAGAAGGCCCGCCTTGCGCTGGCCAAGATGCTCGTCGCTCCCACGCCGCTTCTGTGCCTCGACGAGCCGACGAACCACCTCGACATCGACTCGGTCGACATCCTGGAGGACGCGCTGTCGGGGTTCGACGGCACGATCGTGCTCATCTCGCACGACCGACACCTCATCCGCGCCGTCGCGAACCGCATCGTCGAGGTCAAGGACGGCGCCATCACGGTCTACGACGGCGACTACGACTACTACCTGTGGAAGTCGGAGCAGCTTACCGGCGAGTCGGTCGAGGCGCGCGACGCCCGGGCGACCGCCCCCAAGCGGGGCAAGGCCGCCAAGCAGCCGACGCCCGCCCAGCTCGCCGCCGCGGCCGAGCGCGAGAAGGAGCGCAAGCGCGCGGAGGCCGCGGCGCGCCAGGAGGCGCAGCGCAGGCTCAAGAGCGCCCGCAACAAGCTCCAGAAGATCGAGCGCGACATGGCGGCCGGGCAGGCGCGCTACGACGAGCTCATGGAGCTCATGGCCTCCAACGACCTCTACAACGACAAGGAGGCGTTCGACAAGGCCATGAAGGAGTACAACCGCCTCAAGCCGAAGCTCGAGAGGCTCGAGGAGGAGTGGCTCGAGCTTTCGTCGCAGATCGAGGAGCAGCAGTCAGCCGCGTCCGGCCCGGCGCGGCGCTAGGTGAGGCGGGGTGAAGCGATGGGGGGCATCGTCCGGGGGGTCGCGTACGTGCTGTCGTGCGTGCTCCTCGTCGCATGCATCGCCCTGCTCGCCCTGACGGCGGTGCTGCTGTTCTCGCAGGTCGCGATCGCCCTGCGCGTCGCACCGCTCGCGCTCGCCGCGACGCATGCGCTGCCGGGCTGGCTGGCCTTCTGGGGAGTGCTGTCCTCCCCGTTCGGCGGGGTGTTCCGCACCGACTTCGTGCTGGCGGCGCTGGCCGCCTATGCGGTCGCCCGGATTCTCAGGAAGATTGCGAGGAGCATCTAGTGGGTCTCTCACTGCAGCATCTCATCGTCATACTCATCGAGCTCGTCTGCATCGTGTTCTCGGTCATGGTCCACGAGATCGCGCACGGCTACGCGGCGTGGCGCCTGGGCGACCCCACGGCGAAGCGGGCGGGGCGCCTCACGCTCAACCCGGCCAAGCACCTCGACCCCGTCGGCTCGATCGGCCTGCCGCTCCTCATGGCGCTCGTGGGAGCCCCCATCTTCGCCTACGCCAAGCCGGTGCCCTACAACCCGCACTACTTCAAGGACCGCAAGAAAGGCGAGCTCGTCGTCGCGTTCGCGGGACCGCTCTCCAACCTCGTCCAGGCGCTGTTCGGCGCCCTGGTGTGCTTCCTCGCCAGCTACGGCTCGCGCGGCCTGTACGGGACCTTCGGATGGGAGGTCCTGTCGTGGGTCTACACGTTCGGGTACTACTACTGCTACATCAACCTCGTGCTGCTCTTTTTCAACATCATCCCGCTGCCCCCGCTCGACGGCGCGAGCATCGTCGCGGTGTTCCTCAATGAGAGGGGCCTCGAGGTGTTCTACCGCGTCAAGCGGTACTCGATGTTCACCCTGCTCGCCCTGCTCATCCTGATCCCCATGGTGACGCCGTGGAACCCGCTCGGGTGGTACATGCGGCACACGGCCGGCGCGCTGCTGGGCGTGCTCGTCCCCTAGGCCGGGCGGGCGTATGAGCTACCGCGTCTCGACCGCCGGCTTCGAGGGGCCGTTCGACCTGCTCCTCCAGCTGGTGGCGCGCCAGAAGGTCGACATCGGGGCCGTGTCGGTCGCCGCCATCGCCGACCAGTACCTCGCCGAGGTCGCGCGCATGGGCGACCTCGACCTCGAGGTTGCGAGCGACTTCGTCCTCGTCGCCTCGTCGCTGCTCGACCTCAAGGCGGCCTCGCTGGTCCCCGAGGACTCCGGCCGCGCCGAGGAGGTCGACGAGGACCTCGAGAACCTCTCTCCCGAGGAGATCCGCGACGTCCTGGTCGCGCGCCTGGTCGCGTACCGCCAGTTCAAAAGCGCCGCCGCCGCCCTTGCGGCGCGCAGCGAGGCCGAGGCGCGCATGCATCCGCGCACGTCGGGCCCGGACCCCGAGTTCCTGAACCTGATGCCCGACTACCTCGAGGGGGTCGAGCTCGAGCGGCTCTCCTCGATCTGCGCGCGCTTCGTGGGCCGCCGCGAGACCCTGCTGCTCGAGAGCGAGCACATCGCGCCGCGGCGCCTGCCGCTGGAGACCCGCGTCGAGCAGGTCGACGGCAGGGTGCGCGCGCAGCGGCACCTCACCTTCGACGAGCTCGTGGCGGACGACCCGTCGGTTCCCAACCGGGTGGTGAGCCTGCTGGCCCTGCTCGAGCTCAACAAGCGCAACGCGCTGACCCTGTCCCAGCCCGAGGTCTTCGGGACGATAACGATAGACGCCGTGGAGGGCGCGCGGGCGTTCTCCGCCGAGCTCGACGGCGCCGACCTGTCGAGCGACGGCGTCGCCGACGACGAGCCGGAAGGCTAGGAGGATCGCATGGACGACCTGGAGACAATCGGCCAGGGCGACATCCGCCCGGCCATCGAGGCCATGCTGCTGGTCTCGACCGACCCCGTCCCCGCCGCGGCGGTTGCCGGGGCGCTCGGGGTGCCGACCGCCGACGCCCTGGCCGCCATCCGCGCGCTCTCCCGGGAGTACGAGGACGCGGGGCGCGGCTTTCAGCTGCGCGAGGTCGCCGGGGGCTGGAGGCTCTACACCCACCCCGCGTACCACGGCCTCATCGAGGAGTACGTCCAGTCGTGGGACACGCACCGCCTGACCCAGGCGGCGCTCGAGACGCTCGCGGTGATCGCCTACAACCAGCCGGCGACGCGCGAGGGCGTGCGCGCCGTGCGCGGCGTCAACTCGGACAGCGCCATCAGCTCGCTGGTCGATAAGGGTCTGGTCCGCGAGCTGGGCAGGCGCGAGGGCGGCGCCATCATGTACGGGACGACCGCCGCGTTTCTCGAGAAGTTCGGGCTGAGGTCGGTGCGCGACCTCCCCCCGCTCGAGGACTTCGCCCCCGACGAGGAGACCCGCCGCCTCATCCGCGAGCGTCTGAGCGGGCAGGGCGTGCGGCCCCGGATCGAGGGTCTCGACGGGGACGACGATGACGGGTTCGGCGCGCCGGTCGACGCGCCGCTGGCGCAGGAGGGCGGATTCCATGGCTAACGACGGTTTGGACGGGCAGGGGCGCATCGTCCCCATGCGCCTCCAGAAGTTCCTCGCACGCGCCGGCGTGGCGAGCAGGCGCGGGTCGGAGGACCTCATGACGCAGGGGAGGGTCACCGTGAACGGCAGGGTCGCCGTCGAGCTCGGGTGCAAGGTCGACCCCGCGCGCGACGTCGTCGAGGTCGACGGCCGGCCGGTGAGGTTGTCGGACGGCTGCGCGTACCTCGTGCTCAACAAGCCCGCCGACGTCCTCACCACCATGGACGACCCCCACGGCCGTCCGACGGTGGTACCCTATGTCCCGACCGCGCGCTTCCCGGGGCTGTTCCCGGTCGGCAGGCTCGACCGGGACACGACCGGGGTGCTCCTGTTCATGACCGACGGCGACCTCGCCGCGCGCCTGCTCCACCCCTCGACGCACGTAATGAAGGTCTACCACGCGCGGGTCGACGGCGCGGTCGGACGCCGGGAGCTCGAGGCGCTGCGCGGCGGCCTGGAGCTCGACGACGGCCCCACGGCGCCGGCGGACTGCCGCATCCTCGACGAGGAGGAGGCGGCCGACGTGTGCGACGGGCGCGTGCGGGACGGCGAGACGCTGCTTGAGGTCTCGATCCACGAGGGGCGCAAGCGCCAGGTGAAGCGCATGCTGTCGGCCGTCGGCCATCCGGTGCTGCGCCTCAACCGCGTCAGCTTCGGGGGGATCACGGCGGAGGGTCTCGCCGTCGGCTCGTGGAGGCTCCTCACGGCGGACGAGGTCGCGCGGCTGCGCGACGCCGTCTCCGGCGGCTCCTACACGGGGACGCGCTACGGCGTCGACCCGCGCAGCCTCAAGCGCGGGGCGCGCGTAGGCACGGATACGTTGACGCAAACGAGCGGAAAGGGTCTTTGAGAGATGATTGTGGCCATCGATGGGCCGGCGGGTTCGGGCAAGTCAACCGTGGCGCGCGCCATCGCGCGCGACTTCGGGTTCACCTATCTCGACACGGGCGCCATGTACCGCTGCGTCGCTCTCGCGGCGCTCGAGCGGGGCGTGCCCCTTGCCGACGGGGCGGCGCTCGAGGGGGTGGCTCGCTCGGTGGGGATCGGCTTCGGCCGGGCGCAGGACGGGTCGCAGACCGTGTCGCTCGACGGGCGCGACGTCACCATCGCCATCCGCACCCCCGAGGTCGACGCGGCCGTGTCGACCGTCTCCGCCGTCCAGGGCGTGCGCGACGTGATGGTCGCCCTCCAGCGCGCCCTCGCCGCGGGGAGCGACGCCATCGCCGAGGGGCGCGACATCGGCACCGTGGTCTTCCCCGAGGCGGAGGTGAAGGTGTTCCTCACCGCGAGCCCCGAGGCGCGCGCCCACCGGCGCGCCGACCAGAATCGCGCCCGCAGCGCCTCGGCGGGGTGCCCGGTCGACGAGCGGCAGGTCCTCGCGGCCCTCGTCGAGCGCGACCGCGCCGACTCCTCGCGCAGCGTCGCGCCCCTGAAGCCCGCCGACGACGCGGTGCGCATCGATTCGTCCGAACTGACGGCCGACGAGGTCGTCGCGCGCATCGGCGCCCTGGTGGACGCCGTGCGCGTCCGCAGCTGAGGAGGGGAGCGCCCATGAGGCTCTTCAAGGGTACCGCCGACGACTACTTCGACAGCGCCTTCGCGACGTTTCCCCTGCCGACGCGGCTGTTCGTCGGCTTCGCCAAGCGCGCCGTGTGGCTGTGGACCAAGCTGTACTGGCACTGGACGTGCGACGGCCCCAACCCCCTCAAGCGGCCCGTGCCCGCGGGCGCCAAGGGGAGCGTCTTCGTCGCCAACCACGCCTCGATGCTCGACCCGGCCCTGCTTATGGCGATGGCGCTGCGCCGCGGCTGCACGCTGCGCCCCCTCTACAAGAGCGAGCTCGGCGAGAGCCGCTTCGTCACCTGGTTCTTCAGCCGCGTCGGCGCCATTCCCCTGAAGCGCGGCACAGCCGACATGAAGGCGATCCGCCGCGCGGTCAACGCGCTCAAGCGCGGGGAGAACGTGCTGCTGTTCCCCGAGGGGACCCGCATCTGGGACCCCCATGCCCGCCCCGAGCTGCACGGCGGGTTCTCCCTGATAGCGCAGATGGCCGACTGCGCGGTCGTCCCGGTGGCGATCGACGGGACGGAGCTCATCAACCCCGAGAAGCGCCACAAGATCTGCCGCCCGGCGCGCGTGCGCGTGCGGTTCGGGGAGCCCATCGGCGTCGCGGACGTGCCCGGGGAATCGCGCAAGGAGAAGGCGGCCGCCCTCGAGGGGCTTGCCATGGGGCGCGTCTACGAGATGCGCGCCGATTTGCGCCGCGAGGCGGGCAAGGACTAGACGAGCCACGTGCCCCGGCAGCCGGCCGGGGCTTCGTAGAAAGAAAGGGGACGGCAAGTGGTCGAGGTGGTGACGGCGCGCCATGCGGGCGCCTGCTACGGCGTCGAGCGCGCCCTGAGGATGGTCGAGGAGTGCGCCGAGGGGCGCGGCGAGGTCCACACGCTCGGCCCGCTCATCCACAACCCGGTCGTGGTCGAGCGGCTCGCCGCGCGGGGCGTCACCGCCGTGGACGGAGTCGAGGGACTCCGTCCGGGGTCGACCGTCGTCATCCGCAGCCACGGCGTCGTCCCCGAGGTGGTCGAGCGCGCCCGCGCCTGCGGGCTCGAGGTGGTCGACGCGACGTGTCCCCACGTCAAGAAGGCCCACGAGGGGGCGGCCGAGCTCGCCCGGGGCGGCTACCAGGTCGTGGTCGTGGGCGAGGACGGCCATCCCGAGGTCGAGGGCATCCTCGCCCGCGCCGGCGCCGACGCCGTCGTGGTGGGGTCGGCCGAGGAGGCCGCCCGCGTGCCCGTGGGCAAGCGGGTGGGGGTCGTCGTGCAGACGACCCAGTCGCAAGGGCTGCTCGGCGCCGTGGTCGCGGCCCTGGTGCCGCGCGTCCGCGAGCTGCGCGTCATGAACACCATCTGCGCCGCCACGGTGCAGCGCCAGGAGGCTGCCCGCGAGCTCGCCGGCCGCTCCGACGCCATGGTGGTCGTGGGGGGGAAGAACTCGGGCAACACGCGCCGGCTCGCCGAGGTGTGCGCCTCGCGGTGCCGGGCGACGTTCCACATCGAGACGCCCGCCGAGCTCGACGCGTCGTGGTTCGCGGGCGTGCGCAGCGTGGGGGTCACGGCCGGGGCCTCGACGCCCGCCGACCAGGTGGAGGCCGTTGTGGACGCGCTGCGGCGGATGCTGTCCGGCGGCGGCGAGGAGGACTCCGATGGACGGGCGTGAGCCGGGGACGCGCGGCAAGGCGGCCCCCTACGAGCCTCCCGCGTCGAGCGTTCCGAAGGGCCGCCGCGACCGCTGGCGCGGCGCGCGCATCGAGGAGGTCGCCCCCGGGAGCCCCGCTGCGCGCGAGGGGCTCGAGCCCGGCATGGTCGTGACCCACGTCAACGGCGTCGAGCTGCGCGACATGGTCGACTGGGAGTGGGAGGCCGACGGGCCCGAAGCCTACCTCGAGGGCGTCGCCCATCCCGGCGAGCCCGGGGAGTTCGAGTTTGAGTGCACCCTTGCGCGCGACTGGGGCGAGGACTGGGGCGTCTCCTTCGACGGGGCCGTCTTCGACGGGATGCGCCTGTGCCGCAACGACTGCCTGTTCTGCTTCATGAAGATGCTCCCGCCGGGCATGCGCCGGACGCTCTACATGCGCGACGACGACTACCGCCTGTCGTTTCTGCAGGGCAACTTCGTCACGCTGACCAACGTCTCCGACGACGACGTCGAGCGCATCGTCTCCTGCGCCCTGTCGCCCCTCAACGTCTCGCTGCACGCCGTGACCCCCTCCGTGCGCGCCCGGCTCATGGGAAGAAACGCCCAGCGCGGCCTCGACGTCCTCGAGCGCCTGCTCGAGGGGGGCGTCGAGATCCACGCGCAGATCGTGCTCGTGCCCGGCGAGAACGACGGCGAGGAGCTGCTCCGCACGCTGCGCTTTGTCGAGGAGCGCCCGCTCGTCACCTCGCTGGGCATCGTCCCGCTGGGGTTCACGAAGTTCCAGGACGCCTTTTCCTCCTCCTTCAACTCCGACCCGGAGGCCGCGCGCGCCGTGGTCGAGGCGGTGCGCCCCTTCCAGCTGCGCAGCCGCGCCGCGAGCGGTCGGACCCGCTACCAGCTCGCCGACGAGTTCTACCTCGCCGCAGGAATGGAGCCGCCCTGCGCCGAGGAGTACGACGGGTACCCGCAGTACTACGACGGCATCGGCATGGTGCGCTCGTTCCTCGACGAGGCGCGCGAGGTCCTGTCCGACCCGGCTTCCGCGGAGGCGCTCGCATCCTTCGCGGGGCGCCTTGCGGGGGCGGGGGAGCGCCTCTGGGTCGTCTCGGGCCGCGCCGCCGCCGCGACCGTGGCGCGCTTCCTCGACGAGGGCCCGCTCGGCGGCGTCGCGCGCGTCCTTTCGGTCGAGAACCGCTACTTCGGCGGCAACGTCGACGTGACGGGCCTTCTGACCGCATCCGACGTGCTCGGCCAGCTTCCCCGCGACCTCGCGCGCGCCACGGTCCTGCTTCCCGAGCTGATGTTCAACGCCGACGGCCTCACCTTGGACGGCATGGCGGCCTCCGAGCTCGCCGGTCGCATCGAGGGGTGCGGGGCACGTCGCGCGGCGGTCGTCCCCACGACTCCCCGGGGCATCGTCCGGGCCGTGGTCAGCCTGTGAGAGCGCCCGCGAAGTTGGGCATGCCGGGCGAAGGTGCCGCGCGGCGCATGGTATCCTTAATCGAATGGCGGCGCCGCACTTCCCGGACGGGGAGCGTGCGCCGCGGCTGACAACGCCACCCACACCGCCCCTCCCGCGGGCGCGCGCGGCGCGCCGCACTGCGGACGGGGCGCGAGAAAGGACGGAACCATCATGCCAAAGCCCATCGTCGCGGTGGTCGGACGGCCCAACGTGGGCAAGTCGACCCTGGTGAACCGCATCTCGCAGCGACCCGAGGCGATTGTCCACGAGGTCGAGGGCGTCACCCGCGACCGCACGTTCCACGAGTCCGACTGGAACGGCGTCCCCTTCATGCTGTGCGACACCGGCGGCATCGAGGTCGGCGCCTCCGAGGACGCCTTCCAGGGCAAGATCCGCGAGCAGGCGGTCATTGCGATCCAGGAGGCCGACACCGTCGTGTTCCTCGTCGACTCGAAGACCGGCGTGACCGAGGAGGACGAGGAGGTCGCCCGCATCCTCAAGCGCAGCGACAAGCCGGTGTTCCTCGCGGTCAACAAGTGCGACTCCGTCGTCCAGGAGGCCGCCGCCTACGAGTTCTACTCGCTCGGGCTGGGGGACCCGTTCCCCATCTCCGCCCAGCACGGCAACGGCGTCGGCGACCTGCTCGACGAGATCGTCCGGAGCCTGCCGAGCTTCGAGGGGGACGAGGAGGACGAGATGGTCGGCGTCGCCATCGTCGGGCGCCCCAACGCCGGCAAGTCCTCGCTGCTCAACCAGCTTTCCGGCACGCAGCGCGCCATTGTGAGCGACGTCGCGGGCACGACGCGCGACGCGGTCGACACCGTCGTCGAGCACGAGGGGAGCTCCTACCGCCTCGTCGACACGGCAGGCATGCGCAAGCGCACCGTCATCAGCGAGGACCTCGAGTACTACAGCTACGTGCGCGCGCAGCGCGCCATCGAGCGCGCCGACGTCGCCCTGCTCGTCATCGACTCCACGGTCGGCGTCACCGAGCAGGACCAGCGCGTGGCGGGCATGGCGAACGAGGCGGGCTGCGCCATCGTGGTGCTACTCAACAAGTGGGACCTGGTCGACTCCGCCCAGCGCCGCGAGGAGCTGCAGTCTGACGTCGCCGAGCGCCTGCACTTCGTCTCGTTCGCCCCGGTCGTCCGCATCTCCGCCCTGACCGGCCGCTCGCTGTCGCGCGTGTGGAACGCGCTCGACGCCGCGGTCGCCAACCGCGCCAAGACCATCCCGACCTCGCAGCTCAACAAGCTGCTGACCGAGATGCGCGAGTTCGGCCACACCGTCACCAAGGGCACGAAGCGCCTCAAGATGAACTACATGACCCAGACGGGCCACAAGCCGCCCGTCTTCACGTTCTTCGTGAACATGCCGGAGTTGGTGACGCCGAACTTCGAGCGCTACCTCGAGAACCGCCTGCGCGACCGCTTCGATCTGGTCGGCACCCCCATCAGGCTCAAGTTCAAGAGGAAGTCCCAGTAGACCGGCTCCGTGGAGGCTGCCATGCTCGTGTATGTCATGTGCGGCGTCGCTTGCGTCGTCGCGTACCTGCTGTGCGGTATCCCATCCGCCTACCTGGTGGGGGAGCGGATGGCCCACGTCGACGTGCGCAAGGTCGGCTCGGGCAACGTGGGGTCCACCAACGTCGTGCGCGCCGCGGGGGCCAAGGCGGGCGCCGTCACGCTTCTGCTCGACGTCTGCAAGGCGGCGGCGTCGGTCGGCATCGGATACCTGCTCGTCGGGTGCGTCGGCACGGGGGACGGCATCGCGCAGGTCGCTCCCGGCGGCGCCTTCGACTGGACGATGGCGCTCGTCTACCTGGCATGCGTCCTGGGGCACGTCTTCACCCCCTACCTGCGCTTCAAGGGGGGGAAGGGGATTGCGGTCGGCTTCGGGGGCGCCCTGGCGCTCATGCCCCCTGTCGCCGCCTGCCTGCTCGTCCCCTTCCTGGCATTCGCCGCGACGACGCGCTACGTCTCCCTGGGCAGCATCGCCGCCGCGGTGTCCCTGCCTTTTCTGACGGCGCTGATCTGCCGCCCGTCCGCCGCCTTCACGGCGATCGTCTCCGTCGTCGCCCTGCTCGTCGTCTGGGCGCACCGCAAGAACATCGCCAAGCTGTGCAGCGGGACCGAGAGCAGGTTCTCGTTCAAGCGCGCGAAGGGGGGAGAGTAGCCGTGGAGGTCGCAGTCGTCGGCGCCGGCTCCTGGGGGACGGCCGTCGCGCGGCACCTTGCCCTGCAGGGCCACCGCGTGCGCCTCTGGTCGCGCGGCGAGGAGGTCGCGCGCGGTGTGAACGAGACCCACCGCAACCCCCGCTACATCTCCTCGTGCGACCTTCCGGCCTCCCTCGTGGCCGACACCGTCCTGGGCCGCTGCCTCGAGGGGGCCGAAGCCGCGGTGTACGTGGTCCCCTCCCACGCCCTGCGTGCGACGCTGCGCTCGAGCGCGCCCCACGTGGGCGCCGAGCTCCCCGTCGCCGTCCTCACCAAGGGGATCGAGGCTGGAACCGGAAAGCTCATGACCGATCTCGCGGTCGACGAGCTCGGGTGCGAGGGCCGCATCGCGTGCCTGAGCGGTCCCAACCACGCGGAGGAGATCGCGCGCGACCTGCCCGCCGCCGCCGTCGTCGCCTCGCGCAACCCCCAGACGGCCGCGTTCTTCCAGCGCCTGTTCCACACCGACCGCTTCAGGACCTATGCGAGCTGCGACGTGGTCGGCGTGGAGGTGTGCGCCGCCGCCAAGAACGTCGTCGCCCTCGCATGCGGCATCGTGGCGGGGATGGGCCTGGGCGACAACACCTCCGCCGTCATCATGACGCGCGGCCTCGCCGAGATTGGCCGCCTGGTCAGCGCCTGCGGCGGCAACCCGCTGACCTGCATGGGGCTCGCCGGCATGGGCGATCTGGTCGCGACCTGCACGAGCGCCCACTCCCGCAACCGCACGTTCGGCACCGCCTTCGTGGGCGGGGAGTCGCTCGCGGAGTTCGAGGAACGCACGCACATGGTCGTCGAAGGGGCGCGGGCGTGCCGGAGCGTGCGCACCCTCGCCTCCCGGCTCGACGTCGAGGTGCCCATCGCCGACGCCGTCTACAGCCTGCTCTACGAGGGGCTGTCGCTCGAGGAGGTCGCGGCTCGGCTCTACGCCCGCTCTCCGCGCGGGGAGTTCTACGGCCTCGACGCCAAGGGCGCGTGACGCCGTCTTCTGCCCGGGGCACCGCCCCGGCATGCCGTTTCTGGGAATGTGGAGGAGCAACCATGGAACGTTCGAGGCTTTTCGACGACCGGGTCAAGATGGCCCCCTCGATTCTCTCCGCCGACTTTCTGAACCTCGAGGCGAGCGTGGGCCTCGTGTCCGCATCGGCCGACGCGATCCACGTCGACGTGATGGACGGCCACTTCGTGCCGAACCTGACGATCGGCCCCGGGATCGTCAAGAGCCTCAAGTTGCGCTTCGACGTGCCCCTCGACGTCCACCTCATGGTCGACAACCCCGAGGCGACGATCGACTGGTACCTCGATGCCGGCGCGGACGTGGCGACGGTCCAGCTCGAGGCGCTCACGCATGCGAACAGGCTCGTGCGCCACATTCGGGAGCGCGGCGCGCTCGCCGGCGTCGCCGTGAACCCGGCGACGCCCGTCTGGGCGCTGCGCGACCTCGTCGAGGAAGTCGACCTCGTGCTCGTGATGAGCGTCAACCCCGGCTTTGGCGGCCAGTCGTTCATCCCGTCGACCACGCGCCGCCTTCGCGAGCTCGGGGACCTGTGCGCGAACCTGGGATGCGCGCCCATCGTCGAGGTCGACGGCGGGATCGGCGCCGCGACGGCCCCCGAGGCCGCATCCGCCGGCGCGCGCCTGCTCGTCGCGGGGTCCGCCGTGTTCGGTGCGGACGACCCCCGTGCCGCCATGGAGGGGATCCGCGCGGCCGCGGCCGGGGCGCTTCGATGAGCCCCGCCCCGCGGAGGTACTTCGACCATGCGGCGTCGAGCCCGATGAACGACGCCTGCAGGGCCGCCCTGGAGGCCTGCGACGCGCAGGGCTGGCGTGGCGCGAACCCCAACTCCCTGCACAGCTCGGGACGCCGCGCGTTCGAGGCGCTCGAAGACGCCCGTCTGCGCCTCGCCCGCGCCCTGGGATGCCGGCGCCCCTCCGAGGTCGTCCTGACGAGCGGGGGCACCGAGTCGAACAACCTCGCCGTGCGCGGCATCGCCCTGGCGGTCGCGGAGCGGCGTCCCGGACGGTGCCGCGTCCTCGTCTCGTCCCTCGAGCACGACTCGGTCCTCGACGCGGCGGAGTCCCTCGTCCGCGGAGGCACGTTCCGCGTCGAGCGCATCCCGGCGACGCGCTCGGGCACCGTCGACCTCGAGGCGCTCGAGGGCATGCTCGCGGACGACGTCGCCCTGGTGAGCGTCATGGCGGCCAACAACGAAACGGGGCGCGTGCAGCCGGTCGCCGAGGCCGCCGGGCTGGCCCATGCGCGCGGGGCGCTCTTCCACACCGACGCCGTCCAGGCGTTCGGCCACATCCCGTTCGACGTCGCCCGGCTCGGGGTCGATGCGGCGAGCGTCGCCGCCCACAAGCTCGGCGGCCCGGTCGGCGTCGGCGCGCTCTACCTGAAGGCGCGCACGCCCGTCGTCCCCCAGATCGTCGGCGGCGGCCAGGAGGGCGGCCTGCGCTCCGGCACCCAGGACGTGCGCGGGGCGTGCGCCTTCGCGGCGGTCGCCGACGACGCGCTCGAGCACCTTCCCTCCCGCTCCGCCGCGATTCATTCGATGGCGCGGGACCTCGTCGTGCGCCTGTGCCGTCCGGAGTCGCCGGTCGCCCGCGAGACGGTCGCCCTGCCGCGCGAGGGGAACTTCGTCCCGGGAATCGTCCACCTGATCGTCCCGGGGCACCAGACCGAGGGCCTCGTCCTCGCCCTCGACGAGGGGGGCTTCGAGGTCGCCGGCGGCTCGGCGTGCTCTTCGGGCTCCCTCGAGCCGAGCCACGTGCTCACGGCGATGGGCCTTGTGCGCGACGACGCGTTCTGCGCGCTGCGCGTCTCGTTCGACCACCGGACGCCTCCCGAGGACTGCGCGGCGCTGGCGGCGGCGATCGAGGAGGTCTGCGCGCGCGATGCGGTCCGGGGGAGGGGCAGGTGAGCGGCGTGGAGCTCGTCGACTGCCACGTGCACTCCGCCTTCTCGGACGGGTCGTCGACCATTTCGGACAACGTCGCGCGCGCATGCGAGCTCGGCGTGAGGACGCTGTGCTGCACCGACCATCTGACGCTGCCCGCCTCGATCGACCCGGCGTGCGAGGTCTCCGTCGCCGAAGCGGACCTCGACCCGTATGTGCGGGAGGTGCTTGCGGCGCGGGAGCGCTTCCCCGAGGTCGACGTCGTGCTCGGGTTCGAGGCGGACTACTACCCGGGTTGCGAGGAGAACGTCGCCCGCTGGGCCGCCCGCGCCACCTTCCTCCTCGGCTCCGTCCACATGCTCGACGGCCGCTGGATCGACGACCTCGGCGACCTGTCGTATTGGGAGGAGGAGGGGACCGGGGCCGTATGGGAGCGCTATTTCGAGGTGTGGGCGCAGGCCTGCTCGTCTCCCTGCGGGTTCGATTCGATGGCCCACCCGGATCTGGTCTCCATCCTGGGAAGGTATCCGGACGGGGGCACGGTCGGGCGCCTGTACCGGAGCGCCGCGGAGGCCGCGTCCGCCGCGGGGGTGCGCGTCGAGGTCAACACGGCCGGCGTCCTGAAGCCCGTCGGGCGGATGTATCCCGACCCCCGCCTGCTCGAGCTGTTCTGCGCCGCCGGCGTGCGCCTGACGGTGGGCTCGGACGCGCACGGCGCCGGCCGCGTCGCCGCCGGCATCGCCGAGGCGTACGGGCTCGCCTACCGCGCGGGCTACCGCTCCGTCGACGTCCCGACGTCCGACGGCGGCTGGCGCGAGGTTTCTCTGGAACCCTGAGTCGGTGCCGGTGGCGGCGCCATGTGAGGAGGTTGCCATGGGGGAGGTCTGCCAGGGTGGGACCGTCGGTCGAAGCGGCGTTCGATTCGCCTGGCCGTGCACGGTCGGGACGCTCGAGCGCACGCTCTTCGAGGTCTTTCCAGCGAGCTGGGCCGAGGCGTGGGACCATGTGGGCCTTGCGGTCGGCGACCCGCTCGCCCGGGTCTGCCGGATCGCCGTCGCGCTCGACGCGACGGCGGCCAACGTGGTGCGGGCGGCGGAGGAGGGGGCGAACGTCCTGCTGACCCACCACCCCGTCTGCCTCGAGGCCCCGCGCCTCATCGCCCCGCGCGCCTCCGGCTCGCCGCTCGCGTCCGCGTGCCTGTGGGAGGCCGTGTCCCGCGGCGTGGCGTGCATCGCGATGCACACGAACCTCGACCGCTCGCCCCGGGCCACGGGGCGCCTGCCGCGCATGCTCGGGCTCATCCCGTCCTGCGGCATCGAGCGCGGCAGGGACGAGGCGTCCGGCAGGCTCGGCTCGGTCGCAGACCTGGGCGACGGCGTCACCCTCGACGGGTTCGCCCTGCGCTGCCGCGCGGTGTTCGGGCGCGTCGCGCAGGTCTACGGGGACGGTTCGTCCGCCGTCCGCCGCGCGGCGTTCTTCACCGGAAGCCTCGGCTCGTGCGGCGAGGATGCCCTCGCGGCGGAGGCGGACGTCGTGGTATGTGGGGAATGCGGCTATCATCGCGCTCTCGACCTGGTTGAACGGGGTTGTGCGGTTATAATCGTCGGACACGATGCCTCAGAGGCGCCCCTGGCGGACCTGCTTGCCGAGGAGCTCGCCGCGTGCGGGGTCCCCGCGGGGTCCCTCGTGCGCCTCGACGACCCCTGCACGTGGCACGAGCTGGCGTGAGTGGCCAAATGTGACCGGCGGCGCCTCGCGGGAGGCGCTTGGATGGAAGTGAGCCTGACTATGCAAATCGCGAGAGACCTCCTCGAGCTTCAACAGGTCGACCTCGGAATCCTGAGGGACCGCAAGGCGATCGACGCCATCCCCCAGGCCGCCCAGATACAGGAGGTCCGCTCGAAGCAGAAGGAGCTTGCCCGCCGGACGACGAAGATCGTCGGCCTCCTCAAGGACCAGCGCATCGAGGAGGAGGACAACGACGGCCGCCGCGCGACGCTGACGCGCCACGTCGAGGAAGTCAAGCTCGACAACGACCAGACCACCGACTTCAGGCGCGTCCAGAGCAACAACGCCGAGCTCGACCGCCTGGCCAAGCGCCTCGAGAAGGTCGACTTCAACCAGAAGAAGGTCCGCGCTGAGATCGAGCGCCTCGAGGGCGTGCTCGAGCAGGCGCGCCAGATCAAGGCACGCCTCGACGCGCGCGAGGCCCAGCTCCTCGAGGAGTTCAAGGCCGCCGCCTCTGAGCTCAAGGAGGACCTGCAGGGTCTGGTCGACCGCCGCGCCGCGCTCGTCGAATCCATCCCCCGGGACATGCTCGACCGCTACGCCGCCAGCTGCAAGGCGCACGGGCAGATCGGCATCTCCGAGCTCAAGGGCCGGACGTGCTCGGGCTGCGGCGTCGAGCTCCAGCAGTCGCAGATCGAGTCGCTGCGCCGCGGGCCCGACATCACCTCGTGCCCTGTGTGCGGCCGCATGCTGGTGGTGCGCGCGCAGGGCGAGGGCGCGTAGCTCCGGCCTCGTCTTTGCGCGCCCCCGTCCGGCCTTTCCGCCGGGCGGGGGCGCTGTGGCCGGTTGCCGTAGCTCCTGCGTAGATTGCGGCGGACTGTTGACCCGGCCTCGACTTTGACCCTACAATAATCACTGCATTTGTGATTATCCTCGTTTATGCGAGTTTTGATTATAGGCACGTCTCAAAACTTCAAGCACGCTACGCGGTCCTCACGATGCCGGACGTCCTACGTGCGGCACGGTAAGCCACCTTGCCGGCGCTCGGCGTTCGTCCCTGTATCGAAACGCACCACTGACGAAGCCGGGAGGTAGGAACATGGACCCCATCACCATTGCAATCTGTGTTGTTGTCGCGATCGTCTTGATCGCCATCGGTGCCGCCTTCGGCCTGCTTTTTGCCAGCAACAACGCCCAGGGCAAGCTCAGCCGCGCCAAGAGCGAGGCGACCAAGGTCGTGAGCGAGGCCGAAAAGCAGGCCGAGACCATCAAGAAGGAGGCCGTCCTCAGCGCGAAGGAGGAGACCATCCGCATCAAGCAGGCGGCCGACGAGGAGATCCTGAAGAAGAAGCAGGCGAACGAGGAGGAGCAGCGCCAGCGCACCGGCGAGATGCGCGAGCGCGAGAACAGGCTCCTGCAGAGGGAGGAGTCGCTCGACCGCCGAAGCGACTCGCTCGACAAGCGCGAGCACCAGCTCTCCAGCGAGGCTGGCCAGATCGAGAAGCGCCAGCGCGAGGCCGACGAGCTCGTGGCGCGCCACACGCGCGAGCTCGAGCGCATCAGCGGCCTCACGGTCGACGACGCGCACCGCGAGCTGCTCGACCGCGTCCGCGACGACGTGACGCGCCAGTCCGCCACCATCATCCGCGAGAACGAGCAGCGCGTCCGCCTCGAGTGCGAGCGCACGGCGCGCTCCATCCTGTCGACCGCCATCCAGCGCTGCGCCTCCGACCACGTGGGCGAGGTCACCCTCACCACGGTCCACATCCCCTCCGACGACCTCAAGGGCCGCATCATCGGGCGCGAGGGGCGCAACATCCGCACCTTCGAGCAGATGACGGGCGTCAACCTCATCATCGACGACACGCCTGAGACGGTGCAGCTCTCGAGCTTCGACCCGGTCCGCCGCGAGATCGCGCGCGTCACCCTCGAGAACCTCATCGCCGACGGGCGCATCCACCCCGCCCGCATCGAGGAGCTGTTCAACAAGGCTACCGACCAGGTCAACGCCAAGGTCCTCGAGGCCGGCGAGCAGGTCTGCTTCGACCTCGAGGTCCACGACCTGCACCCCGAGCTCGTCCGCACGCTCGGCTCGCTACGCTACCGCACCTCCTACGGCCAGAACGTCCTCAACCACTCCATCGAGGTCGCCCAGCTGTGCCAGATTATGGCCGACGAGCTGGGGATGGACCCCGCGCCCTTCAAGCGGGCGGGCCTTCTCCACGACATCGGCAAGGCGATCGACCATCAGGTCGAAGGGCCCCACGCGGTGATCGGCGCCGACCTCGCGCGCCGCTACGGGGAGCAGCCGGCGATCGTGCACGCCATCGAGGCGCACCACAACGACGTCGACCCCTCGAGCGTGCTCGACATCATCGTCCAGGCGGCCGACGCCGTCTCCGCCGCCCGCCCCGGGGCGCGCCGCGAGTCCGCGGAGGCGTACATCAAGCGCCTCGAGAAGCTCGAGGAGATCTCCAACTCGCACCGCGGCGTCGAGCGCACCTACGCCATGCAGGCCGGGCGTGAGATTCGCGTCATGGTCAAGCCCGAGGAGATCTCCGACTCCGAGGCCGTCGTCCTCGCGCACGACATCGCCACCGAGATCGAGGAGAAGATGGAGTACCCCGGTCAGGTGAAGGTCGTGGTGATCCGCGAGAGCCGTGCGACCGACATCGCGAAGTAGGCGGACGGGCGGCATGTCGGACCCGGCAATCAGCGGCGGCGCCGAGCCCGCCGACGGCGGGCTGGTCGATTTCGTCGCCCGCGTGGTGGGCGAGGGGCCGCTTCGCGTTGAGGAGACGCTCGGGGCGGGCTTCGTCCGCCTCCGCGTCTCCGAGGCGGAACGCCGACAGGCGAAGCACGACATCCGCTGGGTCGAGGACGCGGCGATCGAGCTGCTCCGCAACTCTCGCGACGCGGGCGCCAGGCGGATCTTCCTCGCCACGGCCCGCGAGGGGGACCGGCGCACCCTTCTTGTCGTCGACGACGGCGCGGGAATCCCCGAGACCATGTGGGACCGCGTGTTCGAGGCGCGCGTCACCTCGAAGCTCGACACGATGTCGATGGACCGCTGGGGTGTCCACGGCCGCGGGATGGCGCTGTTCTCCATCCGCCAGAACGCCCTCGAGGCGCGCGTCTGCGCCTCGTTCCCCGGCGGGGGCTGCTCCCTTTCGGTCGCCTTCGACTGCCCCTCCCTTCCCGAACGCGCGGACCAGTCGACGTGGCCACGCGTGGGCAAGGGCGAGGACGGCCGTCCCGCCGCGGTGCGCGGCCCCCACAACATCGTGCGCACCGCCGTCGAGTTCGCCCTCGAGTCACGCGGCGCCGTCGACGTCTACCTGGGCACCCCCGCCGAGATCCTTGCGGCGCTCGTCGAGGTCGGGTGCGCCCATCTGGCCGCCCTTCCCGCGTCTTCCGAGGACGGCGCGCCCGCCGACCTGCCGATCTGGCTTTGGCCAGCCTGCGCGGTCGATGCGCGGGGGCTTGCCGAAGCCGCCGGGCGGATCGGGATTGACGTGTCGGAGCGCACCTGCTACCGCATCCTCAACGGGGAGTTTGCCCCCGCGGAAACCTTGGTCGAGCGCGTCCTGCCGGGTGGGGGAGGTGCCCCCGCCGCGTCAGTCGACCTCCTTCGCGACCGACGCGGCCTCAAGGTTGCCCCTTCGGACCTCGCCGACTTCACGCAGGCCCTGCGCTCCGCATTCGGCATCCTGGGGGAGCGGTACTATCTCGGCCTGCGCGGCGAGCCGCAGGTCCGCATCGCGCGCGACTCGGTCGTCGTGACGTTCGACATCGAGAAGGAAATGTAGGGCCTTGACGCGTGTAATGAGGATAAACGGCGTAATTTTGCATCCCCTCCCGTCCACGAGCAGGCCCGATGGGTTTATCTGCGCATCGCTATCGTCTAAAATCTGCCCGGTGTACATCGTATGTGCGGCTGCACGGTGCGTCCGCTAACGGAGCGTTGATGGATTACTTAAAAGTCTCGAGCAAATCTTCGCCGGCGAGCGTGGCCGGCGCCATCGCCGGCCTCGTCAAAGACGGCATGCCGGTCGAGATACAGTCGGTCGGTGCGGGCGCCGTGAACCAGGCGATCAAGGCGATCGCGATCGCCCGGGGTTTTTTTGATCCCTTCCGGCATCGACGTCGCGTGCACCCCGTCGTTCCAGGACATACAGATCGACGGAGAGAGCCGCACGGCGATCCGCCTCTCGGTGTTTCCCCATGCGGCGAGCATCCCCGTCATTGACGCGTCCTCTGCCTAGCGCGCCTTGCGCGCGTTTTCCCGCACGGCGCCCTATCGGTCGCAGAACGCAAAGGAGCCTGCCCCATGTCCTCTCCGTTGATTCCAGCGGGCGCGTGCGCGCCTGCAGGCGGCGACAACGCGCTTCAGCCGCTGCAGGGCACCACCTACCTCGTCCGTGTGTTCGGCTGCCAGATGAACTTCCACGACGGCGAGCGCATCCGCGGAATGCTCGAGGCCGCCGGCTCCCTTCCCGTCGACGCGGTCGAGGATGCCGACTTCGTCGTCTACGTCACCTGCTGCGTGCGCGAGGCCGCCGACACGCGTCTCTACGGGCAGGTCTCCTCGATGCGCAACATCCCCCCGCGCCGCGAGGGGTCGCACCGCGTCGTGGCGGTGGGCGGGTGCATCGGGCAGCGCGACGGCGAGCGGCTCTTCGAGACGCTCGGCAACGTCGACGTCGTGTTCGGCACCCACACGCTCTACCGCGTCCCGTCCCTGCTCGCGGAGGCCCTGAACGGCGGCAAGCGCCTCGTCGCCGTCGACGAGACCGACGTCGCGGGCCGCACGTCGACCGACCTTCCGTCGAAGCGCGACGCGGGTTTCCATGCCTGGGTTCCCGTCACCTACGGCTGCAACAACTTCTGTACCTACTGCATCGTTCCCTACGTGCGCGGCAGGGAGCACAGCCGCACCTTCGAGAGCGTCCTCGACGAGGTCGAGGGGCTGGTGGGGGAGGGCGTCCAGGAGATCACCCTGCTCGGGCAAAACGTGAACTCCTACGGGCGCGACCTGTACGGGGAGCCGCGCTTCGCCGAGCTGCTGCGTGCCGTGGGGGGCACGGGCATCCCGCGCCTGCGGTTCGCCACGAGCCATCCCAAGGACCTGAGCGACGAGACGATCCGCGCCATGGCCGAGACCCCCGCGGTGATGCCCGCCCTGCACCTCCCCGCCCAGTCGGGTTCCTCGCGCATCCTGAAGCTCATGAACCGCACGTACGACCGTCAGCGCTACCTCGACCTGGTCGCGCGCATCCGCGAGGCCATTCCCGATATCGCGCTTTCGACCGACCTGATCGTCGGGTTCCCGGGCGAGACGGAGGACGATTTCCTCGAGACGCTGTCCCTCGTCGAGGCGGTCGGCTACTCGCAGGTGTTCACCTTCATCTATTCCCGCCGGGAGGGCACCCCCGCCGCCTCCATGCCCGACGACACGCCGCACGAGGTCATCCAAGACCGCTTCGACCGCCTCGTCGACGTCGTGCAGCGCGGCGCGTTCCAGGCCAACCAGAAGGAGGCGGGTTCCGTGGTCCCGGTCCTGTTCGAAGGCCTTTCGAAGCGCGATTCCTCCATGCTGTCGGGCAGGAGCCCCAAGAACCAAACGGTCCACGCGCCCCTTCCCGCCGGGGCGCCCGTCGACGATTTCGTCGGCACGATACGCGACGTTCACGTCGAGGAAGCCCGTACCTGGTACCTGCGAGGCCGCCTTGTCCTCTAGGGGGGCGGCGGCGCCGACCCGCTACGAGACGGTCGCCGTCGTCGGGCCGACCGCCTCGGGGAAGTCCGCCTTGGCGGACGAGCTTGCCGTGCGGTTGGGGTCGGAGGTCGTTTCGGCCGACGCGATGCAGGTGTACCGCCGCATGGACATCGGCACTGCCAAGACGCCGCCCGGGGAGCGTCGGGCCCCGCTTCGCTGCGTGGATTTGGTCGACCCGGACGAGCCCTATTCCGTCGCACTCTACGCGCGGGAGGCTCATCGGGCGATCGACGAGGCGTGCGGTCGGGGCCTCGTGCCGGTCGTCTGCGGCGGGACCGGCCTCTACGTGCGCGCCGCGCTCGAGGACATGGACTTTCCGGCGGGCGACCAGGTCGGCAACCCCGTCCGCGACCGCTATACGAAGCTTGCCGACGACATCGGCGCCGACGCGCTGCACAGGCGCCTCGAGGAGATCGACCCCGAGAGCGCCGCGCTGATCCACCCCCATAACGTCAGGCGCGTCGTCCGTGCGTTCGAGCTGCTGGAGGGCGGGTCGAGCTATGCGCGCGAGCACGAGACCCTCCACGTGCGGCGGGACCGCCGCCGCACGCTCCACGTCGGGCTGTCCGTGCCGCGCCATGTGCTCTACGGGCGGATCGACGCGCGCGTCGACGCGATGCTCGAGCAGGGCCTTCTCGACGAGGTCGCCCGCCTGGTCGACGACGGGCTCGGCGACGCCCTGACGTCTCGCCAGGCAATCGGGTATAAGGAGTTCATCGACGTGCTGCGGGGCCTGCGCCCTCTCGAAGACGCGGTGGAGGAGGTCAAGCGCTCCACGCGCCGCTATGCGAAGCGCCAGATGACCTGGTTCAGGGCGGATGCGCGCATCGCGTGGCTCGACGCCGAGGACGCCGACCCCGCGCGCCTCGCCGACCAGGTCGAGGCGATGCTGGTCTTCGGGGACTGAACGGCCGGCCCCAAGCGGGTCGGGTAGGCTGAAAGGCGGTTTTGCCATGCCGGCAGAGCGACCTGTATCGACATACGTCCCACCCGAGCGCTGCATCCTCGTCGGCGTCGACGTGGGCGCGGGCGACTGGGGGATCGACGCCTCGCTCGACGAGCTGGCGCGGCTGGCGGAGACGGCGGGGGCCGTCCCCGTGGCGCGGCTCGTGCAGCGGCTCGACCGCCCCGTGCCCAAAACCTTCATCGGCAGCGGCAAGGTCGTCGAGCTCAAGGAGCTTGCAGAATCGCTCGAGGCCGACGTCATCGTGTTCGACAACGAGCTGACGCCGTCGCAGCAGTCCAATCTCGAACGGCTCGTCGGCCTGAAGTACAAGATCATCGACCGGACCGCGCTCATCCTCGACATCTTCGGCCTGCATGCGAAGACCCACGAGGGCAAGCTGCAGGTGCAGATGGCGCAGCTGCAGTACCTCTACCCCCGCCTGCGCGGCATGTGGGCGCACCTTGCCAAAGACCGCACGCGCGGCGGCATCGGCTCGCGCTTCGGGCAGGGCGAAAGCCAGCTTGAGGTCGACCGGCGCCTCATCCGCAACCGCATGTCCGTCCTGCGCCAGGAGCTCAGGCGCATCTCCACGACGCGCGAGACGCAGCGCAAGGGCCGTTACGAGTCCTCGACGTTCCGCATCGCGCTCGCAGGCTACACGAACGCCGGCAAGTCGACGCTGCTCAACCGCCTGACCGGGGCGGACGCCTACGTGCAGGACCAGCTGTTCGCGACGCTCGACCCGACGACGCGCATGCTCGCGCTTCCGGGCGGCCGCGTCGTGACCCTCACCGACACGGTCGGTTTTGTCCAGAAGCTCCCGACCACGCTGGTCGAGGCGTTCAAATCAACCTTGGCCGAGGTCAGCGGCGCGCACCTGCTCCTCAAGGTTGTCGACGCGACCGACGAGCACCGCGAACAGGAGATGGACGCGGTCGACGAGGTCCTCGGTCAGATTGGCGCCGAATCGGTTCCCGTGCTTGTCGTCTTCAATAAGTGCGACCTGCTCTCGGCGGAGGAGCTCGCCTCCCTGGAGCGCAGGTATCCCCAGGCGCTGTTCGTCTCCGCGGTGCGGGGCGACGGCATCGACGGGCTCGTCGACGCAATCGCGCACGCCGCGAGCTCCCAGGATGCCACCATGCAGGTGCTTCTACCCTACAGCCAGGGGCTTCTCGCAAAGGAGTGCCATGAGAAGGGGCGCATCGTCTCGGAGGACTACGGTCCGGACGGCGTTGCCATGACGGTCGTCGCGCCCGTCACCCTGCAGGCGCGCCTCGCCCCGTTCGTTGTGCAGAAAGTCCCGGATCCGGAGGATGCGCCGACCGATGGGGGTGGGGACGCGCCGTCCTCACCGGATGGCGGCGAACACGAGGGCAAGGGCGTCGAGCAGGACGACCTGATGGGCTAGGTAGACCGCCATGCTGTGCCTCCCGGCGAAGGCGAGGGGAGGGACGGGGTTCTTTGCCAAAAGCCGCGCGACGGACGCGCGCGGCGCAAGCGACCGGAAGCCGAAATACCCTGCAAGGTACACGCACAGGTAGGGGAGGAGGGGGAAGTAGTCCCCCGAGGCGAAGGTCGGGCCGGGCAGTCCGAGGAACGAGAGCGCGTCGATGCGGTAGAGGACTTCGGGCAGCGCGATCGACGCCACGCCGGGAATGCCGAGGTAGCCTTCGGACAGGTGCGCCGTCGCCAGAGCCGCGACGAGGAACGCGGCGGCCGCCGGCGCGGGTGGCATGCGGTCCACGACGGGCTTTGCGACGCTCAGGACGACGGTGCAGAGCGCGAGGCAGTGTATGACGCCGAAGTAGACGGGTATGTCGACGCGCGCCACCGCCGTCGCGCACGTGATTCCGAACGCGACGAGGGCGAGCTTGCAGGCGCGCAGGCCGGTGTTGCGCGAAAGCGAGGCGGAGCATCCCGCAATGAAGACGAACGACCAGCCGATCGACGCCTGCCACAGGTCGCCCCACACGCTGCGGAACCACGGCCAGTCGACGTCGAAGAGGTACACGAGGTCGTACGCAAGATGGAACGCGACCATGGACAGGAGGGCCGCGCCCCGCGCTGTGTCGAGCATCGCGAGGCGCATGCCGTTTGCGGCAGGCAGCGGGCCGGGACTCGCTTTCTTCGGAGCGGCGTGGGCGGGCGGGGGCGTCATGATGGGAACGGCTTCGTCCCGCAGGCTTAGAACGAACGCACGAGCGCGATGACGCGACCGAGGATCTTGGGGTCGGTCACGTAGATGGGCGCCATGGTGGGGTTCTCGGGCTGGAGGCGGATGCGGTCGTGCTCCCGGTAGAACGTCTTGACGGTCGCCTCGTCGTCTATGAGCGCGACGACGATCTGCCCGTTGAGCGCATCCTGCTGCTCCTTGACCACGACGAAGTCACCGTCGAAGATGCCCGCCTGAATCATGGACTCGCCCTTGACGCGGAGGACGAATGCGGCGGCGTCTCCGACAATGGCTTCCGGAAGCGGGATCATGGCCTCGACGTTCTGTTCTGCCAGAATGGGCGCTCCGGCCGCGACGCGGCCGACCAGGGGGAGGCGGACGATTCCCGAGGCTTTGCCCACCTCGCCGCCAGCCGCCTCGTCCGTCGGCTCCTTGCCGATGATCTCGAGTGCGCGCGGCTTTGAGAGGTCCCGTTTGATGTATCCCTTGTCCTCGAGCACCTGCAGGTGCGTGTGCACCGTCGACGGGCTGCTCAACCCCACGGCGTTGGCAATCTCGCGGACGCTGGGCGGATACCCCTTTTCCGCCACTTCGCTGCAGATGAAGTCATAGATCTGGGACTGGCGCTTCGTAAGCTTCTTGCGTTCCATGGCACCCTCCTTCGTAGCGTGGCACCAGTATAGAGGCATTTGTAAAGAAATACAAACAGACGTTCGATTTCTTCTTGCATAGAACACACGTTCTGCTATAGTACAAAACCAGAACAGATGTTCTTACATCGTTTCCATCCGGTCGGTGTGCACAATGCAAAGCCGTTGGAATCAAGATGAGACAGGAGCGCCAGCAATGAACGTCGCAGCATCCATGAATTCGAACCAGAAGCGGATCGTTCCGGGCAGCTATTGGTACGCCTACGGCTCTGTGGCCTACGACTATTACGGACGCATGGGGGAGGATGCGGCTGTCCGCCTCGTCGCATCTCCGTCGCTTCGCCTCATCGACGGCGGCGCCGGCCACCAGCGTCCCTCCGCGGGGCACAGGACGTGCGGGACGGAGGGGTCCCGCAGCCGGGTCGGACGGTCGCTCGCCGCCTTCGCCGTGCTGTGCGTCCTTCTCGCCGCCGCCATCTGCCTGTCTGCCTTTCTCCTAAACGTGCGGGGCGCATGGGGTGCCGTCGGGGACGGCGGCGACATCGCCACGGTGATGGTCGCCGTCGAAGAGGGCGACACGCTGTGGTCCATGGCCGAGGACCATCCCATCGACGGCCTGACGACGCAGCAGTGCGTCAGGTGGGTGATCGACCGCAACGGTCTCGACGACGCCGTCTTGACCCCCGGGCAGGTTCTCGAACTGCCGCTGGGATCTGCGTCGTAGCCTTTCTGTTCCCTCCGCGACATCGCGCCCGCGAACTGGTATCCTAGGCGCTGACTACGTCGGAGGAGGGTCCATGCGCTGCCCAAAATGCGGATATGAGGATTCACGGGTAATCGATTCTCGCCCTTCCGAATCGGGAACCGCCATTCGGCGGAGGAGAGAGTGTCTCAACCCCTCGTGCGGAGAGCGATTCACCACGTACGAGCGGTGCGAGGAGATTCCCATCCAGATCCGCAAGAAAGACGGCTGTCTCGAGCCGTTTGACCGGCGCAAGCTCATGGCAAGCCTCGTGAAGGCCTCTGTCAAGCGCTCCATTCCCGTCGAGGAGCTCGACGAGCTTATCACCGACATCGAAACTGAGCTGCGCAACGAGTTCCGCACCGAAGTCTCGTCCAAATCTCTGGGTGACATGGTTCTCGAGCGTCTTCTCAAGATGGACACGGTCGCCTACGTCAGATTCGCTTCGGTCTACAAGGACTTCCAAGATATCGACGGGTTTTATGCCGAACTGAACAAAATCAAGACATCGGGGGAGATACATGGCCGCCAGGATAACGCTTAACGTCAAACGGCTCGATGCGGGTTTGCCGCTTCCCGCGTACGCCTACGAAGGGGATGCCGGCCTCGACCTGCTGAGTGCCGTCGACGTCGTCCTCGAACCGCTCTCTCGCACGCTTATCCCCACGGGTCTCGCGGTCTCGATTCCCGCGGGATACGCTGGATTCATCCAGCCGCGGAGCGGTCTTGCGATAAAGCGCGGCCTGTCCATGGTCAACACCCCGGGGCTGATCGACTCGAACTACCGCGGCGAGCTCAAGGTGGCAGCCATCAACCTCGATCCTGAAACCCCCATCTCGATCAAGCGGGGGGACAGGATCGCGCAGCTTGTCATTCAGGAGGTCCCTGTCGTCGAGCTGTGCGAGGTCGACGAGCTCGATGACACGGTTCGCGGGGAAGCTGGATTCGGGTCGAGCAGCGTATAACTTCTCTCCGAGCGGGAAGACTGTCGAAAAGCTGGTTTCACCCAAACGGCGGGAGGCGAGCATGGCCGAGAACGACAATCAGAGCATCACCCATCCCGAGTACGATGTGGTCATCGTCGGAGGGGGCCCTGCCGGTTTGGCGGCGGGCATATATGCGGCGCGTGCAGGTCTGCGCGCCGTCATCGCGGAGATGAGCGCGCCGGGCGGCCAGATAGCGCAGTCCGAGCAGCTCGAGAACTACCCGGGCTTCGAGCATATCGGCGGATTCGAGCTCGGCGATGCGATGCGCGCCCATGCCGAGGCGACCGGCTGCGATTTCATATACGACGAAGTGACCGAGATCGCGCGGCAGGGGAGCGGCCAGTTCGACGTCACCGTCGGTACCGAACGGTTTCGGACCCCCGCCGTCGTCTATGCGGCGGGTGCGACGCCGCGCCGCGCCGGATTCGACGGCGAGGAGGCGTTCACGGGACGCGGGGTGAGCTACTGCGCCACGTGCGACGGCATGTTCTACCGCGACAAGGAAGTCTTCGTGGTCGGCGGCGGCGCCTCGGCATGCGAGGATGCGGAGTTCCTGTCCCGCATCGCGCGCAAGGTCACCATGGTCGTCCGTCGCGACACGCTTCGCGCGGTGGCGGCGGAGCGCATGGCGGTCGAGTCGAAGGACAATATCGAGATTCGCTACAACACCGTCGTGGAACGCGTGGAGGGGGAGCGCGGCATCGCGTCGGTTGTGCTTCGGAGCACGCTGGATGGGACGACGGAGGTGCACGGCTTCGACGAGGGATCGGTCGGCGTCTTCGTCATGGTCGGCCACGACCCTCAGATCGGTTTGGTGCGCGATCTGGTCGATGTCGAAGACGGTGCGATTCGCACGGACTCTCAGCTCGCCACGCGCACCCCGGGGCTGTTTGCCGCGGGCGACGTCCGCAACACCGCATTGCGCCAGGTGGTTACCGCGGCTGCCGACGGCGCCGTCGCCGCGACGAGCGCCTACCGTTATCTCGAGCGCCTCGCTTACTGACTGCTCTCGCGTTCCTCACGCACAGGTTTCGTTGCCGGATCTGCGAAGGCCCGCCATGCGCATGGCATGCATGGCGGGCCTTCGCTGCGTCTCTCCCCTGGATGAATAATAGTCTGATAATATATCTTATGTAAAGTAATTACGATAACGAGAAAACCGCCAGGTTCTACCGTGCAACGGTGCGATGGTTCCGGAGCGGTGGTATCCTGGCGGTTAGCCCGGCGGTTATAGATGAGGGTTTGCGATGCGGATTTGAGCGCGTACGGTTTTGTGGACGGCGCCGGCTTATTTGCGAGTTGCCTGGTCGTCGCACTCGCATGAAGGCTGTCCGACGCCGCCGCAGCGCTTCGCCCAGCCCATGAGCGTGTCCTTCTTCCAGATGCACAGCAGCCCGACGACGATGACGACGGCGAACACGGCGATGATGAGCGGCCAGTTCGCGTCGGTGATGCTCGACCCGATCAAGGTCGACGCAATCATGCCGGGGATGCGTCCGATCGTCGAGAGCAGCAGGAAGCTGCTCAGCCTGATGGTGGTCAGGGGCACGATGTAGGTCAAGATGTCCTTGGGGAGCCCGGGAATGAGGAACAGGATGAAGACCAGCGTCTCGAGCTTGGAGCTGTCGTTCAGGAAATCGAAGCTCTCGATCTTGTCTTTGCCGAACAGTCTGACGACGAAGTCGCGCCCGAGCTTGCGGATGACGACGAACACGCCTGCCGATGCGAGGATGCAGCCGACCAGACAAAGCGCCAGGCCGCCCCAGGTCCCGTACATGACGCCGGCGAGGACCTGCACGATCTCTCCGGGAATGAACGCGATGATGATTTGCACGACCTGGATGGCGAGCATGAGGAGCACGCCCAGGATGCCGAGCGAGCCGACCCAATCCTCGAACTGGCGCTGTGTCTCAGGGTCGCTCAGCATGTTGATGTAGGGCATGCACAGCCAGGTTATGAGCAGTGCCAAAAGGACGACGACGGCGATGACCGCCACCAAGAGTCCAATCTTTCCCTTCGTCGACAGCTTGGAAAGGTCGGGGCGCTTCATAGGGGGACATCCTCCTGGGTCGCTGGATACATGCCGGGCTCGGTGCGCGCTCGTGCCTTCGACTTTGTGCCGATGCGCACGCCTTGCGGGGCTCCTGCAGGCAAACATTCACCTTGTACCCATTGCATCGTACGAATCTCAACAATCGACCACGCCCGACGCCCGTTCGCACGAATCCACGCGAACGGGCGTCGGGCCGGTGCGGGGCATGCTCCCCTAGCGCTTGCGGCGGTCGTCGACGTGTTTCGCCTTGCCCGTCGTCCTCTCGATGGAACCGGGCTCGACGAGCTTTACGACGACGCTGACCTGGAGCGTCTCGCGGAGTTTGGCGGCGATGTGGTCGCGGAAGCGGTCCATGACGGCGACCTCGTCGCTGAAGTGGTCGGGTTTGACCTCGAGCATGAGGGTGAGGCGGTCCATGCCCGTCTCGTTGTCGACGATGAGGCGGTAGTTGGTCGACGTCCCCTCGATCTTCGCCAGCACGTCTTCGATCTGGCTGGGGAACACGTTGGTCCCGCGGATGATGAGCATGTCGTCGGAGCGGTGGCGCACCTTCTGCATACGCGCGAGAGTGCGCCCGCATGCGCACGGCTGCGTGACGACGCGCGTGTAGTCGTGCGTGCGGTAGCGGAGCACGGGTATGCATTCCTTGGTCAAGGTGGTGAGCACGAGCTCGCCCTCCTCGCCCTCCCCCACCGGCTCGCCCGTCTGCGGATCGACGACCTCCCAGAGGAAATGGTCCTCGGCGATGTGCTGCATGTCACGCGATTCGAGGCATTCGCCGGCGACACCGGGCCCCATGACCTCGGTGAGGCCGTAGTTGTCCGTGCAGACGATGTGCATGCGCGACTCGATCTCGGCCTTGAGCGCGGGCGTACAGGGCTCCCCCCCGAACAGGCCGATGCGCAGGGTGCTCTTCGACCAGTCGAACCCCATGCGCTCCCCCACCTCGCAGATGTGGAGGGCGTAGGTCGGGGTGGCGACGAGCACGGTGCTGCCGTAGTCCGAAATCATGGTAACCTGGCGTTCGGTTGATCCGGAGCCGGCGGGAATGATGAGGCAGCCGAGCCTCTCGAGCCCCTGATGGAGGCCGAAGCCACCGGTGAACATGCCGTAGCCGAACGCCATCTGGACGCGGTCGGTGGGGAGCACGCCCGCCATCGAGGCGAGCCGCATGATGCACTCCGCCCAGACGTCCATGTCGTGGCGGTTGTATCCGACGACCACCGGCTTGCCGGTCGTCCCGCTCGAGGCGTGCAGGCGCATCGCGTCGTCGACGGGGATGGCGAACAGACCGAAGGGGAACGTGTCGCGCATCACCTTCTTGTCGGTGAACGGGAGCAGGCGGACGTCGGCAAGGGTGCGGATGTGCTCGGGGCGCACGCCTCGCTCGTCGAGCTGGCCACGGTACCAGGGCACCCGCTCGTACACGTAGGCGACCTGACGCTGGAGGCGTTCGAGCTGCAAGGAGCGGATCTCGTCGCGCGGCGCGCATTCGATGCTAGGTTTGAGGATGGGCATTGCTGGGCCTTTCCGACTGAGGTGCACGAGAGCCTGGCTGGGGGCGGTTACGGCAGCGCCTTGACGATCTCGTCGAGCCCGACGAGGTCGACGCCCGCATCGAGGGCGGGCTGCAGGGCCTGCTCGATGTCGGAGGTGCAGATGGCGACGAAGGTCGAGATGAGCGAGTAGGAGTAGGTCACGTTGATCTGGGCCTCGGACAGGTGGTCGAGCAGGCGCGAGAGGTTGCCGGGACGGTCCTCGAGGCGGGCTACGAGGATTGGCTTCGCCTTGGCGGCATAGCCGTTGCGCCCGAGCAGGTCGAGGGCGTCGTCGGGACGGTCGACGACGAGGCGCAGGATGCCGTAGTCGTTCGTGTCGCTGATCATGAAGCCGCGGACGTTGATGCCGGCCTGCTCGAGGAGGGCGCAGACGTTGGAGACGCGTCCCGGTCGGTTTTCGATGAAGACGCTGATCTGCTGGATGAACTCTCTGGGTTCCATGGGTGCTCCTGTTCCGCGGGCCTATTCGGCGCCGCCGACGCGGGCGAAGCTGAGGTCGAAGGCGCGCAGGTTCGCGTCGAGCGTCTTGGGTGGCACCCTCGACTCAATCGCCGTCTTCCACGCCCGCTCCCCTATGGGCAGGTGCGGCGCGGCGGCGGCGAGCAGCGCGACGTTGGCGCAGCGGCTGTTGCCGGCCTCCCGCGCGATCGCGTCGGCGTCGACGACGGCGACGCGGCCCCCGCAGCGGTCGAGCTCGCCGTGGAGCTCGTCGGCGCCGGGCATGCGCGCGGCGCCCGAGAGCACCGTCATGGGCTTGATCGAGACGTCGTTGACGATGCCGTGGCCCGTCGGGGACAGCAGGGGGAGGTTGCGGACGGCCTCGACGAGCTCGAACGAGACGAGCACGTCGGCCTGGCCGGGGTCGCACACCATCGAGGAGACCGACGACCCGAAGCGCACGGTGGTCGAGACCGACCCGCCGCGCTGCGCCATGCCGTGGATCTCGGAGACCTTGACCTCGTAGCCCTCCTCCATGGCGGCGCGGGCGAGCAGGTCGGCCGCGGTGATGGTGCCCTGCCCGCCGACGCCGCACAGCACGACGGTTATGGGCTGGGCAGGAAACGAAGGAAACGCACTGGTGTTCGTCACGGCGATCACTCCTCGACGAGGGCGGAGATGGCGGAGAAGGGGCAGTACTGCTCGCATTGGGCGCACCCGTTGCACAGGTTCGGGTCGATGCGCGCCGTCCCGTCGTCCCCCATGCTGATGGCGGGGCAGCCGATGCGCAGGCAGGCTCTGCACGACTTGCAGGCGTCGCCGTCGACGGCGCGCAGCGTGCCGCGGACCTTGTACTCGACGACGCACGGGGACTGGCAGATCACGACGCTGAGGCGGTCAGCGTGCTCCGCCGCGGCCCGCAGCGCCCCGCGCACGGCCTTGACGTCGAGCGCGTCGACCGTCGCCACGTCCTCGACGCCGGCGGCCCTAAGGACGGCGGGGAGGTCGAGCTCGTGGGAGGGGCGTCCCTGCAGGGTGATGCCCGACACGGGGTTGCCCTGGCCGCCCGTCATCGCCGTGGTGCGGTTGTCGAGGATCACGACGTTGCCGCAGCCGGCGTTGTAGACGGCGGAGAGGACCCCGGAGAGGCCCGAGTGGGCGAAGGTCGAGTCGCCGATGACCGAGAACACGGGGCGGCCCTCCCCCGCGACGCGGTCTGCGCCGCGCTCGCGCTCGATGGCGCGCGCGACCTCGAACCCGTGGCCCATGGACACGGAGGCGCCCATGTCGATGGCCGACTCGAGGACCGACAGGGGCGGAAGCGCGCCGAGCGTGTAGCAGCCGATGTCGCCGAGCACGATCGCCTTCATGCGCTTGAGCTCGAAGAAGGGCACGCGGTGCGGGCATCCGGCGCACAGCGCCGGCGGGCGGGCCGGCAGGTCGACGCCGGCGGTGCGGGCGGGTTCAGCCTGCGGCACCTGTCCCAGGGCGGCGCGGATGAGGGCGGGGGAAAGCTCGAAGGCGGCCGGCAGCCCGTTCGGCCAGGGCTCGGGCGTGCGCCCGAGGGCGCGGACGGCCCTGTCGTAGTAGTCGCTCGCCTCTTCGACGACGTACACCTTGTCGACCTGGTCGAAGAACGAGCCGACGAGGCCGGCGGGCAGCGGGTACGACAGGCCGAGCTTGAGGGTTGAGGCGTCGGGGAATGCTTCGCGCACGTGCTGGTAGACGGCTCCCGAGCAGATGAACCCGACGCTCTGGTCGCGCATCTCGACGCGGTTGAGCGGCGAGGACTCGGCGTAGGCCTCGAGCAGCTTCTGCCGCTCGATGAGGGCGAGCCGCTTGGGGCGGGCGAAGGCGGGCATCATGACCCAGTCGGGGATGCTCGTCTCGAAGGGGATGGGGTCGGACTCGGTGTGCTCCCCCACCTCGACCGGCGTGCGCGTGTGCGAGATGCGCACCGTGGAGCGCACCATGGCGATGCAGCCGAGCTCCTCGGAGAGGCGGAACGCCTCGACGGTCATGGCGCGCGCCTCGGAGGAGTCGGAGGGCTCGAACATGGGTACGCCGGCGAACTGTGCGTAGAAGCGGCTGTCCTGCTCGTTCTGGGACGAGAACATGCCCGGGTCGTCGGCCGCGAGCAGCACGAGCCCGCCCGAGACGCCCGAGTACGACAGGGACATGAGGGGGTCGGCGGCGACGTTGACGCCGACGTGCTTCATCGTTACCAGCGCGCGGTGCCCGGCCATCGAGACGCCGAGGGCATTTTCAAGCGCGACCTTCTCGTTGACGGCCCACTCGGCGTAGGTGCCGGGAAGCTTGGCGAACGACTCGAGGGTCTCTGTCGACGGGGTGCCGGGATAGCCGAACCCGGCGTCGCAGCCGGCTTCCCAGGCACCGCGGGCGATCGCTTCGTTTCCCGAAAGCAGCAGTTTTTTCACGGTATCCTCCCACCCGTACAATGGACCCGTCCATTGTACGGTACCGGGGCGCCACCGCGGCGTCTTTTCGTCGAACGCACTATACCGGCAGGCCGCCGCCGATGAAGTCGGTGACCGCGTCGATCTGGATGAACATGCCGGGGTAGGGCGCGTCGATCATCTGGCCGTCGCCGATGTAGATGCCGACGTGGCCCTCGTTGGGGAACACGAGGTCTCCCGGCTGGAGCTCCTCGACGCTCGTCCGCCAATTGCCCAGGTTCTGGATCTCGGCGATCTGGTCCCACGTGGTGCGGCCGATGAGGTAGCCTTCGAGCGCGTAGCAGTGCTGCACGAAGCCCGAGCAGTCGAACCCGCCGACCTCGGCGAAGTTGTCGTCGTCGCCGCCCCAGACGTAGGGGACGCCGAGGCAGGCGTACGCGTTCTCGACGACCGAGCCCTGGGACACGCCGGGGATGTTCTGCCCGAGGGCGGCGCCGCCCTCGGCCGCGCTCGCCGCCTGCGCGCGCGCCTGAGCGGCGGCCTGCAGCTCCGCCTGCTGGGCCTCGAACAGCTGCAGCACCTCGGCCGACAGGCTTTCGACCACGGCGTTGGCCTCGTCGCGGCGCTGTGACAGCTGGGCTTCCTGCTCCTCGAGGTGCGCGAGCAGCTCGGCCTGCTCGGTCTCCTGCTGCGAGAGGACCTCCTCCTGGCGCTCGAGCTGGGCCTTGAGGTCCTTGATCTCGTTGATCGTCTCGACCTGGGAATCCTGGACCGCCTCGACGTAGTAGGACCTCGTCACGAAGTCGTTGAAGTCGCTCGAGGACAGCAGGACGTCGAGGATGTTCGTCGAGCCCGACTTGTAGCTGATTTGGAGGAACGCGGCAAGCGCATCCTGGGCGGCGTGCAGCTCGGAGGTCGTCTGCTCGATGCCCGCCCGGGTCTCCACGATGTCAGAGTCGAGCTGCTCGAGCTCGTCCTCGGTGCTGCTGATCTCGACCTGGGTCTGTTCGAGCTCGGCGCCGAGCTCCTGGAGCTGCTCCTGCGCGGCGTCGTATTCGCGCTGGGCGGCGGCGAGGGCCGCCGTCTCGGCCTCGCCCGGCTCCTCGAGCTCGGTGGCGCGGGCGCGGGTGGCGCGCAGCGGTCCGAGGGAGGGCGGCAGCGCCAGGGCGCACAGGCCCGCGACGAAGGCGCGCCTCGTTGTCGGTTGCGTGCTGAACGGCATGTGCTCCCCTCCCCCGCGATTGGGCATTTGGAGGCGGCCCGGCCCCGTCAGGTGCGGCGGCCCGGCCGCGAAGGCTCTCGCCGGCCGGTCGGGTTATACCGGGCAGCCGCCGAAGCTGAAGGCGTACACCGAGGCGTACTTGACCGTTGTCCCGGGGTACGGGGCGTGGATCATCATGCCGCCGCCCATGTAGATGCCGACGTGGTCGGCGTGGGGGAACACGAGGTCGCCCGGCTGCAGCTCGCTCATGCTGTACTTCATCTGGCCGCGCGCGGAGATCTCCGCCGCCTGGGAATAGGTCGTGCGGCTGATGTAGTAGCCCGCCTGGGCGTAGCAGTACTGGGCGAGCCCCGAGCAGTCGAAGCCGGAGGGGTCGGTGCCGCCCCAGACGTAGGGGACGCCGATGTAGCTCCAGGCGATGTCCGCGACGGAGGGGACGTGGTTGCCGCCTCCGTAGCCGGGCCAAGGGTCGGGTTCCGGCTCGGGCTCGGGAACGGGCTCAGGCTCCGGTTCGGGTTCGGGCGTGGGTTCCGGCTCGGGAACGGGTTCCGGCTCCGGCTCGGGCGTGGGTTCGGGGGTCGGGTCCGCGGTATCGCCCGAGCCTTGGTCGGGCGTCTCCGTCGACCCGGAGGTTCCGCCCGTGTCGTCCGCGCCGCCAGATGCCGAGCCGCCGGAGGTGCCGCCGGCGACGCCGTCCGACTGGGAGCCGGAACCGGTCGAGCCGCCGGTGCCGGAGGTCCCCGAGGACTCCTGCTGCTGTTGCTGCTGGGCGAGATAGGCCTCGTACTCCGCCTGCTGGGCGGCGATGAGCTCGGCCTGGGCCTGCTCCATGAGCGAGGTGACCTCAGAGGAGAGGCTCGCGGTGTAGGACTGGTAGCTTGCCACCGTGGACTGGAGGTCGTCGGTGTAGGCCTGCTGGTCGGCGAGGAGCTGCTCCTGCTGGGCGCGCTGCTCCTGGAGTGCGGCTTCCTCGCTCTCGAGCTCTGCCTTGAGGTCCTTGACCGTCTGGATGGCCTGGGCGTCGGAGTCCGAGACCTTGCCGGCGTAGTACAGGCGGCTCACGAAGTCGTCGAAGCTCGACGCGTCGAGCAGGACGCTCAGGAGGTTGGCGTTGCCGGCGCGGTAGCTTGCGTTCACGCGGTCGGCGAGGACGTCCTGGGCGTCGGAGAGCTCCTGCTGCTTCTCGGTGATGGAGGCCTCGAGCTCCTCGATCTGCTGGTTGGTCGCGTCGAGGTTCGCCTGGCACTCGGAGAGCTTGTATTCGGCCTCTTCGAGCTGGCTGCCGTAGCTCTGCAGCGTCGCCATAGCGGCCTCGTATTCCGCCTGGGCGCTCGAGAGGGCGGACAGCGTCTCCTGCGAGGCCGTGGCGCCCAAGGCGACCGAGTCGATGCCGAACACGGTGAGGCCGACGAGGGACAGGGCCGCGCCCTTGAGGAACAGTCGGCGGTCGAGGGGTCGCGTGGCGAGCTGGCCTTTGGCGGGGGCTGGGAGGGGCGAGGTAAAAGCGGTGGCTGCGTTTGGGGTGTGGTTGCGCTTTTTCGTCATGTCAAGATAGCCTTTCGGTCGTGCGTGCCCCGCTATTGTACCAATCGGGGCGGGAATGCGAAGACCGTACAAGAGGTCGGCACAAAAGAAGGGCGAGCTTGAAGGGAGCGTTGAGACGGGTGCGCCAAAAAGGCCCGCGGAGGGCGTCTCGCAGGAAAAAAGGGCGGCCGACGCTAGCGCAGCGCGGAGCGCGGCGAGGGGCCGGCCGCGCCCGCCGGACGCCTGAACTCGCGCTCGACCCCGCGGCGGATGAGGCGGTCGCTCACCGTGTCGCTGAGCTGGATGAGCCGGTCGAGCGTCGCGTTGAAGGACTGGAGGGTCTTGGGGTCGTCGAGCGAGGCCTGGCGCCCGATCGCGCTCGACAGGACCTGCTTGAACAGCGGGACCTCGCGGTTGGCGCGCTGGACGTGCGCCTTGAGGAAGCGCGGGTCGATCCCGTAGCGCTTGAGCTCGTAGGCGGCGCGGATCAGGGGCAGGTCGCGCCCCTCGACGAGCTGGCGGCCTGCCGTGCTCCGAGCGATGGAGAGGAGCCCCATGTCGCTCAGCGTGCGCACGAACGAGACGGGGACGTTGATGATGTCGGGCACGTCCTCGAGCAGGTGGACGCCTTCGAGGATCGCGGGGTTCTCCTCGACGGGGAGCGACCCTTCGAGCTCCTCGGGCGTCTCGCCGGGCTCGAGCGCGTCGAGCTTCTCGCGAATGACCGAGAGGGGGTAGAAACAGGTCTTCTGGAGGCGCAGCACCATCTCGAGGCGCTCGACGTCCTTGTCGGAATAGGTGCGGTAGCCGCTCTTCGTGCGCGTCGGCGTGACGAGCCCCTCGGACTCGAGGTAGCGCACCTTCGAGACCGTAAGGTCGGGATAGGCGGCCGAAAGCTTCTTGACCACCTTGCCTATGGTGTACGTCTCTCCCATGTCCATGCTAGTGGAGGTTGATGATCATCTTGAACGTGCCGATCTGCAGGCTCGAGCCGTTGTGGAGCTCGCCCTGAGAGACGATGGCCCCGTCGACCCAGGTGCCGTTGAGGGAGCCGAGGTCCTCGATGAAGGCGCGGCCGTTCTGCATGCTCAGGTGCGCATGGCGGCGCGACACGGTGCGGTCGTTGAGGAACACCTCGCACTTCGGGTCGCGGCCGATGGTCACCTCGGGGATGTCGAGGATGAAGCGCTCCCCTGCCGACGGCCCGCGCACGATGGTGAGCTCGGCGAGGCCCTCCTGGTTGTTGGGGATGTCGATGCGCGGCAGCGTGGCATCGGGATTGGAGAGGCTGAAGGCCTGGGTTCGGTCGTCGTAGCCCGCCGGGGCGTTGGAAGTGTCGAACATGTCCATCTCCTGTCCTGGGCCGCCTTGCCCCCTCGACGATTTCATCGGAGGGGCGGTAACCCTATAAGGATACCCGTCCAAGGGCGTTCAGTTCAATCAGAAGCGATCCAAACCATAAAAGTCATCCGACACGAATGGTCCGAACGTCTGCGTGGGGACGATGGCGTCGGAGGTTCTGACCGACCGCGACGACACGGTGGAGCCGCCCTCGTCGGTCCAGGTGATCTGCGCGATCTGCTCGCCTGAGGGGTGAAGCGAGCCGTCCTGCCCCGAGACGGTGGCGGAAAGGGAGGGCTCGCTGCCGTCGGCGAGGTCCGTCAGGGCGGCGGCGTCGCCGCCGCCCTCGGTCGCCGACGACCAGCCGAAGCGGTCGGCGTTTGCCACGTAGCCCAGGGGCGCGGCCGACGACGAGACGAGCTCGACCTCCTCGCAGTGCGCGAACGCCCAGTCGAGCAGGGCCGTCGTGTCCGCCCAGCGCTGCTCTTCGGAATCGGTGCCCAGGACGACGACGTAGACCGTCTCGTCGCCGCGGGTCGCGAGGCCGAGGAACGCGCGGCCCGCGTTGGCGGTGTAGCCCGTCTTGATGCCGCGCATGCCGGGATAGGTGGTGAGCAGGATGTCGGTCGAGGCAAACGTCGTCGAGACGCCGGAGACCTCGACGTCGACCGACGGCGCCCCCACGATGCTTGCAAACAGGGGGAGCTGCATGGCATGGCGTGCCAGGGCGACGAGGTCGGCAGCGGTCGAATAGTGGCCGTCGGCGTCGAGGCCGTGGGAGTTGGCGAAATGCGTGTTCGCGAGGCCGAGCTCGGCCGCCTTCTCGTTCATCAGCCCGACGAAGGATTCCTCGGACCCGGCGACGAGCTCGGCGATGCACACAGCCGCGTCGTTGCCGGAGTGCACGAGCAGGCCGTGCAGCAGCTGGTTGAGCGTGGTCTGGTCGTCCGGCTGGTAGCCGATGACCGAGCTTGCGGGGTCGAGCTCGGTGACGCTGTCGGTCACCGTCCAGGTCGTGTCGAGGGGAATGCCGCTCTCAAGGGCGACGACCGCGGTCATGACCTTGGTGATGGACGCCATGGCCATGGGGGTGTCGGCGTTGCGGGAGTACAGGACGGTGCCGTCGCCGTCGACCACGATCGCCTCGGTCGCGGAGATGTTCGGGGTGTCCCCGTACACCGAATAGTCCTCTGCCAGCGCCGCGGCAGGATGGCCGAGCGCGAGCAGCGCGCAGAGGGCGATCCCGGCAACCGCCGCGACGGGCATGCCGGAGCGAGCCGAGGCCGGGAGACATCTCATGGGACGCATCACTTCGACCCCTTCTCGATGAGGTGGGAGCGCAGGGCGCGCGCTCCCCTGCCCGTGTAGACGATTGCGGCGCAGAGCGACAGCAGGCACCCGACGTAGATGGCCCACATGCCCAGGCTTGCGGGCTCCGAGCCGAAGCCGGGCAGCCAGGCGGCGTCGACCAGACCCAGGCCGGGGACGGGGAACAGGCCCAGGAGCACCACGGCGAAGCCGGCCATGAGGACGAACGTGCACGCCTTGCCGACGTAGCATACGTCGATGGTAGCGCCACATGTCGAGCGCAGGATCACCCCTCCCAGGGCCAGGTAGACGTCGCGGGCGACGAGGAAGGCGACGACCCACAGGGGGACGAGCTGGCCCATGACGAGCGCGATGATGCCGGAGAAGATCAGGACGCGGTCCATGACGGGGTCGAACCGCTTGCCGAACACGCTCACCTGGCGGAACTTGCGGGCGATCTGGCCGTCGAACCAATCGGTCGACGCCGCCACGATGAAGATGGCGATGGCGGCGGTGCGCAGATGCTCGTGGGGGAACATGAAGAGGAACGCGACGGTGAGGAGCAGGCGGCACAGCGTGATGAGGTTGGGCACGGTGGCAAGCGTATGCAGGGGGTTTTGCGGCGTGCCGGGCAGAGCGGTCGGCTCCGCCGTGGACTGGTTGTCTTGAACCACCGTGTCGATCCTTTCGCGAATCGTGGGGTGCGCATGGCTTTTGGTCAATGGTAGCCAACCGCACGGGACCATGAGAGCTGCAACGGGCGTATTTCCCGAGAGAACACGAGAACACCCGTGGCCGTGACGGTAAACGACGCATCTCTATGAACCGACAACGCTGCGGCAGGGATCGAACGGGAGGGACGGCGTGCGCCAGTTAACAAAACAGGCCGGACGGCGAATGCCATCCGGCCTGACGATGTCCTGGTCGGGCAAGCGGGATTTGAACCCACGACCCCTTGACCCCCAGTCAAGTGCGCTACCAAGCTGCGCTATTGCCCGTTCGCAAGTGCGGGAGATAATTTAGCACGCAACGGACAACGGGGCAAGGCGGAACGAGAAATAGGCAGAGCGTCACAAAATATTCAACAGTTGTCCCCGCGGGCGCGCTTACGTGCAAGGTCGAACGAAAGCGATGCCGGATAGCCCTTCGCCACCAGGAAGCGGGCGAGCTTTTCGACGGGGTTCTTGTCGGGGACGCCCTTCTTGAGGAGGAGCGCCCAGGCGCGCGCTTGCTCCCCCGCTCGGTCGAAGTAGGCTTCCGGGTAGTTCTCGAGCACCTCGTCGGGCCGGATCCCCTGTTCGGCCAGGGCGCGCTCGATCCGGGTGCGACCCCATCCCGCCCTGGTCTTGGCGGCGATGAACGACTCGGCGAAGCGAGCGTCGTCGCACAGGCCGCAGGCGCGTGCGCGCCCGACGGCTTCGTGTGCGCACGCCTGTGAGAAGCCTTCCTCGACGAGCCGACGCTCGAGCTCGGACGAGCTGCGCTCCCGCACCCCGAGCGCCTCGACGACGCGTTCGAAGGCGGTTTGGGCGCAAAGCTCTTCCAGATGCTCGCGGAGCGCGCGCTCCGAGGCGAAGCGGCGCGGCTCGCGGCCGAACTTGCGGGCGACGCTGCGCGGAAGGCCCGCGCTCCCCGACCGGCCGCCGGCATCGCTCCACTCGAGGGGGACGGTCATCGACCGGCGACGGAACGAGTCCGCGCCCCCGGCTTTCTCCTGAGGGCATCGGGCGACGAGCCCCTCCCCTTCTTCCGGGGGAAGCGCGCCATCCGGCCGACCGACCACCGGGCGTAAGGGGCCGCCGGTATTCTGGCGAGGTTGGTCGGCCGGGCGGGACAGGGCGTCGAGCAGCGCACGCACGCGGGCAACTTCGGGGCTGTCGGTGCGGCGTGCGCCCTCGGGGCGGCGGGGCATGGGGCCCACCTGCTACTGAACGATCGGGGCGCTGGGGTCGATCGCAGCCGAGGGTATGCCGACGGGGGCGTCGTCGTCGGTGATCAGGCCGATGACGACGCGGACCTTCTGATCGAGCTCCTGCGCGAGCGCGGGGTTCTCCTTGAGGAACTGCTTCGCCGCGTCTCTGCCCTGGCCGAGGCGCTCGCCTTCGTAGGTGTACCAGGAGCCCGACTTCTGCACGATACCCTCGTCAACCGACATGTCGAGGATGCACCCCTCCTTCGAGATGCCCTCACCGTACATGATGTCGAACTCGGCTTGCTTGAAGGGCGCCGCTACCTTGTTCTTGACCACCTTGACGCGCACGCGGTTGCCGATGACGTCGTTGCCCTTCTTGATGCTCTCGACGCGGCGTATCTCCATGCGCACCGAGGCGAAGAACTTGAGGGCGCGCCCGCCCGTCGTCGTCTCGGGGTTGCCGAACATCACGCCAATCTTTTCGCGGAGCTGGTTGATGAAGATGCAGGTGGTCTTTGACTTGGCAAGCGAGCCGGCGAGCTTGCGGAGCGCCTGGCTCATGAGGCGCGCCTGGAGGCCGACCGAGCTGTCGCCGATCTCGCCCTCGATTTCGGCGCGGGGGACGAGGGCGGCGACGGAGTCGATGACGATGACGTCGATGGCCCCCGAGCGCACGAGCATGTCGCAGATCTCGAGCGCGTCCTCGCCGGTGTCGGGCTGCGAGATGAGGACCTCGTCGATGTCGACGCCGAGGCGGGCGGCATAGCCGGGATCGAGGGCGTGCTCCGCGTCGATGAAGGCGACGACGCCGCCCATGGCCTGGGCCTCGGCGAGAATCTCGAGCGCGAGGGTGGTCTTGCCGCTCGACTCGGGCCCGTAGATCTCGATGATGCGGCCGCGGGGGACGCCGCCGATGCCGAGCGCCGCGTCGAGGGCGAGGGCGCCGGTCGGTATCGCCTCGACGTCGAGGCTGGCGTTGCCGTCGCCGTAGCGCATGATGGCTCCCTTGCCGAAGCGCTTCTCGATCTCGCCGGTGGTGAGCTCGATCATCTTGGTGCGCTCGTCGCCCTCGGTGCGGGCATGGATCTCTTTGGATGATGACGCCTTCGCCATGGTTGCTCCTTCTTCTCGATACCGAACAAGTGTACGGGAACAGGTGTTCGCTGTCAATCCATCGCAGCCTCTTCACAGCGTGCCACAGTTCGGCCGAGCGCGGGACGCACAACGAGAGAAAAATCGTGACAAAAAGGTTTCAGTTTGCGGCATGGCAAACGTCCTGCACCCTTCGAGCAGGTCATTCCGTGCGCTTCAGCTCCCGTTCCAGCAGAAGCAGGGCGTGGTCGACCGCCTGGGCGCGGACCTCCCGCCGCGTCCCCGTGAAGACGCGGCGCTCGGAGCGCACCCCGTCGGGCGTCGCGACGGCGAAGCATACCGTGCCGACGGGCTTTCCGTCCTCAGCGCCGCCGGGACCGGCGATGCCGGTCGTGCTCACCGCCAGGTCGCTTTCGAGCAGTGCGCGCGCCCCCGTCGCCATCGCAGCCGCCGTCTCGCACGAGACGACCCCATGGCGCTCGATCGTCCCGCCGTCGACTCCCAGGACACGCCGCTTGACGGAGGGCAGGTAGCTCACGACGCCGCCGGCGACGGATTCGGACGAACCGGGCACCGACGTCAGCGCCGCGGCGACAAGGCCTCCCGTGCACGACTCCGCGGTCGCGATCGTCGCGCCGCGCGCCCGCGCCGCCGCGAGCACCGACGCCGCGCGCCCGTGCTCGCCTTCGAGCGCGGATGTGCGGACGTCCGCCCCGCCGCATGGGTCCGCCGGTTCCGCCGGGGAATCCGCCCCGCCGCACGCGGGTCGGTGCTCCGCGCGGGCGTTCTGGCCGTCGGCCAGCAGCGGCCAGGAATGGGCGAAGTAGTCGACCATCGAGACGACGGTGAGGACGACGGCCGCCGCCATGACGACCCAGGACAGGACGGCGAACCACGGCTGCGCCCCGGAGAGCGCCGGCGCGTCGGCGACGATGAAGAGGCAGATGGCGACCATCGTGGTGAACGTCTTCGCCTTGCCGATCCAGTTGGCCGCCACGACGACGCCCGCCGAGGCGACGAGCATGCGCAGGCCGCTGACGAGCAGCTCGCGCGCGACGATGACGATGGGGATCCAGGCGGGCAGCTGCCCGAGCTGGACGAGCGCCGTCAGGGCCGAGACGACGAGGACCTTGTCGGCTATCGGGTCCATGAACTTGCCGAAGACGGTGACCTCGTTGCGGGAGCGCGCAAGGTAGCCGTCGAGGCTGTCGGTGAGGGAGATGAGGGCGAACAGCCCCATCGAGCAGAACGCCTGGACGTTGGCGGCAAGCGCCCCCTCCCCCAGCAGGGCTTCCGCCCAGGGTGCGAGCAGCAGCGCGACGAACGCCGGGATGAGACAGATGCGCACCACGGTCACGATGTTCGCGGGGGTCCATTCCACGATGCCTGTGCGGCCGCGTCCGGGTTCGGGGGTGCGGGCGCCCATTATGCCGTCTCCCCGCCGGTTGCCGACGAGAACAGCTCGTAGCAGGCGCAGTCGTCGATGCGCGCCTCGACGAAGTCGCCGGGCCGCGCATCGTAGCCGGCGAGGTGGACGACGCCGTCCGAGTCGGGCGCCTGGAACTCCGCGCGACCGACGAGCTCGCCGTCGACGTCGTCCCCGGCGCCTTCGACGAGGACGCGGTAGGTGCGGCCAACCCGGCGGGCGGCGGAGGCGAAGCCGTGCTCCTCCGCCAGGTCGATGACGCGCTGCTCGCGTGCAAGCTTGACGTCCTCGGGGACCTGCCCCTCCATGTCGGCCGCCGCGGTGCCCTCTTCGCGGGAGTAGGCGAAGACCGCGCAGTAGTCGAACGAGGCCTCCTCGAGGAACGCGACGAGCTCCTCGAACTCCTCCTCGGTCTCCCCGGGGAAGCCGACCATCGCCGTCGTGCGCAGCGTGATGCCGGGAATCTCGTCGCGCAGCCTGCGCACCATGGAGAGGAACGACTCCCTGTCGCCGGTCCTGTTCATGCGCGCGAGCACCGAGGCCGAGGCGTGCTGAAGGGGGATGTCGATGTACTTGGCGACCTGGGGGACGTCCCGCATCGTCGCCACAAGCTCGTCGGTGAGGCCTTCGGGCTGCAGGTAAAGGATGCGCACGAGGCCGCCGACGGGTTCCATCAGAGCTGCGACGTCGCGCAGCAGGCCGGCCACGCTCGGCTTGCCGGGAAGGTCGCATCCCCATACGCCGGTGTCCTGGCCGATGAGCACGACCTCCCTGACGCCCCCGGCGACGAGATGGGACACCTCGGCGAGGATATCGCGCGCGGGGCGCGAGTAGTAGCGCCCCCGGATGTAGGGGATGGCGCAGAAGGCGCAGTAGCGGTCGCACCCGTCGGAGATCTTGACGTAGGCCGTCGGCGACTGGACGGTGCGCGCGACGCCGGGCGCGGTGCTGCGGGCGGGAGGCATCCCGAGGACCCGGCGGAGTACCCCGACGATCGCGTCCTCCTCGTCGACGGGGACGAACGCGGCGACCTCGGGCATCTCCTGCTCGACGTCGGAGCCGTAGCGCGACGGGATGCACCCGGTCATGACGACCGGGCACCCGCGGCCCGCTCCCGAGCGCTCCTCCAGGATGCCGAGGGTCGTCTCGACCCCCTCCTCGACCGCCGACACCAGAAACGAGCACGTGTTGACCACGATGACGTCCGCCTCGTCGGGGTCGTCGACGCATGCGAACGAGCCGCTCGCCTCGACGAGGGCGCGCATGCGGTCGGAATCTACCTCGTTCTTCGCACATCCGAGCGTGACGAAGCAGACGTTGGGTGACGTCGGACTCATGCCGGGATACCTCGATTCATCCGGAGGGCGCCCGCCGCGGGCCGAATCCGCGACGGGCGCCCCCAAGCCTGGTCTTAGCGGTAGTTCACGAACTGGAGCGGCAGGCCGTAGTCCTTCTCCCGGAGGAACGCGATGACCTCCCGGAGCGTGTCCTTGCTGGGGGACGAGACCTTGAGCTTGTCGCCCTCGACGGTGACCTTGGCCTTGAACTTGGCGTCGCGCACGTCCTTGCTGATCTTCTTCGCGACGTCCTGCTCGATGCCCTGCACGATGGTGCCGGTCACGCGCACCGAGCCGCCCGAGGCGGGGGCGGGGTCGGACCACTTGAACGACCCGAGGTCGACCTTGCGCCTGACGAGGCGCGTCGTGAAGACGTCGACGACCTGGGAGGCCACGAAGGCCGAGGGGGCGGCGACGATCACGGTGCCCGCCTGCTTGTTCAGCTCGATGGAGGCCCCTGCGTCCTTGAGGTCGTAGCGCTGGGTGAGCTCCTTGGCGGCCTGCTGGTAGGCGTTGTCGACCTCCTGCATGTCGACCTGCGATACGACGTCGAAGCTCGATTCTTTCGATGCCATGGGATTCCTTGTCTCTCGCGGTTTACGGCGTGCGGTTGCAGATGCGGTTAGGCGACGGGCTGCTGCTCCCCCTCGGCCGCCGGCTCCCCTTCGACTGCCGGCTCGCCCTCGCCCGTTGCGGCGGAGTCCTGGGGGAGCTGGTCCGCCGCGACGGACATCGACAGCGAGTACGTGCCGTTGTCGAGCGTCGGGGTGACCGGGACGTCGTTGACCGTGACCGTAATGCCTTCGAGCACGGCCGTCGGGTCGCCGTAGGCGATGCGGACCTCGGCGTTGAGGGCAACGGTGAACTGGAGGACGTCTCCCGGGTTGGGCGTGCTGCCGTAGACGGCCCCGCCGTCGACGTACACTTCGACCCAGGGGAGCGTCGCGGCGTCCGCGGCGACCGAAATGGTGAGGACCGAGTTCGCCGGCAGCGCGGCGAGGTCGATCGTCGGCGTCGTCGGCGCGGTCTGCCCGGCCGCGGCCTCACCCGCGGTGCCCGCGTCTTGGGACACGGGCGTGACGGGGATGTTCGAGGCGCCGTCATCGTCTTTCGAAGCGCCGCGCGCGCAGGAGGAAATCCCCACGACGAGCACGACGACGAGGGTGAGCGCGACGGCGCACACGATGATGGCGAAGGTGCGGCGGTCGGCGACGATTGAGCGTGCGAACCCGTTGAGCACCTCGGCGAGCGACACGCGCTGCCCGTCCGACGCGACGCTTCCGCGGGGACGGTAGCGGCCCTGGAGGTCGGCGTCGGGACCGCCGCTCCCGCCCTGGTAGCCGTCGTCGAGCGAGACCACCTGGGTCTCGCCGCGGACGCGCCCCCGCTCGCGGGCGTCGCGTCCGCGGGGGCGCGCCTCCCCGTACTC
>DBEYOB010000187.1:0-11728 GCA_048173955.1 Coriobacteriales bacterium
GCGTCCGGTACGACGCCCAAGAGACTAGCGGCGCCGTTGGCGAAACCGGCGGAAGAACGTTGGCGGGATTGGCACATCTGCGTTGGCGCAACTGGCGGGTATGCGTTTGCGGAATCGGCGGGTTTTACATTAGCGCTAACATCGAGCGGGTCTGTGACTTCTCCAAGCCCTGGTGCGCGGCCCTGCTCGCCAAGGTCGGCGGCCCCTGGCAGGCCCTGGGGATGGGCAGGGAGCGCTTCCTGGCCGAGGCCGAGCGCGCCGGCGCGCCGGCGGCGCGGGCAGAGGTCCTCTGGGGCGCCTGCGGCGGCCCCAGGCCCTGCGACTCCGCCGTGCGGGCGGAGGCCGAGTGCGTGCGCTTCGCGGCCTCCCAGGTGCGCGACCTGGCCGCCGAGATGGCCGCCCTGGACGCCGCCATCGCCGCCGAGCTCGCCGGCAACCGCGACTACGAGAACCTGCAGACCATACCGGGCGTGGGCCCGGCCACCGCGGCCCAGGTCGTCATAGACGTGGACGTCAGCGACTTCGCGAGCGAGGCCCAGCTCGCCAGCTACTGCGGCGTGGTCCCGGCGGACCGGAGGTCGGGGACCTCGGTGAGGGGCTGCTCGGCGGCGCGCGGGGGCAACCGGCGCCTCAAGAACCTGCTCGTCTTCAGCTGCGGGTCCCTCCAGAACTCCAGGAGCCGCCTGGGGGACTACTTCAGGGCCTGCCGCTCCCGCGGCATGCCCTACAAGGCCGCCCTCAAGGCCGCGGCGCGCAAGAGGATCCGGGTCATCTACGCGGTCCTGAGGGACGGCGAGCCCTACCGCGCCTGACGGCGCGGCCCCGGCAGAGGGCCCGCTCCCCGCCGCCTCCGTCCGCGGGGCGGCCTCGCGTGCCCGGGGTCATGCAGGAAGGGACGCAATTTACTCACAAATTCCCTTGACGGAGACATAGGAACACCCCCCTGCGCCGCTACAGCTGCGCGTAGCTGCGCAGCGCCGCCTCGTCGAGCACGCGGACGTGCCTCCCCGAAACCTCGACCATGCCGTGGCGCTTCAGAACCCCCAGGGCGCGCGAGAGCGTCTCGGGCACCGTCGCGAGCATCTCGGCGAGGGCGGCGCGGCTCATGTCGAGCTCGGCGGCGCCGTCGCCCTCCGCCCTGCGGCACAGCAAGCGCGCGAGGCGGACCGGGACGGGGAACATGAGCTCGCGGATCGTCTCGGTCTGCCGCACCGAGGAGCGGGCCAGATTGCGCGCGACGGCGACGGCGAACGCCGGGCTCTCCTCGAGGGCGCGGGCAACCGCGGCGATGGGAACCGCGACGACGGTGCTCGGCTCCCAGGCCTCGACCGTGCCGATGTGGGCGCTCCCGTCGACGGCGGCGGCGCAGCAGAACGCGGTGACCGGCCGGGTGTGGTTCAGGATGACGCCCTTGCCCTCAAGCGTCACGAAGCTGCGGGTCAAGCAGCCCTCCATCAGTATGTATACGTTGGTGGGAATCTGGCCGTCGCGCAAAAGCACCTCGTGCGCATCGAGCGAGAGGACCCGGCAGCTCTGCGCCATGCGGTCGCGGGAGCCTTCGTCGAGCACGGAGAACGGCGCCACGCCGGCGAGCGCGTCCGTCACGCGCGACGACGCCCTTTTCGGCGAGTGTTCCATCCCGCCCCCCCTACGCTGCACCGCCGACGATCTGGACGGAGCCGGCGAGGCCGCTCGTGACGTGGACCTCGTCGTCGGTCCCGATGATGATCCCCTCGAGCCCGGGGTGGCGCTCCACGAACTCGAGCGCCCCCTGAACCCCCAGGGCGAACAGGGTCGTCGAGAAGCCGTCGCCGTCCAGCGAGCGCTCGCTCACGATGGTGGCTCCCCCCACGTCGGTCTTGACGGGCATCCCGTCGGCCGGGTTGAGGATGTGGTGGTAGAAGACACCGTCCTTGGTGAAGTTGCGCTCGTAGAGCCCGCTCGTGACCACCGACTTGCCGACGACGGGAACCACGGCGCGCATCTTTTCGGGCGCCTTGGGGTCGCGCACGCCGATGCGCCAGGGGTTCCCGTCGGGCCGCGCCCCCACGGTGAGGACGTTGCCGCCCAGGTTCACGAACGCGCAGTCGCACCCGTGCTCGAGCAGCTTCGCCGCGAGCGCGTCGGCGATGTAGCCCTTGGCGATGCCGCCCAGGTCGATGCGCGCCGCAGGGTCGGCCAGGCGCGCGGTCCCCGCGGCGCGGTCGACCTCGATCATCCGCCACCCGACATGGCGGAGCGCCTCGTCGAGCGCGGCGCGCTCGGGGACGACCCCCTTGTGGAAGTCCCACAGCGGCGTGACCGACCCCATGGTCACGTCGAACACCCCGCCGCTCTCCTCGCAGTAGCGGCGCGAGGCGTCGATCAGGTCGAGCGTGAGCTCGGAGAGGTGCACCGCCTCGCCGTGGGCGTCGTTCAGGCGCGTGACCTCGCTGTCGGGGCGCGTGCGGCTCAGCGCCATCTCGAAGTCGATGGCGAGCTCGCGCACCGCGACCAGGGCCCCGTCGAGCTCCTCGCCCGACAGACGGCGCGAGCCGGGATACGCCTTGACCGACACCTGCGTGTTGTAGACGGGCAGGACGAGCTGGTGGGAGCCGTCCTTCAGCGCGCTGGGGCGGATGACGTGCAGCAGGGTGTCCATGTCGAGGCTCGACAGGTCGATGTGGGGACGTCCCTTCGCCTTGTCCTGCGGGGCCGTCTTCTGGTCCCGCGGTGCCGCCGCGCCGCCCTTGAGGTTCTCGTCTGCCACGTCCCACGCCCTTCCTTCGGTGCATACCCCTTTCATGTTCGTACAATTGTACGCCGCTCGAAACGGCGAAGCGGGTAGAATCCCCGAAAAGCCGCCCTGCAAGGAGGTTGCCATGAAGTTCATACTTACCTGGGTGCTCACCGCGCTCGCCGTCAGCGTCGCGCTGTACGTCGTCCCCGGCATCTCGTTCGTCGGCACCCAGTGGGTCGCCGTGTTCGCAACGGCCCTCGTCCTGTCGCTCGTTAACGCGTCGGTCAAGCCCGTCCTGCAGCTGCTCTCGCTGCCCATCACCTGCCTCACGCTCGGCGTTTTCGCCCTGGTCCTCAACGCCGCCCTGCTCGGGCTCACCTCCTGGCTCAGCGTCAACCTCCTCGGAACGGGCATCGTGATCGACGGGTTCGGCTCGGCGCTGCTCGGCACCATCGTCATCGGGCTCGCCTCGGCGCTCGTCAACGCCCTGACGGGCGGGTTGGCGCGCGACTGACCGCAAAGCCGCACGAAAGACCTCTCCGGTGTCGGGCATAGAATCGAACCGCCGGACCCCGGCGGCGGGAGCCGGCGCGCGCATGCGGGCGAAACGGAAAAGGGCCGCCGCCCCGGCGGCAAGCGCGGGAACGGCGGCCCCGAACGAGCGGGATGTGCGGCCGCGGCGGCCTACACGAGCTGAACCTCGTCGCCGGAGAGGGCGGAGGCGATGTCGCCGCCCACCTCGGCGACACCGTCCTCGGTCGGGACGCCCGACGTGGCGAGCGGGGTCTCCGCGAGGCTCGAGGAGTCCGCGATGGCGAAGAGCGTCTCGTTGGCGTAGGCGAAGTCGTCCGACGAGCCCGAGTCGAAGATCGCGACGACCGTCATCGTGCCGCTGTAGGGCAGCAGGACGAACAGCGCATCAGCCTCGCTCGAGATGTAGCAGCCCTGGTAGTAGGCGATGCCCTGGTCGTTGGTGAAGACGCTGCCGTCGAGCAGCTGGCCGCCCTCGATGGCGGCGCCCTCCTCGACACCGGACATGAAGGCGTCGCCGGCCTGCTGGAGCTCCTCGACGCTCGTCACCGTCACGCCCTCGGTGTCGAACGAGAAGAGCATGATCTCGCAGGTGCCCTCGGGGCCGGGGAACGTTCCGAGAATGCTGCCGTCCTCGGCCGTGGCGAGCTCGAACGCGACGTCGTCGGGCAAAACGAACGTGAACGACCCGCAGGCGACGTCGGCCGCGGACGCGGTGCCCGCGGCGGCGCCCGTGCCCTCCTCGACGGTCAGCAGGACCGCGTCGATCAGGCCGAGCATCGCGTCGGTGTCGCCGCGGGTGAACCCGTAGACGCAGCTCGTCGTGCCGTCGCTCAGCGGGACGTAGGCCTTGAAGTCGACGTAGGCGTTGTCGGCCGAGCGCAGGTCGTGCCAGAAGTAGGAGTAGAACGACACCGTGCCGTTGGCGTAGGCCACGGCGCCCAGGTATTCGTAGCCCTCCTCGGTCTGGGCAGCGCCCCAGGCGTCGTCGGGCGCGCCGAGCGCCACGTCGGGGCCTTCGGACACGTTGGCCGCCGTGCGGAAGTACAGCGCCGAGACGTCGTCGAGGTAGGTCCACCACTCGTCCTCGGCGAAGTACACCCCTTCGGGCAGCTCGAAGGACAGGCCGGACTCCTGCACGGCGTTCGCGGCGGCGTCGGCAGACGCATCGGGGGCCGGAGAGGTCTCCTCGACGGGGGCGGCCTCCTCGGGCGCAGTCTCGACCGGCGCGGCCTCCTCGGCGGGCGCGGCCTCCTCGGGGGCCTCGGCCGCAGCCTGGCCGCCCGCCACCGCCGCGGAGCCCTCGGCTATTCCCTGCAGGAGCCCCCCTTCGGTCGCACGCGCGGCCCCGGGTGCGGAGAGCGCCGCCGCAACGAGCGCGGACGCGAGCAGCGCGGCGGCGATGCGCACCGGGTTGGCGCCGAAGCCGCGCAGGCTTTCGGGAACGGATACGAACGGACTCATGGGGGACCTCCTGTCATGCCGAACGGAACATGCCGCACCCCGCCACGGCTTCGGCCTCCATCGGACAGACCGGACCATGCGGTAGCGTCGCCATCCATTCTAACAAAAAGCACCCCGTTTTTCAGAAACGTCGGCCGAAAAGGCGCCGGGCGCCCTTCTACGGCAGCCGACCGCGGTCGCCGTCGGCGTGCCCGCCGTCTTCTCCGGTCGCACCGTCGGCGCCCCTGTTCAGGAGCTCCCTCAGCCACTCGAGCGCCTCCGCGTTGCGCGTCGGCATGAAACGCGCGTCGCGCAGCGTCTTGCGCTCGAACCGGGAGGGGCGCGGCATCAGGTCGCGCAGGCGCTCGACACGCCCCGCGAACTCGGCGCCCAGGCTCGAGTCGCGCAGGACGTGCAGCCCCTCGACGGCCGCCTCCTTGAGGTCGCCCAGGCGCTCGGAGGCCTCGGCCGTGTAGCTGCGCGCGTGGCCGACGACCGCGCCGATGCGCTCGCGCCCGCTCGCCGCCGCCTGGACCGCGCGGGCGCGGGCCTGGTCGACCCCCTCGCCGATCGACTCGCGCGCCCTGTCAGCCGCCAGAAGGGCCTCCTGGGCGAGGTTGCCCAGACAGCCCTGCACGAACTCGAGCTTGTCGTTGAAGCCGCGCATGTGCGCCACGCTCGCCGCGAAGTCAGCCGCGAGCAGGGCGAGCAGGACCGCCGCGAGCGCCACGACGGCAGGCGGGTCGAGCATCGACGTCGCCCGGGCCAAAAGCGGCTGGATAGCATGGTTCACCAGCAGCGTCATGAAGCCGAACACGACGACCCCCAGCAGGCACACCCTACCTTGGATGTTGCAGAAATACCCCGTGTAGTCCCACCAGCGGGCGTGGAACAGCCGCTCCATCGCCCACGAGGTCGCGAACTCCAAAATGCCCGCCAGAAGCCCGCCGAGCACGAACTGGAGGAGGGGGTTCCCGATCGGGCCCACCGCCACAACCCCCAGAAGCGCCCCCGCGCCGTAGATGGGGCAGAGCGGGCCGTACAGAAACCCGCGGTTCACGAAACGGCCGTGCTTCACAAGCGAGTAGGCGACCTCCCACAGCCACCCCGCGAAGCTGTAGACGAAGAACCACACGATGAGGCACGCGGCGCCGTAGAGCAGCCCTTCCCCGCCCGTCACGGCGTCAGCCCCTCGCGCGCCGGAACGCGGGCGGAGAAGCCGCCCGGCAGGGAGCCTCCGGGTTCGCCTTCGAAGGTGCCCAGCTCGACCCCGGGCAGGTGGCGCGCGCACAGCAGGCGCAGCTCGGGATAGGCGATCCCGCGGCGCATGCCCGTCTCGTACCCCGCGCACAGCTTGTCCGCAACCGTGACGAGCCAGCCGACCGCGCTGCGCGGGGGCACGGGCGTCAGCGGGAACATGTGGCATGCGATGGCGTCGGCCTCGCGCGGGGTGAGGTCGGCGAAGTCGGCGCACGCGTTGCGCAGCGCGACCCCCGGGTGGGTGAACCCGTGCAGCCGCGCCACCGACGCCGCGTCGTGCCAGTCGTACAGAAAGTAGTCGTGCAGAAGGGCGGCGCGGCGGACCTCGGCCAGGCGTCCGAGGCAACCCCACCGATGCGCCAGCTCGTCGGCCTTGTAGGCGACCGCGATGGAGTTGAGCAGCGTCGACGTCGTGCCGTGCTGGACGTAGCGCGCCTCCTCGCGCAGGCGGCATGCGTCGATCACGGAACGGGCGAACGCGAAGAAGCCCTCCTCGTCGACGGGGGTGTGGGTATGGCCCGTATCGCGCACGCTCCCTCCCTTCAAGACGGCGGTCCGCACCTGCCGGGGAGCGCGCGGGTTCCGCCCGGGTTCGCAGGCGCGCGGCTCCACGGGTACATGATAGACAGTTTGCCTTCTCGGCAAGGCCGCGTCGCGCCACGCGACATCAGTTCCACGACAGCCGCGGCGCCGCGACGGGAGAACCGGGGCCTTCCCCGAAGCGCAGGCCGCGCCTTCGCCGCAAGGCCCCGTACCGCCGGCAATCGGGAAGGTCGTTCCGCATAGTCGGGGTTCGCGCCAGGGACGCAGCCGGCAAAACGAGGCAGGCACATGTCGCGAAACGGCAAAGCCGCAGGTCGCATCTCCACCAGGTTACACCGAAGCCCCGCAGGGCGGGCATATGCCGCCCTGCGGGGCCTTCTCTTCTAGCACGAACCCCCGTTTTGCGGAACGATCGGGCCGTCGCGCCCCGTCTATGCGTTGGCCAGGGCGTTGGCGATGGCCTCGAAGATGGCGTCGGAGGTGACGGTTGCGCCCGCCACGCCGTCGACGCCCTCGGTGGTGCCGGCCTCGACGATGGCGCCGGGGAGCTGCTCGATGGCGTTGGTGCCGATGCCCTGGGTCTCGGAGTTGTCGCCGACCTCGACGGCGGTGATCTTGCCGCCCTCGACGGTGACGGTCACCGGGACGTCGCCGCCCATGCCCTTGCCGGCGCCCTCGTAGGTGCCGTCGGCCACGGCAGAGAGGTCGGTCGCGGAGGCACTTTCGGCGGCTTCCTCCTCGGCAGCGGCCTCTAGGTCGGTCTGGCCGGTCGCGCCGGGCTTCGCCGGGTCGCTCTCATACACGCCGTTGACGGCGTTCTCGGCCGAAATCATGCCGAGCACGGCGCAGGCCATGAGGCAGGTGCCCGAACCGTAGTAGAAGTCGCCGAGCCAGCCGGCCGAGCAGTTGCCCGCCGCGAACAGGTGCGGGATGGGGTTGCCCTCATAGTCGATGACGTGGCACTGCTCGTCGATGACCATGCCGCCGAAGGCGCCGGTGTCGGTCATGATGAGCTTCATGGCGTAGTAGGGGGCATTGATGCCGTCGAAGCGCGCCTCGCGGCCGAAGCGCAGGTCCTCGCCTGCGTCGCAGCAGGCCTGCCACTCGTCGAGCGTCTCCTGGATGGCCTGCTGGGGCATGCCCATGGCGTCGGCGAGCGAAGCGGCGTCCTCGCCGGTGACGATGGTGCCGTCGTCGAGCCAGGCCTGGAACTGCTCCTCGTCCTGCAGGGCGCTGTTCTCCTCGATGTTGTCCTCGCCGAAGATGATCCAGCAGTCGCCGTCGAAGCCGCCCTCCTGGCGCGACTGCCAGTACAGGCAGCGGCTCCAGTAGCCGTAGGTGGTGTCCTCGCGGGCGAAGCGGTAGCCGCGCGGGCCCACCGCGATGATGTTCATCATGGCCTTGTTGGTGCCGATCCAGAAGTAGGCGGGGTTGCAGTCGGTGCCGTGGAAGGAGCACTGGGCGCCGAGCGCCATGCCGGCCAGGATGCCCTCGCCCGTGTTGGCGTCGACCATCGTCATCAGGTGGCGCTTCTGGATCCAGTAGTGCCACGGGTTCACGTGCTTGGCCATGACCTCGTTGCGGTCGATGCCGCCGGTGCAGCAGATGACGCCCTTCTCGGCCTTGTAGCAGCTGCCGTCGAGGCACTTGACGCCGATGACGGTGCCCTCGTCATCGGTCAGGAACTCGATGACCTCGGCGTCGAAGACGACCTTGGCACCGCCGTCGGTCACGGCCTTGCCGGCGTTGTCCATCCAGACCTTGCCGCCGTGGCCGTAGGTGCCTTCGGGGTCGTTGGGGTCGCACAGGTACATGATGCGGTCGGCGATCGTCTCCTGTGGGACGAACGGGATCGGGCGGATGCCGGCCGTGCTGTGGATGGAGCAGCCGAAGTTGCTCTTGACCCACTCGAGCGCCTCGCCGGAGCGGTTGCACATGGTGCGGATGAGGTCCTCGTCGCAGTCGCCGTCGGCCATGGCAATCCAGTTCTCGGCCATGAGCTCGGGGGTGTCGCCCGCCGTCACGGGGTTGGTACCGTCGTCGAGGGCGAACTCGTCGTCGCACACGGCCTGGAAGGCGCCCTCGGAATACTGCAGCGTGCCGCCGGTGAAGCCGGACTTCTCGAGGACGATGACCGAGGCGCCGAGCTCCAGCGCGCGGTACGCGGCGTTGAGGCCCGCGCCGCCCGCGCCGCAGACGACGACGTCGGCGGTATCGGCCCACTCGGGCTCGCCCGAGGCGTCGGTGGCGGCGGCCTCGTCGGCCTTCGCCACGCTCGCGGCGTAGCCGCAGGCGGCAAGAACACTCGCGGCGCCGGCGGCGCTCACAAACCCACGGCGGGACATCGTAGAAACAGCCATTGCAAAGACCTCCAAGACGTAGATCGTACGGAATGGCGCGTCCGTCGCAAAGGGCGCGTGCGCATCGCGCTCCGCGGCGTCGCTGCCCCGCACTCTATCCGGCGAACGGTTCGATTTGAATGGCGAGCGGGGGTGTTTGTTCGGTCACCCCTTGGGTGATTGTACAATCACCCCCCAACAAGCTGGGCATTTGGGAACCTCTGGTCAAAAATGGTACCGAGCAGCCCCGAACGGGCGAGACTTTCGGGCCGAAGACCGCCCCCGGCACTTTGCCCGATGGCGCCGATTCGCATGCGCGCGCGTCGCGGGGAGCGGTATGATGCACGGCGGAACGGCCCGCGGACCGGACGGGATGGGGATAGGCACCACCCGACGACCCGCGAAAGAAGGTGTGGAAGACGGCGCAGTAGACGGGGAGGCCCCATGACCGGACATGCACGGACAGCCGCCCGTTCGCCGGATATCGGGCAAACCCTCGCCTCGGGAGCCGCGGACGACTCGCGCGAACCGTCGCGCGGCCGGTTTGCCGCCCTCGCGCTCGCCGCGCTCGGCACCACCGCCAGCTCGGTCGACGTCTGGCTGCTCATGAACGTCCTGTTCCCCCCGGCGCAGGATCTGTGGGCCCCCTCGGTCAGCATCCAAGCCGTCGCGGCGGCGGCGGGATACGCGCTCGTCGCCCTGCTTGCCTTGAAGTTCCCCCACCGAACGCACGCCTGGATGCTGGGCGTCTGCTCGACCGCGCTCATCGCCGTCGGCACGCCCGTCTGGTGGGCGGGCATGGAGGCGGCGTCGCCTGCCGCCACGACGCTGGGCATGTGCATCGCCCACTTCGGCTGCGCCTGGCCGCGCATCGCGGTGGGGGCCTCGCTGTGCGCCTTGGGCAACAAGCGCGACCTGATCGCGGCCGCGATGGCCGGCGAGCTTGCCGGCGCGGCCGTGCGCTGCATCGTGCCTGCCGACCTGCCGTTCGCAACGGCGCTCGCTGTCGTCGCCGCCGTCGAGCTCGGCATGCTCGCGGTGGGGCATGCGGGCAGCGCGCCGTTTTTGCGCAGCGTGCGCGCGGCGCGCGGCGACTCCTCCCTCGCCGACCTGGAGACCACGAACCCCGACTCGTTCGTCAAGCCCACGCACCGCCTGTTCGTGCTCATCGCCTTCTTCGAGATCATCCACGGCATCTCGCTGGCCGGCCAGGCGTTCGGGACAGCCCTTCTCGCCAACGTCCTGGTGGTCGCCGCGCTCGCGGCGGGGGCGGTGTGGCTTTTTGCCCGCAAGGCCCCGCCGTGCGAGGACTGGCTGCTCTATGCCGCGGCGCTGCTCATGCTTGCCGGCTTCATGCTGGGGAACCGCACGCCGGCCGAAGCCGCGCTCTCGAACGCGTGCTCCTTCGCCGGTGCGGCCTTCTCGTGGGTCCTCATCTGGACCGTGTTCGCATCGGTAGGCATCGGCAACCCCGCCGGCTCACTGTGGGCGCTCGGCATGGGATACACCATGCAGGCGCTCGGCCTCGAGGCAGGCTCCGTGCTCGGCGGTGCGGCAGAGGAGGCTCCCGGTTTCTGGGGGGAAGCCGCCGGCATCGCGGCAGCCCTGGTGGTCGTGGCCTTTGTCGGCTATCTGCTCGTGGGGATGCGCGGCTTCTCGTTCAGCGCGGCGTTCGCGGGCATCGTCGCAGCCACCGCCCCGCGCCCCACCGACGAACCCGACGCCAGAATAGCCCGCAACTGCCAGACGCTGGCCGCGCGTTGCGGCCTGTCGGAGCGCGAGCTCGAGGTCGCCGGCATGCTCGCACGCGGATACGGAGGCCCCCAGATCCAAGAGGCGCTCTCCATCTCGCGCAACACCTGCAAGACGCATGTACGCCACATCTACCGCAAGCTCGACGTGCATTCGCAGCAAGAGCTCATCGACCTCGTGGCGTCGGCTCGCGGATAGTGCGGCGGCGCCCGCGTCGCCTGCGCCCGCACGGGCGGGCTGTCCGAGGGAGACCCCGCAGGCGGCCTACATGCTGCGAACGGAAGGACCGAATGCCCCATGGCACCAAACGACATCATCTACTTCGACAGCGCGGCAACGAGCTACCTGCGCCCGCCCGAGGTCGCCGAGGCGGTCGCCGCGGCCATCCGCGGGTTCGGCAGCCCGGGCCGCGGGACCTACGCGCCGGCGGTCGAGGCGAGCATGGCGGTGCACGAGGCCCGCGCCGCCGTCGCCCGCCTGCTCGGGGCCCCCTCGCCCGCCGCGGTCTCCTTTACCGCCAACGCGACCGAGGCGCTCAACGTCGCCATCGCCGCCCTCCTGCCCGACGGCGGCAAGGCCGTGACCACCGCCGCCTCGCACAACTCGGTGCTGCGGCCGCTCATGCGCGCCCGCGACCTGCGCGGATGCACGGTCGAGGTGGCACCCGTGGAACCCGACGGCTCGCTCGATGCCGACGCCTACGCACGCCTGCTCGACGGGGCCGACCTCGTGGTTGCCACGCATGCCTCGAACCTGACCGGCGACGTATACGACGTCGCCGCGATGACGCGCCTAGCCCACGGGGCTGGGGCGCGCTTCGTGCTCGACGCCGCGCAGAGCGCAGGCGCCCTGCCGGTCGACATGGCCGCGCTCGGAGTTGACGCGCTGTGCTTCACCGGGCATAAGGCCCTGCTCGGGCCGCAGGGCACCGGCGGGCTGTGCGCGGCTGACGGCCTGGAGGTCGCGCCCCTGCTCGAGGGCGGCACAGGAACCCACAGCTACGAGCTGCGCCAGCCCCTTGCGATGCCCGACGCCCTGGAGGCGGGCACGCTCAACGCCCACGGCCTGGCGGGGCTGGCGGCGGGCGTGGGCTATCTGCTCCGGGAGGGGGTCGACGCGCTCGCCGCACGCACCCGTGGCC